>JAZNED010000108.1:0-16922 GCA_045588425.1 Acutalibacteraceae bacterium
ATCTACACCCTCAAACAGTTGGGTCGTCATCAAAAGCCGATTATTCTCTATAATATCGACGGGTTCTTTGATCGCCTGTATGATATTCTCAAAGGTTTGGTGAAGGACGGTTTTATGCGAGAGACTTGTCTTGATCTGTTGACCTTCGCCTCCAACCCCGATGCGGTACTGGCGCAGTTGAAGCAGGTATCTGTCGCTGTGGACGTTACCGAAACCAAATACGTATAAGTGGAAAGCCGACCTGTGTAGGTCGGCTTTTTTGCTGCCAAAACACACCAATTTTTTCGCCGGTTATCGCGCACATATTTGTGGATGGTTGCCGCACAATAGAGGTGAATTTATGTGAGGTGACATTCATGAGAAAACATTGGTTTTGGGTTGTAACAGCGATTGTAGCAGCGGTGGGGATCGGAGTGTGGTTACGTATTCCCGATGCGCCGCCTACGGTAAGAACGATGGTGATACGGCCATCGAAGGTAGAGCAGACGGTGTCTTGTAACGGCGTGGTGGAGGCGGCGGACGGTGTGGGTGTGTTTGCGCCGGTCAGCTGTCATATCCGTGAAGTATGTGTTACGGCGGGACAACGGGTAAACAAAGGGGATGTGTTGGCGGTGATAGACAAGGACGCCACTTATACCGATGAGACCGACTTGGTTACGCAAGTGACGTTGGCAGGAATGGAGGATACGCTGATTGCACCGGATGATGGTGTTGTGGTGGAAGTATCCGCCAAAGCGGGGGAGACCTTAAAATTCGGCACACCGTGTGCCTTGTTGGTGCGTTCCTGCGATCTGCAAGTGCGGATTGCTATTCGGGAAAAGGACGTGCGTGTTTTGCGGGAGGGGATGCGGGTGCGTATCAGCGGCGACGGCTTAGAACAGACATCGTATGCCGGTGTGTTGTCCGAGATTTCCTGTACCGCATCTTCCAGCAGTTCCACTACGGTGGTGGCGGGTGTGGTGACGCCGGATATAGGTGTGGCAGATGAATCCTTTCGTTTGGGGTTGTCGGCGAAGGCCACAGTGATCACTTCAGTGGAGGAAGAGGGGTATTTGGTACCCTATGAAGCGGTGCTGGCAGATGAGGAAGGCTCCTACATCTATGTGTTACGGGAGGGGGTTGCTCATCAACGACGTGTGGAGGGGGCTGTACAAGTTCCGCGTGGCCTGTTGCTAACCGACGCCGCATTGGCGGGTTCTTCGGTGATCCTAGAACCGGAAAAGGTCGCGGGTGACGGAGCGGTTGTTACGGAGGCGATATCGTGAGTGGTGTGTGGCGTAGTGCATGGATAGCATTGGGCCGCAAGCGGTTGCGCACGCTATTGACGGTCAGCAGTATCGCTATTGGAACGGCAATGGTGGTGCTGGTCATCTGTATTGGCGGCGTTGGTACACAGGCGGTCAATCGTGAACTGGAAAATATGGGAATCAACGGTTTGTCGGTGAGTGCTTCCGATGGGCTGACGGTGTCTGCGCTTACCTCGATCCGATCGCTATCTGCAGTGCGTCAGGCAATGCCGCTGTCGCTGCAATTTGCTTCGGCAATGGCGGACGGAAAATCCTACGCGGTGGTGGGATGCGGTATTGATTCCGGTGCAGATCAGGTGATCTCTTTACAGCTTTTGCACGGACGTATGCTGGCTGCGCAGGACGTGGCGGCAGAGAATGCCATATGTGTAGTGGATGAAGCGTTGGCGCTGGAAGTATTTGGACGTTCCAATGTGGTCGGGCAAAATTTGTCGCTTTACTATGAGGATGGTACACTGGAGACGAAGATTGTAGGCGTGACCGCTACGGGAAGCAGTCTGTTGCAAAACGTTACTTCTCTGATTCCTTACATGGTTTATTTGCCTTATACCACTCAGCAATCGGTAACCGGCGTTTATGAATTTGACCAAATTGCGGTGCGATTGCGTGACGGGAACAAGTCTGATGTGGCGGTAGAAACCATCCAACGGGTGCTGGAACGCACCGGTGAAGACTATGGGTCGCTGATGACCGAAGACTTGGCAACGCAACGTGCTCGATTGGACTCGATGGCCAATATTTTATCGCTGGTTCTCACGGCGATTGGCGGCGTTTCTTTGTTAGTGTCGGGATTTGGTATCCTAACGGTTATGCTTTCTTCTGTCAACGAGCGTACCCGTGAAATCGGTATCAAAAAAGCCATTGGCGCTACTCGCGGCCGCATTATGGTGGAGTTTTTGGCGGGAGCATTATTGATGAGCTTTTGCGGAGCATTGTTGGGTTTTTTGGTAGGATGCGGTGTGATCGCATTGGGGGGTTCACTGTTGGGATTTTCGGCGGTGTTTCCCATTGCACGGTTAGCGGTGGTTTTTGGCGTGACATTGTTGCTGGGTACGGCGTTTGGAGCCTATCCCGCCTATCAGGCGGCCGGATTGCGTCCGGTGGAGGCGTTGCGCTATGAGGGGTAACAAAAACTTCCTTTTTTGATAAAACGTGTATTTACTTTTGACAGCATTTGTGATATAATGGATCGGGTAAGTAGTATCTGTGCTGTTTGCCGATTCTTAGCGTGAATTTTACTTCAGCCCTTTTGCTGTAACAATTTGCTGTCAGGGGTGTTTTTATAGTGAGAAAATATCGTATTAATGGCGGCATCCATTTGTCCGGTGCCGTAGATATCAGTGGTGCCAAAAACGCAGTTGTGGCGATTTTGCCGGCCGCTTTGCTGGCAGACGAGCCTTGCCGCATTGAGAATATTCCTGCCATTAAAGACGTGGCTACTTCTTTGATGTTGCTGGAGTCTTTGGGTGCTAAGGTGAATCGAATTGACGAGCATACGGTGGAGATCGATCCTACTACCGTAAACACCTGTGAGGTCAACGATGATTTGGCTCGTAGTATGCGTGCGTCCTATTATTTTATCGGCGCGTTGCTGGGTAAGAATGGTCGTGCGCGTGTACCGATGCCGGGCGGTTGCTGGTTTGGCGAGCGTCCGATGGACCTACACCTCAAGGGTTTCCGTGCGTTGGGCGCGGAGGTTACGCCGGTAGAGGGAGATTGCATTGAGGTACAATCCAGTCAGTTGATGGGCAATTCCATCTATTTGGACACCGTCAGCGTAGGCGCTACCGTCAATATTATGTTGGCTGCAGTGCGCGCTATGGGTATGACGATTATCGAAAATGCGGCGAAGGAGCCGCATATCGTTGATTTGGCCAACTTCCTCAACACCATGGGCGCGGATATCCGTGGTGCAGGTACCGACGTTATCAAAATTCGTGGTGCGCAGTATTTGCATAGCGCCCACTACTCCATCATTCCCGATCAGATTGAGGCGGGAACCTACATGGCGATGGCTGTGGCTACCAAGGGTGATGTGTTGGTACGTAACGTGATTCCCAAGCACTTGGAGTCGATTACGGCTAAACTCATCGAGATGGGTGCATGGGTTGAAGAGATGGATGACGCGGTGCGTGTGCGTTGCAATGGTCCTCTGCAGCGCTGTAATATCAAGACGATGCCTCATCCCGGTTTCCCCACGGATATGCAGCCCCAGATCGCTGTGCTGTTGTGTCTGGCAGAGGGTGTCAGCCATATCACCGAGGGTATTTGGGAAAACCGCTTCCGCTATACTGAAGAGTTGAATCGCATGGGTGCGAAAATTGAGGTAAATGGTAACTCCGCTACCATCACCGGTGTGGATAAGTTGATGGCGGCTTCTGTGACCTCTTACGATTTGCGTGCCGGTGCGGCGATGGTAATCGCCGGTTTGGCGGCGGAAGGTGTCACCGAGATTGATAATATCCGCTATATTGAGCGCGGATATGAGAATATCGTACAGAAACTCATGCGCTTAGGTGCGGAGATTTCGCTGATCGAGGACGAGGAAGAATAAGTGTTTGATTTGTGCCGCAGAGACTGCCCTTTGGCGGTTTCTGCGGCATATTATTTGCGATGGGAGGTAGAGCGTTGTGATGCGGTATTGTCCATTGTTTTCCGGTAGTTCGGGAAACTGTACCTATGTCGGTACGGCAGAAGGCGGTGTGTTGATTGATGCCGGTGTGTCTGCTCTCCGCATTAAAAAGGCTTTGCTTGAGAGAGAGATTGATCCGGCCACCATTCGTGCGGTATTGTTGACCCATGAGCACAGTGATCACGTAAAGGGGTTACAGGTGTTGTGCAAACAGTTCGGATGGGCTGTGGTGGCCTCTGAGGGTACGTTGGACGGTTTGGTGGCAGAGGATAAACTGCCGATAAACGGGAAGGTTTATACGTTGCCTGCCGATCGCTCGTTGGCGGTGGCGGGATTGCAGATTACGCCCTTTGAAACGCCCCACGACAGCCGTCAATGTTATGGTTATCGCATTGACAGCGAGGATGGGCGGTCGTTGGCAATGACCACCGATTTGGGCTTCATTCCCGACAGCGTGTTGCATGCTATTTTAGGATGCCAGACGGTACATATCGAATCCAATCACGACCCGGAAATGTTGCGCAACGGTCCCTATCCCTATTGGCTGATTCAGCGTATCCGTGGGGAGGGAGGACATCTTTCCAATCAGCAATGCGCCACCGCTCTTCCGACGCTATTGAAGGCTGGTGCCACTCGCTTTGTGCTAGCGCACCTGAGTGAGCACAATAACACACCGGCGTTGGCGACCGCGTGTGCCTCTGCCGCGTTGACGGCGACTGGCGCCACCGTGGGAAGCGATTGCCTCCTATCGGTGGCGAAACCGACGGGGGATAGTCCCGTGATTTATTTCTGATGGAGGAAACCGTATGCTGAACGTAACGCTTTTGTGCGTTGGCAAACTGAAAGAAGCCTATTGGCGGGATGCTTGCGCAGAGTATGAAAAACGGTTGGGCGCGTTTTGTCGTTTTCGTCTGGTAGAGGTGGCAGAGGAGCGTTTGCCGGATAACCCCTCGGCGGCACAAATCGCCGCGACGGTGGAGGCGGAAGGGAAGCGTTTGCTGGAGCAAATTCCACGTGATAGTGCGGTGATTCCTCTGTGTATTGAGGGTAAAGAAATGGATTCGCCTGCGTTGGCAGCCCGTATGCAAAAACTGGCGGTGGATGGCACCAGCCACATCACTTTTATTATCGGTGGTTCTTGGGGATTGTCAGATGGGGTGAAAAACCGCGCTGTGTTGCGTCTTTCTATGTCGCCAATGACCTTCCCGCACCAGCTGGCTCGTGTGATGGTGCTGGAGCAGATATATCGTGCATTCCAGATTGCTTCCGGCGGAAAATATCATAAGTAAAACCGCGCACTCGATGCCGTTACGGCGTCGGGTGTTTTTTGTATGTGATTGCGTGTCAAAAGATGACGGAAAAATGAGGAAATTGTAAATTTTTTGTGAAGTTTCTATTGAAATATAAGGGTAATTATGCTATAAATATAAGTATTAATGTCGACATATTGCGACAACTACTTAAAATCAGCAAAGGAAAGAGCGCAATGAAGCTTCAGAATGTTCACGGATGCGGCACTGTTGATGCATACGTTAAATATAAGTTGGCTGCCTACGAGGGAAAAGAGAAAAACTTTGAATCCTTGTTTGAGCTGATGTTTGACGAGCGAGATAACGTGATGGTGGAAACCACCGACGGCTATCGTGTCAATAAAGTGAGCTACGGCGAATTTCGTCAAAAGATTTTGGCGATGGTGCCGGCAGTGGCTGATGCTCTGCGGGAGGTTCCTGCGGGAGATATTGTGGGCCTGTATATGAATAATCGTCCGGAGTGGTTGATGGCTTTTTGGGCTATTTTGATTGCCGGCTATCGCCCTCTACTAATGAATACCCGTTTGCCGGATCAGGCATTGGAGGACATCCTGACGGAATATACTGTGAAGGGCGTGCTCAGCGATGGCACTTGTTTTGCAGCAGCCAAAACTATCCTGTGGGATGAATTGTCGGCGGCGGAGTGTGATTTTGAAAAACGCCCCTTCGGCGAAGAGGTTTTGTTTATGTCCTCCGGCACTACCGGTCATGTCAAACTCTGTGCCTATACCGGAGAAAACTTCTACTATCAAATCCTCGATAGCGCCAATATCATCGCCACCTGTCCCGCTATCAAGCGGCATTATGAGGGTGAGTTGAAACAATTGGTGCTGTTGCCCCTGTGTCACGTGTTCGGATTTATCGCGGTGTATCTGTGGTTTGGTTTCTTCTCCCGTACCTTTGTGTTCCCCAAGGATTTGGATCCCTCCACCATTCAGCGTACGGTGAAAAAGCACAAGGTGACCCACATCTTTGCCGTCCCTATGGTGTGGGAGGCAGTGAGCCGTGCGGCTAAAGCGAAGATTCGCGCGCGTGGAGAGAAGACGTATCAGAAATTCTTGAAGGCGTCGGCGATGGTGAATCGTCTGGATCGTTGCGGCGGCGACTTCTTAGCTAAAAAGTTGCTTGCCGAGGTACGAGAAGGTTTGTTTGGTGACAGCATTATGTTCCTTATCAGCGGCGGTAGTCATATTGAACCTGCCACGCTGAACTTCTTTAACGGCATTGGGTATCATCTGGCCAACGGTTATGGTATGACCGAGGTGGGCATCACCTCGGTGGAAAAAGCCGATAAAAAGAAGATTCTGAATATGGGTTCGGTGGGAGCGCCATTTGGTTATACGGAGTATTCTCTCAGTGAGGAGGGGCACCTGTTGGTGCGAGGTAAGACCCGCGCCTCTCGCATTCTGTGCGATGGGGAAGAGGAGATCACCGATTACGACGCGTGGTTTGACACCGGCGATATGATGCAGTATCGCGGTGGGCGCTATTATGCCGCCGGTCGTTCGGACGATTTGATCATTTGCGAGGACGGCGAAAACCTCAATCCCACTTTGGCGGAGATGTCCTTGGTGATTCCCGGTATTGATAAATTGTGTATTTTCCAAAAAGAGGATAAACATGCTGCCATTATCGCTTCGGTGCCCGGTTGTTTTGCAACGGAGCGTATACTGGAACTTTCCACCTTGTTGGAAGCAAAGCTGAAAGAGGCCAAGCTGGATCGCGTAATTCGCACCATTTACTTTACAGGCGATACCTTGCTGGGCTCCGGTGAATTTAAACTCTCCCGTCAACGAGTGGCCAGCCGCATACGAGACGGACAACTGCGTGTGTTTGTGCTGACGGATTTAAAAGAACGCGGTGAGTCTGTGTTTGCGGATTTGGAAAAGGATATTGCCGCTCTCTTTGCCGAAGTGTTGGGTAAAGAGGAGGCAGAGATTGGGCGAGACAGTCACTTCTTCCGCGATTTGGGCGGTACCAGTATGGATTATTACGCTCTGCTGGGACTGATCCGTGAGCGAATCGGTGCTCGCGTTGAGGTAAGCGATTCCGATAGCTTGGCGACGGTGGCCGAGTTTTACGCCTATTTGACTAAGTAAGCAACGTAAACTGTCTTGGAAAGAAAGAGGGATATTGATGGTACAGTCTCTGGATAAAAAATGGAAAGAATTTCTTTTCGCGTTTTCCGGCTTTGGACCGAACTTCTTGATGATTCTGATGGGTTCTTACTATTCTGACGCGTTGAACCCGTCTTCTTTGGAGATGGGTGAACAGTTCCAGGCGATTATGCCCGGTGTGTGTTATATTCTGCCGGCCTTGTTTCCCATCCTGTTTGCAGTCGGTAAGATTTTTGATGGTATTATTGATATCCCCTTTGCTCATATCACCGACACTCTATCCACTAAGTGGGGCAGACGTCGTCCCGCCATTGCAGTATGTTTCCTGCCGATGTTGATTAGTTACATCTTGTGCTGGATTCCTGTAGGTGGCCCTGAGGCGAAGCTGTTTAACACCATTTGGGTGTCTGTATTCAGCATCATATTCTTTGCCTCCTACACCATGTGTCTGATCGCTTACTACGGCTCTTTCTCCGCAGTGTGCTCCGATGAACCCCAGCGCTTGCGTGTGTCCGGTTACAAATCCTTCTTTGATACTGTGACTTATTGTGTGGTTTATGCGCTGGTGCCGGTCATCCTGTCCGGCGCACAGATGCAGATCGATGCTTTGGTGTTTATTTGTGTGCCCTCGATGCTCACCATGCTCATTCCCTTGTTTATGATCAAAGAGGGTGAAAAGTACGGCTATCCCGAAAACGAGGGTTTGGCGGAAGAGAAGTTGACCCTGAAGGAAAGCTTTATGCTGACCTTCAAAAACCGTATTTTCCGTCGCTGGTTGTACGTTAATTCCTGCACCTTCTTCGGCCTGCAGATGTTTTTGTCGGCCATGAACGGTTTGATCATCGGCGGTATGGGTCTTGACGGTTTGCAGATGGCGATTCTGAACACCTTCGCTTTTGGACCCGTGCCTGTGATGTTGTACATGTTTAACAAAGCCAAGGCGCGCTATGGTATTCGCGCTGTGTATCAGAGCTGCCTGCTGTTGTTCGCGGTGTCTATTTTGTCCTTCTTCTTCGGTTCCCGCTATGTGTTGGGTGACGGTAACATAACCACCAAGATGGCTATTGGTATTGCCGGCAGTTTGTGTGGCAGTTGGGCCATTGGTACCTTTTTCATGATGCCTTATCTGGCTCCTGCTCAGATTTCCGGTGTGGAGGAAAAACTGACCGGCAAGAATCACTCGGCTATGTATTTTGCCGGCAATGCGGTGGTGACCTCCATTGTGGGCGCCATTTCCGGTAACTTGGTTTACGAGTATTTGAAAAACATCTTCCTCGCCAAGGGCCGTGGTTTGGTTTGGGCCGAGGCAACGGATGCATTGTCTGCTTCTCAGGTGGCGTATTTCCGTTTCTTTGGTGAGAATGGTTCGGATGCACAGGTTTCTTCTGCGGTGTTCAACTTCGGTAACCTGTTGGTTCCCTTTATTGTGTGCGTTACTTGTGTGTTGGGCTTCTTCTTGGCGTACAAGCTGCCGCGCGATTTTACCGCCCCTATTTTGGCGAAAGAAATGAAGGAAATGGATCCCTCTTTGGATATCTCCGCCTTCGAAAACGTGGAGGAGAAGAAAGAGAGAAGCGAAATCATCTTCGTTCAGGTGGGTCTGTCGGTGCTGTCCGGCTTTTTGTTCGGCTTCATTTGGCTGGGACTCTTGTTCCGCTCGATTAAGAACTACTGCAAGAAGTTCCCCGCTGTTTTGGCGTTCCTGCTGTCCGCGTTTGTGCCGTTGGTGCAGATTGTGTTCCTATTGCGTGTGCGCAAAGAGATCTTGGCACTTGGCGCTGAGCGCGGCATTACAGTAAAAATTCCGCTGGTTGCGGTGCTTTTGCCCTCTCTGATTTTCCCGGTTGGTTTTACCAATGTGATTGCCCTTTCCGTCCTGCAGAGCGGAATGAACCGCATCTATGCTTTTGAGGATAACGTATGATTTATTGTTTGTTTCAGTGGTTTGTGAAATGCTCGGGATTTCTCCCGCAGTTGCTCATTTTCCGTACCAAGACGACTTTTGAGGACAAGTCGGTGCAGGGGAGACGATTGCGTGGCAAAGCGATTGTGGTAGCAAACCACAGTGGGTTGATGGATTTTGCCGTGTTGATGTTCACCTTCCCTTTGCGTACGCTTCGCTGTGCGGCGGCGGAGCTGCTGTATCATAAGAACCCGTTTATGACCTTCCTGATCACTATGCTGGGTTGTGTGCGTGTTGAGCGCGAGCAGTGTGATTTTTCCTTTATGGATCGTCTCAAGGCGGTGCTGGACAAGGGCGGTGTGGTAGAGATTTTCCCTGAATCCCGTCTGCCCGATCGGAACAACGACACACGACCGTTGCCGTTTAAGCCCAGTTACGTCTATTTGGCACTGGAAACGGGTGCTCCGATCGTTCCCGTCTATCATAACGGTTGCGCATTCCGCTCTGAAAAATTGCGGGTAGTGGTCGGTAAGCCTATTGACGCGTTGGCGATGTATGATAACGCACTGTCCGAAAAAGAGAACGTTAAACGAATTAATGATTATGTGAGGAGTAAGATCATTGAACTCAGTAAAAATGTCCCCACTCCGATCCCCTTCGGAGAAAACGAAACCCGTCAAGAAGAAACGGTTTAAGTTTCGCCCCTTTCACAATTTTTGTTATGATTTTGTGTTCATAACCGGTGCGTTGCCGGGTCTCCTTTGGTTGCGGCCGAAGATTCATTATCCCTTCGGTAAGCCGAAGAAAACAGGAGCTTTGTTGGTGTCTTCCAACCACCATACTATGATTGATCCCATTATCATTCAGACGGCGTTTCCTTTTCGTCGATTGAATAGCATTGCGACCAAGGATTTGTTTGACACCCCCCTCAAAGCTTTCTTTTTTCGGCAGGTGCACTGCATCGAAATTGATAAAGAAAATTTCTCATTGGCTTCTTTCCACGACGTGGTGGAGCGATTGGACGATAGAAGATTGGTGCTGATTTTCCCCGAGGGCGGCGTACACACGAAGAGCGGCAATGAAATCCAAACTTTTAAGTCTGGTGTGGTGCTGATGGCTCATAAATCTCATGCGCCAATTATTCCGCTGTATGTGGTGCGCCGTGAAAAATGGTATCACCGTCAGCACATCGTGATGGGGCAAGCCATCGACGTGCATGAGCAATTAGGATTGATTCCCACGGTGGACAAAATCGCCGCCGTTAGCGATATGTTGCGCGACAAGGAAGTGGAGTTGCGTGCGTATTATGAATCTCTTTGTCACAAAAATTCCAACAAGGTATAAACAACAATGAAAGGAAGATGCTACCTATGAATGAGAAATTCAAAAAGTACACCGACGAAGAAACCTTTTCCAAAATCGTAAGTTTCCCCTCCATTACCGCTATGTGGGAGGATCGCGCAGTTACTTATGCCGATAACGTGGCTATCGTGGATGGTGAGAGCTACTCCTACGCCCAGCTGAACGCCGACGTGGCTGCTTTCCGCACGGTGCTGAGAGAGAACGGCGCTACCCCCGGTTCGCTGATCGGTATTCTTTCCCCCAATTCTTATGGTTTTGTTAAAGCATATTTGGCCGCCACCACCTTTGGCGTGCCCGTGGTGCTGATGCCGGTGCATTTGGACGAGATGACGGTGTTTGGTATTGCCTCTAAGTTTGGCATGAAGGCTGTGGTGTATGACGAGGCGTTGGAGGCGAAGGTTGCCGTCTTGCGCGAGAAAAATCCCGGTGTGGCGCTGATTCCTTCTTCTGCCACCTCCGAGGTTGCTACTCCCTCTGTGCCCGTGCCCGGCGAGACCCCCGCCGCCATTCTGTTCACCGGTGGTACCACCGGCAAGAGCAAGGGTGCCAAGCTCAGCCACAAGGCGATTTTGGCCGGTACGATGAACGGCTGTTATGGTATTCGTGAAATCTTCTGCCAGCGCTATCTGTTGGTGCTGCCCCTGACCCATGTGTTTGGTCTGGTGCGTAACTTGATGACCTCTTTGTATACCGGCAGTGCGCTGTATATCTGCCGCAATAACAAGGATATGTTCCGCGATGTGGCGGTGTTCAAGCCCACTATTATGGTGTTGGTGCCTGCGCTGGCCGAGATGGCACTGAACCTGTCCGCCCAGTTCGGTCGTAACATGTGGGGTCCGGACCTGAAGACCATTATCTGCGGTGCGGCTCCTGTGGCTCCTTATTTGGTGAAGGAGTATGACAAGATTGGCGTAACCTTGTTGCCCGGCTACGGCCTGACCGAGTCTGCTAACTTGGTGAGCGGTAACCCCGAGGCGTTGGCTAAGCCCGAGTCCGTGGGTCTGATTTACGATGGTATGGACTATAAGATCGTGGACGGCGAATTGTGGCTGCGCGGCATCAACATGATGGACGGCTACGTCACCCCCGAGGATAATGCCATTGCCTATGAGGATGGTTATTTTAAGACCGGTGACCTGGTGCGTATCGATGAGGAAGGTTTCCTCTACATCACCGGCCGTCTGAAAGAGATCATTGTGCTGTCCAGCGGCGAGAACGTATCTCCCGCCGAGTTGGAAGTGAAGTTCTGCGGCATCGATGTTATCTCCGACTGCTTGGTTTACGATGAAGATGGCAAGATTCTGGTGTTGGAGATTCTGCCCCGTATGACCCGCGTTAAGGAACTGGGCATCGAAGATCTGTACAGCTACGTGAAGGCGGAAGTGGACAAGATCAACCGCACCCTGCCTTCTTTTGAGCAGATCGGTAAAATTATCATTCGCGAGACGGACTTTATCCGTACCCCTGCGATGAAGATTGCGAGGAATTTGAATGGCAATGTCAAGAAATGAAATCATCGATAAACTGGCGGACGTGATGCGTCTGGTGATGCCGGACGCCGCCTTTAATCCTGCCGATTTGCGCGAGGATATGACGCTGGTGGGTGATTTGGGTCTTTCTTCGGTGGGTATCCTGTATGTGGTAATTGCCATTGAAGAGTTTTTCAACATTCGCTTTGGTGACGTAGGCTTTTCCGATTTTGAGACGGTGGGTGACGTTATCAGTTACATTGAGGAACAGACAAACGTATGAAATGGGTAATGAAGGAGCCTAAGCGAGGAGATATGATTCGCGTGGGCTTGGGTTCTATTTATCACTTTGGTATTTTTGTGTCGGAGGATGAAGTCATCCAGTTTGGTTTGGCACCGTCACAGCGTGCCCTTTTACGGGACAGCGAGGTGGAGGTGCTTTCCTCCGACATCGATGCTTTTTTGGCGGGTGGCTTCTTAGAGGTGTGCGAATTCGATCGCAAAGAGCGTAAAAAGCATCGCAAGCCGGAGGAAGTGGTGGCTTGCGCGCGCAAGCGTTTGGGCGAGCGAGGGTACCACATCCTCTATAACAACTGCGAGCATTTTGCCAACGAGTGTCTGTCGGGTGAGCATATTTGCCATCAGGCAGATGACGTGCGGGAGATGTTTCGCCGTTTGCCGGTGGTGGATGTGTATACCGCCACCATCCCCGAAAGGGATGAGATGCCACCGTTGTCTTGTGCGTTGCGCCAAACGGAGATTGACGGTGTATCTAACGCTGATGTGCGCCGTCAGAAATATTACGTGTGGCGTCTGCTGGAGTACGCATTGGAGCGCAGTTTTGGTTTGAAGAGTGCTGACCTTTCTTTTCAAAAAGAAGGGAATCGGTACGTATGTGACAAGGCGTTCTTTTCGTTGTCCCATTCCGGTTCCGCCCTCGCCGTAGCGGTAAGCCGCGACGTGGTGGGAGTGGACGTGGAGCAGATTGCTGCCCGTGAGACCGAACGATTGGCGCAGCGCGTGTTTACTCCTGCGGAGTTAGCACAATACGAGAGCCTTTCCGCAGAGGAGCAGAGACGGTGTTTCTTCCGTGTGTGGACGGCCAAAGAGGCTCTGTTCAAAGCGGCGCATAAGGACAGCTTTATTCCCACAGAGTACGACACTTTGCTGGGAGGGGTCAAAAGTTTTGAGCAGACTATTGGCGGAGAGTCGTATTTCCTGTCTGTGGCCACGAAAACGCCGGAGCGTGTTCGCTTATATGAGAATGTAAAACTGTAAGTAGGGAGGGAAAAGATGTGTCGCAACAGAAGCGTAAGCCGGTTGATATCCGAAAGCTGAGTTCGACGGCAAAAGCCGTAGCGGCCGTGACAGCTGTGTTAGTGGGCGTCAGTGCGGCTTCGGTAGCCGGCACGATTGCTATCTATGACTCTTTTTTCCCTCGCCACGATCGACCGGATTATGCGACCTATCCCGGTATGTACGCCTACGGGCGGTATGAGGGCAGTTTGCCCCGGGAAACCTTTTACGTGCCATCGGGTGAGAATCGACTGTGCGCCTATTATTATCCCGTGGATAATCCGCGCGCGCTGGCAGTGGCGGTACATGGCATCCATGCCGGCGCGGATGACCTGCTTCCCATGATTGAGCGCCTAACGCAGGAGGGATATGCTGTGGTGGCATACGACGCCACAGCGACGTTCTCGTCAACGGGCGACGATGGTATCGGTATGTGTCAGTTTATGCGGGATTTGGATGCGGTACTGAACTACGTGTCGGCTCATCCCATTTATTCGTCTATGCCGCGGGTGTTGATTGGCCATAGTTTGGGCGGTAACGCCGTGGCCTCCATGCTGACGTTGCATCGAGAGGTGAAGGCGGCGGTGTGCATTGCAGCGATGAGCGACGCTTCCAGTTTGATGGTGGAAACCAGTCGGCGCTATGTGGACGATGTCGCTTATGTGGTGAAGCCTGTGTTTGACGCGTATCAGGATTATTTATTTGGTGAATTTACTGAGTATAACGCTGTGCGTGGTATCAATTCTACGGATATTCCGATTTTGATTGCTCAGGGCAGGCAGGACGAGGTAATTCCCTATGATACTTTGGCGATAACCGCTTATTTGGATGAAATCACTAACCCGAATATGTCAGTGTATTACGCCGATGGTTGGCAAGGTTCTCACGTGGGTATATGGCATTCTGCGGATGCTATGGAGTATGCCTCGTGGGTCGATAGCGCGCTGGAACGTATGGAGAAGGCGAAAGGCGAGGAGTTGACCTACCAAGAGAAAGTAGATTTCTACAAAACGGTGGATCACCGTCGCTACAGTGCCGTGAATGAGGAACTGTTTGCGTTGGTTTTTGAAACCTTTGAAAAGGGACTGAACCGATAAGATAGTAAAAGCCCCGCGTATTCCATCTGGAATGCGCGGGGCTTTTTAGTTAGGATAGACTCTGAATTCCGTCGGTTGCTGGGCAACCTTCTGTTATTTGCCTGAGGCAAATAAAGTTCGTTCAAGGCATCGCCTACTACAATAAAGACAAAACCCACCCCGAAACGGGGTGGGTTCTGTCTTGGCGGAGTAGGAGAGACTCGAACTCTCGCGCCGGTTACCCGACCTACGCCCTTAGCAGGGGCGCCTCGTCACCAACTTGAGTACTACTCCGTATGTCGCAAAATCGGGTGTGGTGAGCAGCCGATTATAGCCGATTTAGTTGTCAAAAAAGTGTGGCGGAGAGGAAGGGATTCGAACCCTTGGCTCTTTCGAGTCACTGGTTTTCAAGACCAGCTCCTTAAACCGCTCGGACACCTCTCCGTACAGTCAACGCACACTATTTTAGCATTGTATAGCCCATTTGTCAAGATGAAAAGAAACAATTTCAAAAAGTATTTCAAAAATAATTAAAAAAGTTGTCGTTTGCACCTTGACAAGTGGGGACAAATTTATTATAATGACTAAGCGCTCAAGAGAGCGCACATACTTGACCACTTGGAGAAGTCGCGTAGTTGGTCGAGCGCGCACGATTGGAAATCGTGTAACCGTTAAAAGCGGTTCGAGGGTTCGAATCCCTCCTTCTCCGCCAAACAAAAAGGACACCCGATTGGGTGTCCTTTTTGTTTTAAATACAAAGATAGTATGAATGAAAGGGTTGAGTTTCAACCACGAAAAAAGAAGGTGTCGCAAAGCGACACCTTCTTTTTTTGGAGCTGGTTGACGGACTTAGAACCCCGATTTTCTCGCTCCGCTCCAAAATCTATAGTTTGCTTGCGCAAACTAAGGGAATTAAAGTAAAGCATCAACAAGTACGAAGAAACAGGACACCACAAAGGTGGTGTCCTGTTTCTTGGAGCTGGTTGACGGACTTGAACCCCCGACCTGCTGATTACAAATCAGCTGCTCTACCAACTGAGCTAAACCAGCGGATGAACAACGCGTTTATTATAACAAGTAGGAGAACGTTTGTCAAGGTGAGTTTTCCTTGTATCTTATCACAATATATGCTATACTATCCATGAGGTGATAGTATGTCTCAAACAATTTTATGCGGTGAGGGTGTTCATCGCGAGATTGGCGAAATTTTACATAAGCTGGATTGTCGTAAGTTTTTGCTGGTGTGCGGCGGCTCTTTTCGTCGTTTACCGATTGCTGACTATTTTGAAACGCTGGACATTCCTTACGTGACCTTCACCGATTTCACGCCCAATCCTCAGTATGACGAGGTGTGTCGGGGTGTGGAGGTATACCGTGCTAATTGGTGCGATGCGATCGTAGCCGTTGGCGGTGGTAGTGCCATGGACGTGGCAAAGTGCATTAAACTGTATGTGCCGATGACGGATGATGTGTGCTATTTGGAGCAGCCCTATGTGGACACCGGTATACCGCTGATTGCGCTGCCGACCACGGCGGGTACAGGCAGCGAGTCCACGCGATTTGCGGTGATCTACCATCACGGTGAAAAGCAGTCGGTGCATCACGACAGTATTCTGCCTGACTATGCCGTGTTAGAGCCTGCGGTATTGTATACATTGCCTGTATACCAGAAAAAGTGTACTTTGATGGATGCGCTGGGGCAGGCCATCGAGTCCTACTGGGCGGTGGCAGCGACGGAGGAAAGCCGTAAATTGGCGGCAGAGGCCATCCACAGTATTGCGCAGCATTGGCGTGGCTATATTTTCGAAGATGACAAGGCGGCGACCATGAAGATCTTGCGTGCCTCCAATTTGGCAGGGCAGGCGATTCACATCACCACCACTACGGCACCTCATGCTATGAGTTACAAACTGACTACCTTCTACGGCTTGCCTCACGGCCACGCCGTGGCGCTGTGCCTGCCCCGTGTGTGGGAGTATATGCTCACCTGCGCCGATGCAAGCCTGACGACTGTGCTGGACGAGATTGCGGCGTGTTTGGACGTGGCGACTTCCCAAGAGGCGGTAGCCCTGTTGGATGGGATGATGAGCGAGATGAAACTGGGTTGCCCTGTGGCGGAGCGCCGTGACGAGGAGATTTCCCGTTTGACAGCAGGCGTCAACGTGGAGCGTTTGGGCAACCATCCCGTACCGTTGTCGGCAGACGTCTTGCGCCGCTTGTATGAGCAAATTGTAATGTAATAGAAACCCCGGCGGTATTCCGTCGGGGGTTTCTCTTGCATTTTTGGCAAGATGTGTTATAATGAAAGAACAAAAGAATAGACGCAGGTCATCGGGCGTATGCCCGTTGTCGGATACACGGCACGACCGTGTGTTAGGGGATAAGGGAATCGCGGTGAAAGTCCGCGGCAACAGCCATTACCGTAACTCTCGCTTTTGACGAGTCAAGTC
>JAZNED010000109.1:0-10928 GCA_045588425.1 Acutalibacteraceae bacterium
TTACAGTCGGCATCGTACTCGTCGTCGTAGGTGTGCTCACCGGTGGCGGGCAGCACAACAGCGCGCAGGTTGGTGTTCATGATGCAGTCAGCATCCAGCCAAGCCATACCGCAGACATCGCAGTACCAGTACTCGATGTTACCGTTGGCGGCGCAGGTGGCGGCAACAGCGGCCACGTGCTGCACGGAGTGCTGGACCTCGCGGGCCTCGTAGCACAGGTTGCAATCCACGTCGCAAGCGTTGTCGTACTCGTGAGCGCAGCCGGTCTTAACGGCGGAAGCGGTGATGGTGTTAGCACGAACCTGGTTGGCAGCAGTCAGAGTGATGCTGTCGGTGGGCTCGGCGAAGGTGATGGTGTAGATCTTCTCCTCCACAGTGAAGGACAGACCGGCATTAGTCAAAGTGGCATCCCACAGATAGTCGGTGCCAACACTGGTGGCATCGATGGTTAGAGAAACCATGCCGGGGAAGGAGATGACGATCTCGGAAGACTTGTAAAAACGACCGGGAGCGGAGTAGTCACCGATGTTGGTGGTAGAAGCGGCCTTATTGTTGATCAGCACCAGACCATCGTGTTCCCACTTCTGGATCTCGGTGGTGAACTCGGTACGCTGAGTCTTGTCCGCGTCGAAGGTGATGGTAGCCTCAGAGGGCAGCTCGGCGCCGCAAGCGGAGCAGGTGCCGTCCACATAGTTGTGGGGGATCATGGGGATCTCCTCACTGTAGCTGTCGCCGCAGACGGAGCAAGTATAAGTCTTGGTGCCGGTAGCGGTGCAGGTGGCATCGACGATGGTCTCAACGTAAGCGTGCTCGATCACGCGAATCGCGCCGCACTCGTTACAATCCACATCGCAGGCGTTGTCGTACACGTGCTCGCAATCCTCGGAGCCGGTGGCAGCGGGGATGATGGTTACACTGTTCACGCGAACCTGAGCAGAAACGTCCTCGATGGTCAAGGCCGCAGCGCCGGTGGTGGCGGTGAAGGTGACCACAGTGCCGTCCACGCTAACCTCCCAGCCCTCGGCGACACAGCCGCCCAGAACGGTGGCGTAGTCCTCGGAAGTGGCGGTGATCTTGATCTGAGACAGAACCTCGCCGTTCAGACCGGAAACAACCACCTTGCTGTGAGCATAGATACGGAAGTGATCCGTATCGCTTACACGGATAGCGGAGGTGGAAGCGCTCTTGTAGTTGGCAAACTGGTAATTGTCAGACTGCCAAGTGATGTAGGAGCTATCTTCGGCCAAAACGCCGGTGTTGGCGAACAGATCGATGGTCTGCTCGGTTATGTCGGGCTTCTCTTCGACCTCGCGGGTGTAGCCGCAACCGTAGTTGCAGTCGGCATCCCACTCATCGTCGAAGTCGTGCTCAACGGCATCCACGTCGCTGCCGCAGTAGATGCACAGACCGTCGATGCAGGCGGGGTTGTCATTGACACAGACGGCCTCGGGACGCAACGCCAAACCGCACAGAGCGCAAGCCTTATCGCACTCGTAGGTGTACTGGTGCTCGCAGTCACTTGCAGTCGCCAGATAGCCGTTCTTCATCTGAGCAGCGCCGCTGTAGGTACCCAGTTGGCCAAACAAGGTGATTTCGTCGCCGATCTGGGGCTGAATATCGCCCAGCGCATCATAGCGAACCGTGCCGTCGCTATTATATACACCGTAGACGTACAGCTTGTTGCCGTCCTCGTCCTGAATGTACAGGTTACCGTAGGTGGTGTTAACAATGCTCTCAACCACACCGGTGACGTAGTACTTGTTGGTGGTGAAAGCACTACCGCCCAGCATAGCCACGTCGTTGGCCTCCAAGATGGTCAGTGTGATCTCTCCATCGGGCATAGAAGCACCCTCGCGCACACCGCCGCCGCACACTGCGCAACGAGTTGCATAGATGCTGGTGTAGTAGTGGGTCAATGCAACGCGAGTGGCGTCGCAGTTGAGGCACTCGGTAGCTTCGCAGTTGTCCCACTTGTGACCAGGAGCAGTACGCTCTTCGGAGCACTTGTTGCAACCAGTGTCTTCACAGTTGTCATATTCGTGGATGCAACCGCCAGACTTAGAATAATTGACCACAATCTGAGAGAAGCGGATATTACCGCTAGACAGAGAGGGATCGTGACCGAACTTGACGCTGGTAGCGCCGGGGGTAGCGGTCAGGGTGATGGTAGTACCGCTGATGGACCAAGTCGCATTCTCGATCGGCTTGGTTTTGGCTTCGGTCATAGCATTGGTGCCGGTAATGGTGGTAATCTCTACCGTGTCAATCACGTAGCCATCCGCAACAGTGATGGTAACGGTATTCTTGGGATACATTCTGTACGCAGAACCAGAAGTGTAGTACTTAATACCGTTGCTGTTGCCGCCATTGTCGGGCGTGATGGTTACGATACCATCAGAATCGGTCCAAGTGGGCATTGCAGTCTGATTGGTGTTGCTGACGGCAGAACCATCAAATGTGGCAGAACCGTCCGCGGCGAAAGCAGACAGGGGCAGGATGCTGCACAGCATCAGAGCCACAGCCAGGATCGCCACAATTTTCTTCATGGTCTTCATTGTTTTGGTTTCCTCCTAAAATGTTTTTGGTCTTCGCAAGTAGGGAATTGCTGAATTCAATCGCACACCGTTTCGGGATCAATGACGGGTGTCAAAGTTTCGGGAAGAGAGAAGCCTCTTCAGGAGGCGGCATACGATAGGGAGGTGGCTCGGCACGGTTATCAATCCCTCCGTACCACGTTAGGAGAGAGGCGTGCACACCTCTTTCAAAAGATGGCACATGTGGATTCATAACGCCCAAAGCCTCCGTGATTTTGCTTTCCCTTTTGAGAAAAGCTTGCAATCCCTTTCTCAAACAAGTGCAAAGCAATTCTCACGGGTGTAGCGGCCCAAACCGCTACGGGGTCGTTCAGTTTCGTACTACGTACGAGCCGCCGAGATTCCGTTACACGTTGGGAGAATGGCGATTACGCCATTCTCGATAGGCGGCAACGAAACCTACCGATTCGTACTACGTACGAGCCGCCGGGATTACCAGCCTTTGAACTCAGCATCGTTGAAGAGGTTGCTGCCCAGCAGGCCGGCGATGGCCTCCTCAGCGGCGAAGGTCAGGGTCTCCATCTCGGGAGCCATGTATTTCTTCATGCGAGTGTCCTCCTTTCCTGTAAATTCGGGTTGTGGCGAGTGACAATACGCGACGTGAACGCGCTCGCGCGCGTAAACAATGAATCGCCTACGTGTCACTTGCGTGGATTACTTACCACTGCAGCTCGCCATCGTTGAAAGTGTTGCTGCCCTCCAGGGGGGCGCTGATAGCCTCCTCGGCAGCGAAGGACAAGGCCATCATTTCGGGGGCGATGTACTTCTTCATGGATTTTCCTCCTTTCTCAAATGAAGATTCGGTTAAATCGGGATAGTGCCCACCTAAACTGTGCATACCGCATCGCCGGATAGGCAAGGGCTGGGCCAAATTACCCAGCATCACAGCTTAAGTCTAGTCACAATTATATTGTAAAGGGAAAATATTGTCAATATGAGATAGGAGAAAAACTGTCCGAAAAGTCACTGAAAATTCCACAAAAAGCAACGGGCAAATTTGTCAACATGTACATAAATTTCCGCTTGACAAAAAATCAATCCAAAAAACGATGGAAAATTTTATCGTTTTTTACCGCAAACTATTGCAAAACGCAGCTATATTTGCTATGCTATACAAAGATTCATTGCCTGCGCATGGCAGGTGAACAACGTAAAAATGGCGCAAAATGACAGCGGTTTTATATGTGTCTGTTTTCGGCACAAATCCGTTGTCAAAACGCCGTAAAATCAAGGGATGCAGCCTGTAAAGTCTATGTGCTTTACAGGTAGAAAGGGGCGAATTTTGCAATGATAAAATTGGGTAAGACCGTCATTTTGGGTGATAGCTACTCCACGTTTAAAGGGTATATTCCCGAGGGAAACGTGATTTACTATAGCCCCGAAGACGAGCATAACTCTCGCGTTACCACGGTGGAGCAGACATGGTGGCATCAGTTGATCTCGGCCACCGATTCCGAGCTGGTTCTTAATGAGAGTTGGTCCGGCTCCACCATCGGTTACACTGGTTACGAGAAAGAGGATTATACCCATTTGTGTTTCAATACGCGACTGGATCGTATGTACGAAAACGGCACGTTAGACGGCATCGACACCCTGTTGATTTTCGGCGGCACCAACGACGATTGGTGCGGCGCACCCGAGGGTGAACTGAAATTTGAAGGGTGGACCAAGGAGGATATGTACTGCGCTCTGCCGGCCATCGGTCGTCTGTTCTGTCGCGTGGCGGAGATTCTGCCGGACGTGAACGTCTACGCCATCATCAATACTGAGCTTAAGCCTTGCATTCATGAGGCACTCATCGAGGCGGCTACCCGCAACGGAGTCCCGGTCATTTGTTTGCAAAATATCGACAAAATTTGGGGTCATCCTTCTGATATCGGCATGACCCAAATTAAGGATCAATTGCTGGCTTTCTTTGAGAGTGAGCAGAATTGAGAGGGGAGAGTGTAAAAGATGCCTGAAATTTTGGAAATCACGATGCTTATCTGCTTTGGCTTTTCTTGGCCGCTGAACGTCATTAAATCCTACAAAGCCCGCACCGCAAAGGGGAAGAGTTTGCCTTTTCTTTTGCTGATTATCGCCGGCTACATTGCCGGTATTGCCTCGAAATTTGTCAATCCTGCCTTTGATTTTGGCGCAAAGTGGTATGTGCTGTTTTTCTACTTCCTCAACCTGATCATGGTTAGTTTGGACGTGGTGATGTATTTCCGCAATCGTCGTTTGGACAAGAAATCGGAGGGTTAAATTATGAAACTTTTATCTATCGGTAACAGCTTTTCGCAGGATGCGCAGGAGTGGTTGCACCAGATTGCTGTAGCCAACGGCGTGGATTTGGAAACCACCAACTTGATGATCGGCGGTTGCAGCTTAGAGACTCACTGGAATCATATGACCGATGGCGAGAGCGCCTATTATCTCGAGCAGAACGGTCAGAATTGCAATCGTACCGTCACTTTGCCCGAGGGCTTGGCGCTGGATGAATGGGACGTCGTTACCGTCCAGCAGGTGAGCCATCACAGCGGTCAGCCTCAGACCTACATTCCGTATCTCACGGAGTTGGTGGCTTTTGTTAAGGAGAAGTGTCCCAAAGCCAAGATTTATTTCCACCAGACGTGGGCGTATGAGATCGATTCCGATCACGGCGGCTTCCTCAGTTATAACCGCGATCAGCAGGAGATGTATCGCCGTATTTGCGATTGCACCGAGATGGCGTGTCGCTTGATTGACGCTACGGTTCTGCCCAGCGGTCCCGTGGTGCAGTATCTGCGTGAGAATGCACCCGAGTTTGATTACAAAAACGGCGGTTTGTCCCTCAACCGCGATGGCTTCCACCTGTCGTGGGAGTATGGTCGCTATGCTGCCGCTGCCACCTGGTTTAAAGTGCTGACCGGCAAGGTTCCCGCTGTCAACGCTTTCCCCGATTGGGACGCCCATCTTATCGATGTCATCCACGCCGGTATCAACGCCGTGGTAGGGGAGTAAAAAGTACCAAAAAGCCGACGCTAATTTTGGCGTCGGCTTTTTCTGTTTTGGTTGACAGCCTTACTGTCTTTTGCTATAATATATAGGAAAATATGCTACGAGAGGAGCAAATTTTATGAAGATAATTACTTGTAAGCTGTTGGCTGTGCTACTGTCTGTAGCGATGCTGTGCCTGATGATTCCCGTGGGCGTGGTATCGGCCGCAAATGCCAGTCCCATTGTCAACGGCGGATTTGAAAACGGCAAGGAAGGCTGGAAGTTTAACAGTGGCACCGCCGAAATTGTCAACGATGCTCACAGCGGCAGCAAAGCGTTGTCCCTGACCAACCCCGGCCAATGGGGTGAGGCAGCTGTCCAGACCATCCCCGTAGAGGCTAATACCGACTATGTGTTCACCTGGTACGCCAAGCGCGTGGCCGGTACCGGCGCTTTTAACTTGTACGTGATGAACGCTGTTGGTTACGGCAACGTAGAGCGTTTGGCCGGTCAAAACTGGATGAATGATAAGGATAATTCCTGGATTAAGTACGAGTACACCATCAACAGTGGTGATGCCACCTCTCTGCTTCTGAAGTGGTCCACCGAGACCAAGAATCCCGGCACCATTCTGATTGACGATTTTTCTATTGCTAAGGTTGGCGGTGACGAACCTGCCTCCGGTAATATCGAGGAGTTGCTGGGCAATATCAAGACTCAGGGTCGTACCGCTATGATTAACGGCACCTTGATGTTGGACTTCGCTCTGTCCGGCGTCGAGTTTGAGCTGGATTGCTCCGGCGACGTCTATGCCACTTTTAACGCTCGCAAGCTGGCCAGCACCAGCTCCACCGGTGGCATCTACTTCACTATTGTGGTGGACGGTGTCAAGCAGGCACGTGATTTCTGCCGTATCACCTCCGGCGGTGAGACTAAGTTCTTGTTGGCGGACAACCTGCCCGCAGGCAAGCACACCTTTGGCATTTATCGCCAGTCCGAGCACCAGTACGGCGAGATTGGTATCAGCGGTTTGTCTTTTGACGGTACGATTTTGAATAAGCCTGCCGATAAGGAGTTGTACATCGAGTTTATCGGTGACTCCATCTCCAATGGCTACGGTATTTTGGGTAACTACAGCCAGGGCGACGGCTCGGCTAAGTGGTCCGACGCCACCCAGGCTTACAATTTCCTGACCGCCGAGGCTCTGAATGCGGATTTCTCCAACCCCTCTTGGTCCGGTTTGGGTTGTAAGTACGGCTATAGCTCCATCACCATGCAGGATGTGTATCCCGCTCAGCGTTATAATTTTGATAAGAATACGCCCTACGGTTTTGAGAAAGAGCCCAATATCGTTGTGCTGGCTTTGGGTACCAACGACAACTCCATGGGTCCCGATGCCGCATCCATTCGCGCCGGTCTCAAGGAAATGCTGACCCTGGTGCGTGAGAAGAACCCCAACGCTCCCATCGTCTGGATTTACGGTATGATGACCGACAATCTCAATACGATGATCGAGGAAATTGTGGCGGAGTATGGCGGTGTTGAGGCCGGCTATTATGCTTGCGAGCTGACCACCAACACCTCCGGCGGCGGTTGGCACCCCAACGTGGCGGGTCAGAAGAAGTTCGCCGACGAGCTGGTGGCCTTCATCCGCGCCAACAAGTTGGATGTGGTTCCCGAAAAGCCTGTCGATCCTGTGGTTCCTCCTGCGGAGGACGCTATTCTGTCCGGTGGTGAGACCGCCCGTATGGAGATGACCGAGGATTTGTTGGGTCTGGCGTTCCGCTTCACCCTCGATGTGCAGGGTGCCAAGATGAACCGTGACTACACTATTGATCTGTCGGGTGCTACCATTGATGTAGATGGAAAAGCCTGTAAGTTGCTGGAGGTGGGTGCCATCGTTACCAACGATGTGGAGATCGGCTTGCGTCCTACCCGTATGACTCGCGATAATCTCTCCGGTAACACCAAGGACGTGCCTGCGGTTTATGCCAACGACCTGACCGAGGCGGGTCTCAAATATTCGGTCCGCGTCACCAATATTCCGTTGGAATATTCCGAGGCCATCATCTATGCCCGTGGTTACTACGTTTACGAGTGCGATGGGGAAGAGATGATCGTTTACGGCAACGTCTATGCCACCAATTATGATAACAACGTCAACACCAACGACGGCATTTTCGATTGGTAAAAGACAGGCGATAAATTGACCATATGTTATGCAAATCCCCTCCGTCCCAAAAGGGCGGAGGGGATTTTAGCACATATTGTCCTATGGGTATCATTGACAAAAGCCGCCGAAAATGATAAAATTTTAAAGAATGGAGTTTTATCGTCCTGCGTTGGCGATAAAAACACTATCCTCGGTTGCTTTTGCACCGAAATATCAAAAAGGAGAGATTTGTATGCAAACTATGTTCCGCAAAGTGCTGGCTGTCCTGCTCAGCGCGCTTCTGTTGTGCGCTGTGTTGCCGATGGCGGCCGTGTCTGCTGCCGGCGATGTCCTGAACAAGGACTTCGAAGACGGCAAGGTCTATTTCTCGTCCGATTGTGCTTTGGAGGTTGTTCAGGAGAACGGCTCCAACGTGTTGCATTGGGACGCTTCCGGCGCCGACTGGGCTAACATCTACGTTTACACCAGTGTGGATGCCAACACCGATTATAAGGTGACCTACAAAATGAAGGCCAATATGGCTTCCGCCTTGACGATCAAGTTCCTGGCTCCCGACTGGATGTCTGCTTATGGTCAGGCTTCTGCTTCTGTTTCTACCGAGTGGACCGATTACGAGGTGGTGCTGAACAGCGGCAACGGCGGCACGGTGGTCTTTATGATCCAGACCGGTCTGCCCGCTTCTGCCGGTCAGCAGATTTACGTGGACAACGTGGTTCTCACCAAGAACGACTCCACCACTGAGCCGGATACTCCCGTTGTTCCCGACACCCCCGATGAGCCTTACGTCCCCGTGGACGGCAACTACGTTACCAACGGCGCCTTTGAGACCGGCAACGCCGACGGCTGGAATCTGTATCAGAGCACCAAGGTGGACGCTGCTGCTACCAAGACCGGTAGCTACGGTCTGTACATTGCCGGCAACGGCGGCTGGGGCGGTCTGGGTCAGCAGATCATCAATGGTCTGGAGGTAGGCAAGACCTACCGCATCAGCTTGTGGTATAAGGCTCTGTCTGCCGGTGTGAACATTCAGCTGTGCGAGGGTAATAGCGACTCCGGTGCTAAATTGGCCTACATTTACGGCACTAAGACCGAGTGGACTCAGTTTGCCGTGGAGTTTGAGGCTACCACCTCTACGGTTTGCTTGGCACTTGTCGGTTCCGGTACCGGCACGGCCGAGAAGATGTATATGGATGACATCACCCTGACTGAGGTTGTCTTGGGTGGCAACGACGATGACCCCAATCTGAAGATGATCGACACCTTGGTGGATAACATCAAAACCCAGGGTCGTACCTCTTTGGTGAAGGGCACTCTGATGCTGGATTTCTCCATTTCCGGCATCGAGTTCGAACTGGATTGTGCCGGTGACGTCTACGCCACCTTCAACACCCGCAAGCTGTCCAGCTCCTCCGCGGACGGCGGTCTGTATTTCACCATCATCGTGGATGGTCAGAAGCTGGCTCGCGACTATTGCCACATTTCCTCTGTGGGCGAGACTAAGGTGAAATTGGCCTCCGATCTGCCCGCCGGCAAGCATACTTTCGCCATTTATCGCCAGTCCGAGCACCACTTCGGTGAGGCGGGCGTGTGCGCTCTGTCCTATGTGGGCGAGATGTTGGATAAGCCCGCCGACAAGGATCTGTACGTTGAGTTTATCGGCGACTCCATCTCCTGCGGCTTTGGTAACCTGGGCAGTGCTGCTCAGGGCGACGGTGCTGCTCTGTGGTCCGATGGTACTCAGGCTTATACCTACCTGACTGCCAATGCTCTGAACGCTGACTGGTCCAACGTGGCTTGGTCCGGTATCGGCTGTAAGTACGGCTATGGCACCATTTCTATGCAGGATGTGTATCCTGTGCAGCGTTACAACTACGATCAGACCACCCTGTACGATTTCTCCAAGCAGCCTGACATCGTGATTCTGGCTCTGGGCACCAACGATAACTCTATTCAGGGCAACGCTACCCTGAAGCGTGAGGGCCTGGTGGAGATGCTGACTCTGGTGCGTGAGAAGAATCCCACCGCCCCCATCGTGTGGATTCACGGCATGATGACCACCGGCGTTTCCTCTATGATCGAGGAGATCGTGGCCGAGTTCGGTGGTGCCGATGCCGGCTACTATGCCTGCCGCCTGACCCAGAACAACGCCGGCGGTGGCTCTCACCCCAACTTGGCCGGTCAGCAGAAGTTTGCCGACGAGCTGGTGGCTTTCATCGAAGCCAACGGCCTGACTGACGGCACCGATGCTCCTGTGATCCCCGATGAGCCGGACGAGCCCATCATCCCCGATGAGCCGGATGAGCCCATCATCACTGATGCTATCATCACCGGTGGTGATACCAGCCGCTCTGAGGATGTCCATGGCTTGGCCTTTAAGTTTGATATCATTGCTGATGGTATTGCTGTAAAGAACAGCAACTTTACTGACTACACCAACGCCTATGTCACCATAGATGGTGTGGCTTACAAGCTGGTGGAGATGGGTGCTGTGGTGACCAACGACGTCTCTGTGGGCACTAAGGCAGAGAATCTCACTGTAGACAATCTCTCCGACCGCACCCTGAAGATTAAGGCGGACCGTTTGTTTGATCTGTATGAGGGTGGTGCTGCTTTCGCTGTGCGTATCATCAATATCCCTGCAGATAAAGAACAAACGATTCTCTACGCTCGTGGTTACTATGTCGTGGAGATGGATGGCGAATTGGTCACCATCTACGGCGATATTTATGCCGATAATTACATTGGCAAAATTGATATGAACGATGGCGTTTTGGAGTGGTAATCGAGGCGGTTTTAGTATCTACGAACTGTAACATTCGTTGCCGCTTCTCGAGAATGTCGCTTGCTCCATTCTCCCGAGATGGTGCGTAAGTAAGCGGTTTTCCGCTCATTGACAGATAAAGTAAATCAAAAAACAGCCCCTTTCCGTGAGGAGAGGGGCTGTTTTTTTGTTGTCTTTTCCACCAAATTTTTCGCCGAAAATATGGTCAAACTGCCGATGGCAAAATGCAGAATTTTGCTTGCCTTTTTTATCGGTTCTTTATATAATAAAAGAGATAGTAGGAGTATGTTCTCTCGGGCGTCGCATCCATACGTCGGGGGAGATAGTCGTATCCTCTGCGTGACGGTTTGCCGCCGCTGTGATGAGAGAACACTCTCATCGGAACGGGCGGCTTTACGGAAGCCGCCCACTCTCCACTATT
>JAZNED010000110.1:0-12845 GCA_045588425.1 Acutalibacteraceae bacterium
CGTGACGAATGAAAAGCCGGTGGCGTTCCTGGACGACGTGATGAGCGAATTGGACACCTCCCGCCAGGATTATATCCTCAACCACATCGAGGGATGGCAGGTGTTCATCACCTGCTGTGAACCCTCCACCGCCCTGAAAAACACCGCCGCCAAGGTGTTTCACGTTAAACAGGGCGTAATAAGTGAATGAGATATTACAGTTAGTTTATAAAATAAGCTGAAATAGGGCTTTTTAGCCACCGCAGGTGGCGTAGCCCCCTCTGACGAGGGGGCTGCCAAGCGAAGCGAGGCTGGGGGAGAGATAACGAAACTTTAATTGGTACTTCTATTCCTCTCTCCCTCCGTCACGGCTAACGCCGTGCCACCTCCCTCGTCAGAGGGAGGTTACCGAGGTTAGCAGTAATCTTGAGATAGGCTTACCAAGTTTGTACAATCATTTCGTAACATGGTAGGGGAGGGCCTCTGTGCCCTCCCGATAAAACGATGTTATCATCACGGGAGGGGATGGAACCCCTCCCCTACAAAACAACAAGAGGTATCATCTATGTATCTGCATCTCGGACAGGAGGTTGTGGTGCGAAACGCCGACATCATCGGTGTGTTCGATATGGACAACACCACCATCTCCCCCCACACCCGCGATTTTCTGCGTAAGGCGGAGAATGACGGGCGGGTTACTTACGTCAGTATGGAATTGCCCAAATCCTTTACGGTGTGCGCACCAAAGGGGAAGCGCGGCGACCAACAAGTATACATTTCCCAGATTGCCCCATCCACTCTGCGCAAGCGGAGTATTCGATAACGAGCAGAGGGTCACACTCTGCAAGGAGGAATAACCATTATGAGCGAAAATGAACTGATGCAGCCTCAAGTCGAAGAGGAAGTATCCTATAACGAGAGCGACATACAGGTGCTGGAGGGCTTAGAGGCCGTCCGTAAGCGTCCCGGTATGTACATCGGCTCCACCGGTCCCCGCGGTCTGCACCATCTGGTGTACGAAATTGTGGATAACTCCATCGACGAGGCGTTGGCGGGCTACTGTACCCATATCGAGGTGGACATTCTGCCCGGCGACATCATCCAGGTCAAGGATAACGGCCGTGGTATCCCCGTGGGTATCAACGAAAAGCTGGGTATGCCCGCTGTGACGGTGGTGCTCACCGTGCTGCACGCCGGCGGTAAGTTCGGCGGTGGCGGCTACAAGGTGGCCGGCGGTCTGCACGGCGTGGGTTCCTCCGTGGTAAACGCCCTGTCCGAGTATCTGGAGGTGGAGGTCAGCCGTGAGGGTCACGTCCATCATCAGCGTTTCGAGAAGGGTCATACCGTCACCGACCTGACGGTCATCGGCGACACCGATGCGACCGGTACCACCGTCCGCTTTAAGGCGGATCCCGAGATCTTCACCGAAACCACCGAATACGACTACGAGACCCTGCAGAAGCGTCTGCGCGAGCAGGCCTTCCTGAACGCAGGTCTGTCCATCACCTTCACCGATCGCCGTGACGAAGCGAACGTCCGCAGCGAGAACTATTGCTACGAGGGCGGTATTTCCAGCTTTGTGGAGTTCCTCAACAAGGTGCGTGGCTACACCCCCCTCCACGAGAACGTCATTCACCTGACTCTCACCAGCGGCGGCTCCACCGCCGAGGTGGCGTTCCAGTACAACGACAGCTACAACGAGAATATCGTTTCCTTCGCCAACAATATGAACACCATCGACGGCGGTACCCACGAGGTAGCTTTCAAGACCGCCATCACCCGTATCTTCAACGACTACGCGGTGCGGTATAAGATGTTCAAGGACGACAAGTTCCGCCTGAAGGGCGACGACGTCCGCGAGGGCATCATGGCGGTGGTGAGCGTGAAGCTGGAGGACGCCCAGTTTGAGAGCCAGACTAAGGCCAAATTGGGCAACACCGCCATTGGTACGCTGGTGAATCAGCTCTTAACCGATAAGCTGACTGCCTATTTGGATGAGAATCCTCAGGTGGCCAAGGTGATTTTGGAAAAATCCATCAACTCCGCCAAGGTGCGTGAGGCGGCGCAGAAAGCCCGCGACAACGCCCGCAACAGCAAAAAGCTCAGCTCTTTCCGTATGCCCGACAAGCTGGCGGACTGCATCTGGCGTGACCCCGAGCGCACCGAGATCTATATCGTTGAGGGAGATTCTGCAGGCGGCTCCGCCAAGCAGGGTCGTGACCGTAACTATCAGGCCATCCTGTCCCTGTGGGGTAAGATGCTGAACGTGGAGAAGGCCCGCATCGACAAGGTGTACACCAACGAGAAGTTGGTGCCTGTGGTGGCGGCGCTGGGTTGCGGCATCGGTCAGGACTTTGATATTTCCAAATTGCGGTATGGCAAGGTCATCATCATGGCGGATGCCGACGTGGACGGTTCCCACATCTGCACCCTGCTGCTGACCTTCTTCTTCCGCTTTATGCGTCCGCTGATCGAGGAGGGTCACGTGTACATCGCCCAGCCCCCTCTCTATCGTGTGTCTAAGGCGAAAAAGACCTATTACGCCTTCTCGGATGAAGAGAGAGATGCTTACATCGCCGAATTGGGCGGCAGCGCCGATATCCAGCGGTACAAGGGTCTTGGTGAGATGGATCCCGAGCAGCTGTTCGAGACCACCATGGATCCTGCCACCCGCACCCTGCTGAAGGTGTGTCTGGAAGATGCCCAGCAGGCGGACGAAACCTTCTCCATCCTGATGGGTGACAAGGTGGAGCCTCGCCGCGACTTTATCGAGAAGAACGCCCAGTACGTCGAGAATTTGGATATTTGATATGGAAAATAACGATATTTTTGAGACGGAAACCGTCCAACCGGAGGTTGAGCAGGCGTTTCAGCCCGCGCCGGAGCGAAAGCCGTGGCTGGTGGATCTCACCCGCGACGAATTCATCGCCTTTCGGATGCTGACCGCCCGCCTCATCGGCCCCTTGCGGCAACGCGCCCTCACCTTGGTGGTGTCTTTGGCGTGTTTTGTGATGCTGTGCGGCTATGCCACCTATGAATGGGTGGTGGGTGGCTGGAACAACTACCTCATTGAGTTGTTTGTGGGTGCCGGTGTGGTGCTGATTCCCGCGCTGATCTTCTGCGTGTACGTGCCGTATCATATGAAGCGGCAGGCCGGCAAGCAATACGACCGCAGTATACAGGTGGGTATGGATTTCTGCGGGGAACTGTTCATCTACCCCGACTGTATTGAAAAAGAGAGCGGTACGATCACCGCCAGCGTGCGGCTGGACGAGCGGATGCTGTTTATCGAGACCGCCGAGATGATGGTGATTACCTCTCTGCACAACCCCGCCATCGTGCTTCCCGCCCGTTGCCTCACCGAGGAAATGGCGGCCGCCGTCCGATTGGCGACCGAGCGCATTCCGCCCCATAACCGCCGCTTTATTTCCCGCGTCAAGACGCTGGGTGAGCCGGTGACCAAGTCGGAGGTACGTGCCAAGCCCGAGGAACTGTGGGTGGAGACCTTCACCTACACCGCCGATGAGTACGGCACCGTGTTGCGGGATATCATTCGTCGCCATTTCTGGCGGCGTTCCCCCTTGCTGGCACTGATGTCCATGATGGGTGCCATGTTCTTTGGCTACAACGGCGTGAATATGATGCCCGTCATTGTGTATTTCGTGATGTTCATGCTGCTGTTGGTGCTGTTTAATTTGGTGATGCCTCTGCGTCGGATTAAGGCGCAGGCCGGTGTACTCTCCACTCACGACAGAACCCTGCAGGTGCGTATGGACACCATGATGTTGCACCAAAAGCTGCCTAAGGGCGGCGAAAGTTGGGTACTGTGGGTGGACGTGGACCACGTGTATGAGCGGGAGGATTTTGTGGAGATCGTCCACAATAAGAAAGCCTCGCTGTTCATCCCCAAGCGCTGTATTGCGGATTTGGACGCTTTCGACGCCATCGTAAAACGGTGCAGAGGCGAACAGTAAGTATAAAATAGGCTAGTTTATACGATTAGTATAAGAAAATAAGTTAAAATTGAGTTTGTAGGGGCGAACTGTGTTCGCCCGTCAAGGCTTCCCCTTGAGGGGAAGGCTTGATAAATTTCTACGATTATTGAACAACCAAACGTGAAAGGTCAGGTGAGCAATATGGAGGAGCAGATTGTCCCCCAGGCGAAACTGATAGAAGTAGATTTGGATAAGGAGATGCGCAAGCGGTTTTTGGAATATTCCGTTTCCGTGCTGGTCGCCCGCGCCCTGCCGGACGTGCGCGACGGTCTGAAGCCGGTGCACCGCCGTATTCTCTATACCATGCACGAGGACGGCTTTACCCCCGACAAGGCACACCGTAAGTGCGCCACCACCGTCGGTGACGTGCTGGGTCACTATCACCCCCACGGTGACGCCTCGGTGTACGACGCTCTGGTGCGTATGGCGCAGGATTTCTCTCTGCGCTATCCTCTGATTGACGGTCACGGTAACTTCGGTTCGATCGACGGCGACCCCGCCGCCGCCTACCGTTATACCGAGGCCAGAATGAGCAAGATGAGCCTGGATATGCTGGCGGACATCGACAAGGAGACGGTGGACTTTGTCCCCAACTTTGACGATACCACCAAGGAGCCTGTGGTGTTGCCCAGCCGCTTCCCCAACCTGCTGCTCAACGGCTCTTCCGGTATCGCTGTTGGTATGGCGACCAATATTCCCCCTCACAACCTGTGTGAGGTGGTGGACGCCATCTGCTATTTGATCGACAATCCCGATGCGGAGCTTCCGGACCTGATGGAATACATCAAGGGTCCCGATTTCCCCACCGGCGGTATCATCATGGGTCGTGCGGGCATCCGCGCCGCCTATGCCACCGGTCGCGGTCGTATGACCGTCCGTGCCCGTGCGGAGATCGAGGAGGAGGGCAACCGCAACCGCATTGTCATCTCCGAGATCCCCTACATGGTGAATAAGAAGAATTTGGTGGCCAGTATCATTGAATTGGCCGACGAAAAGCGGGTGGAAGGCATCGCCGACGTGGTGGACCACTCCTCCATGGAGGGTATGCGTGTGGTCATCGAGCTCAAGCGCGACGCCGTACCCCAGGTGGTGCTCAACCAGCTGTACGCCTACACCCAGATGCAGGTGACCTTTGGTGCCATTATGCTGGCGCTGGTGGATGGCGTGCCCAGAGTTCTCACTCTGAAAGAGATGCTGGAGCAGTACGTCAAATTCCAGATGGAGGTCATCACCCGCCGTACCATCTTCGATCTGCGTAAGGCCAAGGATCGTGCCCACATTTTTGAGGCACTCAAGACCGCCAGCGACTTTATTGACGAGGTTATCAACATCATCCGCGGTTCTAAGGACCAGAACACCGCCAAGGAGCGCTTAATGGAGCGTTTCTCCTTCGACGACGTGCAGGCGGACGCCATCGTGAAGATGCGTTTGGGCCAGTTGTCCGGTCTGGAACGCCAGAAGATCGAGGACGAACTGGGCGCATTGCTGATGAAGATCGCCGAATACGAGGGCATCCTTGCCGACGAGGGCAAGGTAAAGGCCATCGTGAAGGACGAGTGCATGAAGATGCGGGATAAGTACGGCGACGAGCGCCGTACTGAGATCTCCATCGTGTCCGGTGAGGTGGACATCGAGGACCTGATCCCCGAGGAGCAGTGCGTGCTGACCCTCACCAATATGGGCTATATCAAGCGTCAGGCGGTGGACGTCTACTCCGCCCAGCGCCGTGGCGGTCGCGGTATCACCGGTATGACCACCCGCGACGAGGACGTGACCAAGCAGATGTTCATCTGCTCCAGCCACGACTACGTGATGTTCTTCACCAGTCTGGGTCGCGTGTATCGCCTCAAGTGCTTTGAGGTGCCGGAGGGCAGCCGCCAGTCCAAGGGTATGAACATCGTAAACCTGCTGCCCCTGCTGCCGGATGAGAAGATCTCCGCCATGATCCGCCTGGAGGATCAGACCGAGGGTCAGTATCTGTGCATGATCACCCGCAACGGTATCATCAAGCGTACCCGCCTGGATGCCTACGCCAACGTGCGTAAGAGCGGTCTGATCGCCATCGATCTGGACGAGGGCGACGAGCTGGTGCGTGTGCTGACCACCGATGGCACCCGTCAGCTGCTGGTGGCCACCAAGAAGGGTATGGCCATCCGCTTTGACGAGAACGACGCCCGCGTCATCGGCCGTACCGCCCGCGGTGTGAAGGCACTGAACCTGGCCGACGGCGACGCCGTGGTGGGTATGGAGCCGGTGGACGACGACCGTCTGCTGCTCACCGTCACCGAGACCGGCTATGGCCGCCTGAGCCGCTTTGATTCCTACCGCACCCAGAGCCGTGGCGGTAAGGGTCTGACCAACTACCACGTGGAGAAATACGGCGACGTGGTGGGCATCATGACCGTTGACGCCGAGGGCGAGGATCTGATCCTCATTTCCAGCGGCGGCATCATCATCCGTATGGCGATGAACGAGATTCGCCTGTGCAGCCGTACCTCCAAGGGTGTGCGCGTGATGCGTGTGCCGGAGGGTACCGCCATCGTGTCCATCGCCAAGGCGGAGCACGACGAGGCGGAGGTCAACTCCCACGCCGAGGAGACCGAGGGTGCCGACGAGGGCGCCGACGAGGCGGACAACGACACCGCCGAGGAGTAATTTTTTAAAATTAAGCAGAAACCTTGATCACCTCCCTCTGACGAGCGGAGCGGCTTCAACATTGTGCTTTTCATAGCTTTTGTTTGCCGCTCCTTGAGAATGTCGCTTAGCTCCATTCTCCCGAGTGAGGTAGAAACCTTGATCACCTCCCTCTGACGAGGGAGGTGGCATTTGCGAAGCAAATGACGGAGGGAGAGAGGGATAGGAACGCTTATTTGAAGTTTCGTTATCTCTCCCCCAGTCATTTTTGGTAATCCCAAAAATGACAGCCCCCTCGTCAGAGGGGGCTGTTCAAGCTTGTACGCAGAAATGAGGGATTATTTTGAAACCGTATAATCCTAAAAATATTCCTCTTGCCATCTCTTTACGTAAAAAGATGACCCCGTGGGAACGGAAGCTGTGGTACCGGTTTTTGCGTACCTATCCTATCCGCTTTCAGCGACAAAAAGCCATCGGTGAGTACATCGCTGATTTTTATTGCGCCAAGGCACAACTGGTGATTGAGCTGGACGGCGGTGGACACTACACCGACGAGCAACAAATGAAGGATACTCTGCGCACACAGGCATTGGAACAGATGGGACTGCAAGTTTTGCGGTTTTGTAATACCGATATTGACCGTAATTTTCCCGGTGTATGCGCGTGTATTGACAGAACTGTTCAAGGTCGTTTTTCGGGTTGATTTCACACCAAAAATTAAGTATAGTTCGCCTCATCTTTCCACCTGCGAACAAACGGTCGAAAATCGGCGAAAACCGCGTAAAATCAAGGGTTTGCGGCGATTTTTAAGTGGAAAAGACCGTGGAAAATGTGAAAGTTTCACACCCTTTTTTGTCAAAATTTAGGGGTGAAAGGGGTGAATTTCCCCCGTTTTCCCCTTTAGTGGGGCAAAATTACGGTGGAAAAGTGGACGAAACGGTGGAAAACCCATAAAATGGGGCAATTTTCCCCAAAAAGTGGTAAATCGTGATTTTTTGCTGTTTTTTATGCAATTTTTTTATAAAAATACGCCCGTTTTGCCGTCAAAAATCACGCGAAAAATGGACGCACCGAGGTCTGGATAGCGACCGTAGGGGAAGGGGTTCCATCCCCTCCCGAAAAATGGTGCGCCATCTCACGGGAGGGCGCAGAGTAGCGAAGCGACACGAGCGGTAATGAATGACAGTCCGGCGGACTGTCAGAACCGCGAGTGGACCGAGCCGCAGCGAGACCCCTCCCCTACAATGCAACACCAAGGTTGGTACTGACTTCATCCATTTCTAACTCCTAATGCTACGAAAGGGGGGATACCCATGCTGTTTTTTGATGCCGCCTACGACGTGGCGGTGATCGGCGCCGGACACGCCGGCATCGAGGCAGGCCTTGCCGCCGCCCGACTGGGGTGCAAGACCGCCGTGTTCACCATCAATATGGACTGGGTGGGCAATATGCCCTGCAATCCCTCCATCGGCGGCACCGCCAAGGGTCACCTGGTGCGCGAGATCGACGCGCTGGGCGGCGAGATGGGCAAGGCGGCGGACGCCACCTTCCTGCAGAGCCGTATGCTCAACCGCGGCAAGGGTCCTGCGGTGCATTCCCTCCGCGCGCAGATTGACCGCCGCGACTATTCCGCCTATATGAAGGCGGTGCTGGAGAAAACCGACAACCTGGACCTGCGTCAGGGCGAAATCACCGCCATCGAGAGGGAAGAGGACGGCACTTTTCGGCTTACCACCCGTTTGGAGGCGCAATATTCCGCCAAAGCGGTGATTCTCGCCACCGGCACCTTCCTGCGGGGTCGCATTTTCGTGGGCGACGTGTCCTATGAGGGTGGTCCTGACGGCATGTTTGCCGCCACCGCCCTCACCGACAGCCTGCTGGCGCTGGGTATTTCCACCCGCCGCTTTAAGACGGGTACGCCTGCGCGTGTGAACCGCCGCAGCATAGATTTCACCAACTTGGAGGTGCAGGACGGCGAAAATCCTGTGGTTCCCTTCTCCTTCGAGACCACCGAACCCCTGCAGAACACCCTGCCTTGCCACATTACGTGGACGGGGGAGGCTACCAAGCAGGTGATTTTGGAAAATTTGCACCGTTCGCCGCTGTACGGCGGCAAGATTGAGGGCGTTGGCCCTCGCTATTGCCCCAGTTTTGAGGATAAAGTCGTCCGCTTTGCCGATAAAGAGCGCCATCAGGTGTTTATCGAGCCCTGCGGTAAGAATACCGACGAGATGTACCTGCAGGGACTGTCCTCCAGCCTGCCGGTAGACGTGCAGATGCAATTCCTGCGCACCATCCCCGGACTCACGCAGGTGCAGGTGATGCGTCCTGCCTACGCCATCGAGTACGATTGCATCGATCCGTTGCAACTGGGTATGACGCTGGAATTTATCGACATCCCCGGTCTGTACGGCGCAGGGCAGTTCAACGGCTCCTCCGGCTATGAGGAAGCCGCCGCCCAGGGTTTAGTGGCGGGTGTCAACGCCGCCCTGAAGATTCAGGGCAAGGAGCCGATGATCCTCGACCGCGCCAGCAGTTACATCGGCACGCTGATCGACGATCTGACCACCAAGGGTTGCACCGACCCCTACCGCATGATGACCAGCCGCAGCGAGTACCGCCTCGTCCTGCGGCAGGACAACGCCGACCGCCGCCTGACCCCCATCGGCAGACGGGTTGGTCTGGTGGACGATGGGCGATGGAGCCGCTATGAAGCCCGTCAGGCGGCCATGGCGGAGGAACGCCGCCGCTTGGAGAGTGTGGGGGTGGCTCCCAGTGAGCAGCTCAACGCCATCCTCGCCGCCTGCGGCACCACTCCCGTCACCGACGGCGCGAAAATGATCGATCTTTTGAAACGTCCCCAGTTGAGCTATGCGGCATTGGCACCCATCGACCCCACCCGACCCGACATCGACCCGATGGTGGCGGAGCAGTTGGAGGTGGAGCTGAAATACGAGGGGTATATCCGCCGTGAGCAGGCGCAGATCGAGGAAATGCGCCGCCTGGAGAGCCGTTTGCTCTCGCCGGACACTCCCTATGACACCATCCACGGACTGCGGAAGGAGGCGCAGGAGAAACTCGCCCGCGTTCGCCCCCGCAGCATCGGTCAGGCCGCCCGCATCAGCGGTGTCAGCCCCGCCGACGTGTCCGTTCTTATCGTGTGGAGTCAGGGTAACCGCTGAAAAAATCTTTGATACCCTTCTCATCGGTTATCTTTCCGCCATCTTTGCCGAAAATGCGCGGCAATACATCCAGTATTGCCTGTGCTTTTCGCCTTCGCTGACGAAAAGCTATCTCGCTGATAATGGCATCACGCTTTTATCAGCGGTTACAGGGTACATCCCAATAGAAAAGGGGAAAATTATGACCGAAATGTACGATAAAGACCTGTTTGCCCGGGTGGCAGAGCCTTACGGCGTGGCGGTCACGCCGGAATTGACCGAAAAATTGGATATTTACGCCCGCCTGCTGGTGGAATGGAACGAAAAAATGAACCTCACCGCCATCACCGACCCCGTGGGTATCGCGGTGAAGCACTTTGCCGACAGCCTGACGGTGGCACCGCTGCTGCCAAAGGGGGCATTTTCCCTCATCGACGTGGGCACCGGTGCGGGTTTTCCCGGTGTACCGCTGGCGCTGTACCGTCCCGATTGCCGCCTCACCCTGCTGGACAGCCTGAATAAGCGGCTGACCTTCCTGGAAACCGTCTGCCGCGAGGTTTTCCTCCCCGTCACCCTCATCCACGCCAGAGCGGAGGAGGGGGGACAAAATCCCGACTTGCGGGAAAAATACGACGTGGCCTGTGCCCGCGCGGTGGCGGCTCTGCCGACCCTCAGCGAGTATTGCCTGCCTTTTGTGAAGGTGGGCGGCCGCTTTTTGGCGCTGAAAGGGCCTGATGCCGACCGCGAGCTGGAGGATGCCCGCCGCGGCGTGGGTATTTTGGGTGGTAAGGTGGCGTCGGTGGACGCCCTGATCCTGCCCAGCGAGCCAATGGCAGACATTGAGCCGATGGAGCGGCGTCTGGTGTGCATTGAGAAAACCAAGCGTACACCGCCCACCTATCCCCGCCACGGCTCTAAAATCAAGAAAAATCCGCTGTAATTCGCTTGCATCGCCGCATTTCTTTGGAAATGCGGCGATTTTTTTGTTTTTTGCCGACTACATTCCTTTTCCCGACAACCGAAAGCGACACCCTTTGCCGCGTGTCTATGGTATGCTTGTACCACAGACCGGCAAAGGATGTTTTTGTATATGTAGGTGAATGTTGATGAATCTTCTATAGATATATACTATATCTTGTGGTTTATATGGTTGTGTTTCACGTGAAACGGAGGCGTTCCGAGATAGTACAGACCGCCAAGTAGCTAACGCCTCCTCGAATATGGCTTGCGCCATATTCCCGCAGTTGCTTTCCGTAATGTTTCACGTGAAACAATATGAGTAGAGATACGCATTCTTGCCTCCCTTTGTCCGGTAATTCCTCCGTTAAGCGGGGGAAAGGTCACCGTAGGTGACAAAAGGGGGCTGCTTCGCGGCGAGTGAGAGGTGTCACGGCTTAGCCGTGACGGAGGGGTAGTTTTAAAATGGTACGAATGTTGACTACCCCTCGGTTTCGTCGCAAGCGACTCAACAGCTCCCCTTGTCAGGGGAGCCGAGAGTAGATACTGTCTGAAGAAGGAGAATTCCTATGAAAAAACGGCAAAAAAGCGACAAATATCCTACGCAAGGAGCGGTTTTGCTGATTCCCACCGCCGATATTCGCCCCAATCCCACCCAGCCGCGGCGGGATTTTCCGCTGGATAGCCTGATGGAGCTGGCGCAGAGCATCAGCGAAAACGGCATCCTCCAACCACTCACCATATCGCTGGAGGAGGGTGTTCCCACGCTGGTGGCGGGGGAGAGGCGGCTGAGAGCCGCCAAAATCGCGGGGTTGCGGGAGGTGCCCTGCCTGCCGGTGCAGGCCGCCGCCCATCGGCGGCAGGTGCTCACCCTCATTGAAAACCTGCAACGGCAGGATATGAACTGCTTTGAGACCGCCGATGGCATTCGCAACCTCATCGAGAGTTACGAGCTGACCCAGTGCGAGGCGGCACACCAGCTGGGGCTCAGCCAGTCGGCGGTGGCGAACAAGCTCCGCCTGCTCCGCTTGCCGGAAGACGAGCGCCAAACCCTCATCGAGGGCGGGTTTGGCGAACGTCACGCCAGAGCGTTGCTCCGCCTGTCGGACCGCACACGGCGGTGGCAGGTCATCGAGAAAATGCAGGCGGAAAAACTCACCGTCGCCCAAACCGAGCGGCTGGTGGAGGATCTGCTGGCGGGGCGGGTGCGCCGCAAGCCGCCCAAGCCGCTGATTCGGGACGTGCGGGTGTTCTTCAACACCGTCAACCACGCCCTGAGCATTATGCGCCGTGGCGGTATCCCCGCCGAAAGCACCCAGCGGGAGGAGGGGGACTACATCGAATACGTGGTGCGCATCCCCAAACAGGCGGCCGGGAGAAGATAGAATTAGGAATGAGTAATGAGTAATGAGAAATGACCGAATTTCTACAGACCCTTTAAGGTTCCCTCTTGAGGGGGGCTAAAGTGCGTACAGTTTCACGTGAAACATAAAAAAAGGAGTACGACATCTGTCGTACTCCTTTTTTGGCACCCCTAGTAGGAATCTGAACCTCGGTTTTGCGCCGAAAAGGTGCGTATCAGAACATCTGCTCGCAAAACCTAATAAAAGGCTGGCGCCTTTTAGAGGTTCGATTCCATGAATGATACGAAAAAGAGAGAGGCAACATGAGTCACCTCTCTCTTTTTGGCACCCCCAGTAGGAATCGAACCTGCAACTGCCCCTTAGGAGGGGGCTGTTATTGCGAGCTATGCGAGCAACAAGGTTCTCTCAGCCGTCGAAAGCTATGCTTTCGGTAACGGCGTGAGGTTCTTATATCCATTAAAAAACACCTGAACTCGATGTTCAGGCGTTTTTTGGCACCCCCTACCGGAATCGAACCGATAACTGCCCCTTAGGAGGGGGCTGTTATTGCGAGCTATGCGAGCAACAAGGTTCTCTCAGCCGTCGAAAGCTATGCTTTCGGTAACGGCGTGAGGTTCTTATATCCATTAAAAAACGCCTGAACTCGATGTTCAGGCGTTTTTTGGCACCCCCTACCGGAATCGAACCGATAACTGCCCCTTAGGAGGGGGCTGTTATTGCGAGCTATGCGAGCAACAAGGTTCTCTCAGCCGTCG
>JAZNED010000111.1:0-1567 GCA_045588425.1 Acutalibacteraceae bacterium
AGGAAAATCTTGTGACCGCGACGCTTGATCTCCTTGACAATGGCGGGTCCTTCGGCATAGAACAGCTCCATACCGATCTTCACGAAGGGCTTACGCCCCGTGAACTTATCCAAAAAGCCAAACACCTGATCGGCATTGGCAAAATCGCAGGCTACAATGACGTCCTTACCCATTACTGAACTCCTCCTATAATATCTTTTAAGTTGGTGATGCCGTAGCGCTCCATCGCCGCCGGCAGGTCACGAATCATCTTTTCACACGCATAAGGGTCTACCAGATTGGCGGCACCGATCTCAACGGCGGTGGCACCTGCCAGCATCATCTCGATGACGTCCTCGGCGGTGGACACACCACCCATACCCACCACGGGAATATTCACCGCGTGAGCCACCTGATACACCATACGCACCGCCACCGGGAAGATGGCCGGACCGGAGAAACCGCCCATCTTATTGGCGATGACGGGTTTCTTGGTCTTAAGGTCGATGCGCATACCCAAGAGGGTATTGATGAGGCTGATGCCGTCGGCACCCGCCTCTTCGCAGGCCTTGGCAATCGCCACAATGTCGGTGACGTTGGGGCTGAGTTTCACGATAACCGGCTTGGTGGTGACGGCTTTGACCGCCCGCACCACTTCAGCCGCCGCCTCGGGGCTGGTGCCAAAGCTCATACCGCCGCCGTGGACGTTGGGGCAACTGACGTTGACCTCCAACCAGCCCACCTGCTCCTCGGCGTCCAGCCGCTGGCAAGTGTAGGCGTAATCCTCGATGGCGAAGCCGGAAACGTTGGCCATCACCGGCTTGTGGAAGCATTGTTTGAGTTTGGGCAGTTCCTCGGCGATGACCTTGTCCACGCCGGGGTTCTGCAGACCCACCGCGTTGATCATACCGGCGGTACACTCCGCAATACGAGGGGTGGGGTTGCCGAAGCGGGGGTCTTTGGTGGTACCCTTGAAAGAGAAAGTACCCAGTATGTTAATATCGTACAATTCGGCAAACTCGTAGCCGAAGCCGAAGGTGCCGGAGGCGGGGATGATGGGATTGTCCATCTCGATGCCGCACAAATTCACGCTCAAGCGTCCCATAAGATCTCCTCCTTTTCCAGCACAGGGCCGTCTTTGCAGATGCGCTTATAGCCGGTGATCACCTTGCAGGAGCAGCCCATGCAAGCGCCGAAGCCGCAACCCATACGCTCCTCAAAGCTGAACTGACCGGAAGTGGTGGTGGACTTATACACAGCCTTCAGCATCGGCTCGGGACCGCAGGTGTAGAAATAGCTGTATTCCTCAGGCAGAGCGTCGGTGACAAACCCTTTCACGCCGTGGGAGCCGTCGGCGGTGGTGACGGTGACGTCACAGCCGAGGGCTTTGAACTCCTGCTCATAGAAGACTTCGTCTTTAGCGTTAAATCCCAGCACCACAGACACCGCCTTGCCTTGTTCACGGAGCTGACGCGCCAGCATATAGAGAGGCGGTACGCCTACGCCGCCACCCAGCAGGAGGGGCTTGTCCCCCGCCTTGGACAGGTCGTAGCCGTTGCCCAGACCCGTCAGCACGTCCAGCGTCTGA
>JAZNED010000112.1:0-1838 GCA_045588425.1 Acutalibacteraceae bacterium
TGTTGACGCGATAACTCCGGCGATAGGGATTACCTCCACCGTTTATTATGACGGATTGGGGCGACAGGTGCAGAGCGTGACACGCAACGGCGGTCAGGGCAACGACCTCGCCGATTACATCGAGTATGACAACCGGGGACGTGTCACGCGCCGTTGGATGCCCGGCATCGGGACGGGCGGCGGCAATTTCACTCCGCTCTCCGTGTTGCGGTCAAGTTATGGCTCGCTGTATCCCGACGACAATCTGTTTCGGCCGGTATTCACCGCCACGATGAAACGCGGCGTCAGCGCCGAGGAGTTGCGGGCGGAGTACGCGACCAATACCGACAAAGCCACATTCGCGGGCACGGCCGGTGCGATGCTCGGCTACGACTACACGGCGACAAATTTCACCGTTGATGATATAAAAACCGTTAATTATTATGACGATTACGTTTTTCTCGATATATTTGCCTCAAAGAAAGAGGCGTTGATGTTTCGTGATATGACAGGCTATGACGGCAGATATGTAAGGAGCGACGGCAAGGCGGCGTCAGGGTTGGCGGTTGGCGGAGCCGTGAGGGTGCTTGGCGACACCATGTTGCTGGTCAACGCCGTGTATTATGACAAGTCGGGGCGTGTGGTGCAGACGTGTGAGAGCAATCACCTCGGAGGATATGACCGCCGGAGCTACCGGCTCGCCTTCGCGGGCAATCCGTTGCGTGAGTTGCATGAGCACTCGACAGCCGACACCTCGCACACCGACCTGAGAACCTACACCTATGACAACCTGAACCGACCATTGACCGTGACAATAAGCCACGACAACGCGCCGGCGCAATACCTCTACGCCAACTCCTATAACGCCTTGGGGCAGCTCTCATCACAAGTGCTTGGCGAGAATGTGGCAGAGACACTCTATGACTACAACCTGCATGGTAATGTGACCGGTGTATCCTCTCCGTGGTTCACCCAACGGCTGTTTTATGAGACACGGCGCGACGGCACAGCCGGCTCGCTCGCCGGAGAGATATGCGCCCAGGAATGGGAGATGTGCAACAACCGGACAGGCTCCTATCAGCGACAATCGGGAGCCTACGACTACAGCTATGACCGCATGGGGCGTCTTGTGGCTGCCGACTACACCGAGATATACCGCCGCAAGAGCAGCGACGGCGTCACATTCAAGGATGTCACCTACGCGGTGGCGCCCGACTACTCAGCCACCTACAGCTATGACATGCAGGGGAACATGACAGCGGTGACACGCATGGGGCTGGTCGGCTCCACGACAAAGATGATCGACAACGCCGTGATGGAGTATGAGGGGAATCAGATGGTGAGAGTGAGCGACGCCACCTCTGTGTCATACAACCACGCCCAGGATGTCAAAGACCGCGACGGCGGAGATGTGGAGATGAGCTATGACGCCAACGGAAACCTCACCTCTGACTCCAACCGCAAAATCACCGAGATTATCTGCAATGAGTTGAACCTGCCGCAGGCGATATACTTCGCCGACGGCAATATCACCGAATATATCTACGACGCCACCGGTCGCCGTCTCAGGGCGAGATACAGCATAGACAACCGTTTAGTCTTCTCCCCGGAGGAGTTGGAGCAACAGCCCGACCTGGAGATTATCGAGACATTGTTGACGAGAGACTACGTGGCGGGATATATCTATGTTGACGGCGTGGAGACTGAGCAGATAAACGAGACAGGCTACCGCGCGGGCGACACCTACCACTACTATCTGCGGGACTACCAGGGAAACAACCGCGTAAGGCTCACATCCGCCGGGGAGCAGAAAGAGTGGAACGCCTACTACCCCTATGGCGGAGCCTTTGGCGACATCT
>JAZNED010000113.1:0-20607 GCA_045588425.1 Acutalibacteraceae bacterium
ATGCCGTTGTAAATCCCCTGCGCAAAGCCCCAGGGATCCTCGGTCATCTTGCGCACGTCCTCGGCGTTGGTGATGTACCCCAGCTCCACCAGGATGGCGGGCATCTTGGTGCGGCGCAGGACATACAGCGAGGGATTGACCCGCACGCCGTTGTCCCGCGTGCCCATCCGCTCCACGATACCCTCCAACACATCCTCAGCCAACTCGGCGGCGGCAGAGGGGTTGTGATAGACGTACACCTCGGTGCCGTTTTGCTGGGGATTGGTGCTGGCGTTGGCGTGGATGCTGATAAAATAGTCTGCTTCCCACTTGTTGGCGGCGTTCACTCTTGCCGCCAGACTGGTGGCGTTGCTGGTGCCGAGAGAGTCGGTGGGGGAGGTGCGGGACACCTTCACCTCAAAGCGGTCGTCCTGCTCTAATAATTCCGCTAATCGTGTGCCCACAGCGTAGTTGATGTCCTGCTCCCGATAGCCGAATCCCTCTGCGCCGGCGTTGACCCCTTCGGGGTTGTGTCCTTGGTCGATAAAGATTTTGATAGTCACAAAAACACCCCTTTCTCGCTATGGTATGCAAGAAAGGGGTGTCTTATTACAGATGATGCTTAATGTGATTCACCGACTGGCGGGTAGTGCTGCCGCTTTGGATAGAGATGGCCAGATCGGCGTATTTGTTGTAGAGGGGGGTACGCTCGTCAAACAGATCCCGCAGGGTCTTGCCGGGGGCGATGGCAACACCGCGCTCGTGGAGATCGCCCAGACGGCGTTCCACCTCCTTGTAGTCGAGGCAAAGGTAGACGATGCGACCGATGGACTTCAGGTGCGCCATGGCTTTGGGGGAATAGACCACGCTACCGCCGGTGGCGATGACGGTGTGGGTGGCGTTGACACTGCACACCGCCTCTTCCTCGCGACGGATAAAACCATCCAGTCCCTCGTTGTCTAAAATATCCTTGAGGGAACAGCCGTTGCGCTCGATGATGACATTATCGGTGTCGATAAAGTCATAGCCCAAATCCTTCGCCAGCATCCGTCCTAAGGTGCTTTTGCCGCAGGAGGGCATACCGGTGAGAATAATGTTATCCATGTCAATCATCCTTTGCTTTGAAAATAACGTTGTATCGATTCTGCAGCCGGACGAGTCATGCCCTTGACCAGTAGCAGTTCTTCGATGGTGGCGTTTCGTACGCCGGCGAGAGAGCCGAATTGTCTGAGCAGTGCCTTGGCGCGGGTGGGACCGATGCCCTCAATCTCGGTAAGAGTGGTGGCAAGAGAACTACCTTTACGCCGTTGACGGTGGTAGCGAATGGCGCTGCGGTGTACTTCTTCTTGGATATTTGCCAGCAAGGTGAACGCCGCCCGCTTGCGGTGGATGGCAATCTCGCCGCCTGATAGGGCGATAGCGCGGGTGCGGTGGTGGTCGTCCTTGACCAGACCATAGAGGGGAATATCCAACCCCAGTCGCTGTAAGATGGGCGCTACCGCGGCTACCTGACCGCTGCCGCCGTCCAGCAGAATAAGATCGGGCTTGCGACCAAAGCCGGTGCCGCTGTCGCGGTTGGCGAGGTATTCCTCTATACGGCGGGTGAGCACCTCCGCCATGGCGCCGTAGTCATCGCCACCAATGGCGGATTTGATTTTAAACTTGCGGTAGGCAGAGCGTAACGGCGCACCGTTCTCAAACACCACCATGGCGGCCACAGGCTCGCTGCCGGCGGTGTGGGAAATGTCGTAGCACTCGATATAGGAGGGGGTGTTGGGTAAATCCAGTAGTTGGCGAATCTCCTCCAGCGCGGTGGCGGTCTGTCCCGTCATACCCACCTGCTGAGCGATCCGCTCGGCGGCGTTTTGACGGCACATTTCCGTCAGCTTCGCCTGCTCACCGATCTGGGGCAGGACGATATGCACACGGCGCTTTGCCTTGTCGGTCAGCCACTGTTCCAACAGGGCGCTGTCCTCTACCTCGCCGTCCACCGTCACCTGGGGCGGTACGCGGTCGCGGAGGGTGTAATATTGCTGGATAAAAGCAGCTCTGGCAGAGGGGAGGTCATCCTGCTCCTCCATCAGGAACTGCTCCCGGTCGGAGAGCTGTCCATCGGTGAAGCGGAACACCTCAAAGCAGGCTTTGCTCGAACCTTGTGCTAAGGCAATCACGTCCTGCTCCTCGATACGGGAGAGCACCACCTTTTGCTTCTCACTCAGCCGCTTGATGGCGGCAATGCGGTCGCGCAGACGTGCCGCTTGCTCAAAGTCCAGCCGTTCGGCGGCTTCCTCCATCCGCTGTTGCAGGGTGGCCAAGGTCTTGGCACTGCCGCGGGTGAGGAATTCCACCGCCTCGTCCACCCGCTCTTGATAGGCGTCGGGATCCACCTTACCGGTGCAGGGCGCACAGCACTGACCGATGTGGTGGTTGAGGCAGGGCCTCTCGCCACCCTTTTTGCCGTAGGCAAGGGGGCGGGAGCAGGTGGATAGAGAGTAGATTTTGTTAGCCTCGTCCACCGCCTGCTTAATGGCGTAACTGCTCATATACGGGCCGATGTAGCGAGCGCCGTCCTCGGCGGTCTGCTTGGCCTCGCTCAGACGGGAATAGGGCGGAGGGGACACACGGATATAGTGATACCCCTTGTCGTCCTTGAGCAGAATATTGTATTTGGGGGTGTGCTGTTTAATGAGCGAACACTCCAACACTAAAGCTTCAAATTCACTGCCCACCACGATGTAGTCAAAGGTGTCCACGCGGGAAACCATCTGCCGCACTTTCTCGCTATGATTGGTGTTTGAGCCAAAGTATTGGCTGACGCGATTTTTCAGCTTTTTGGCTTTGCCAATATAGATGATGTGTCCCGTTTCGTCTTTCATCAGGTACACGCCGGGTTGGAGTGGCAGAGCCATCGCCTTGCGTCGCAGTTCGGTTATCTTATCGGTGCGGGTCATAGATTCTGCCTCGCCTGCCAGTATTTGCGGTCCAGACTGCGGTATTGGATGGCCTCGGCGATGTGTGGCACGTCGATGACGTCGCGATTATCCAGGTCGGCAATGGTACGTGCCACCTTCAGTAGACGGTCGTAGGCGCGGGCAGACAGCCCCATCCGCTCAAAGGCACCTTTTAGCAGGTTGCCCGCCGCATCGGTGAGGGGGCAGAACTCCTTGAGCTTGCTGGTGGGGATGCGGGCGTTGCTGAGGATGTCGGTGCCTGTAAAGCGGGCCTGCTGGCGGGCTCTGGCGGCGTTGACACGAGCGCGAATATCCGCAGAGGACTCCGCCTTTTGGCGGGAGGATAGTTGGTCGTATTCCACCGGAGGCACTTCAATATGCAGGTCGATGCGATCCAGCAGAGGACCGGACACCTTGCTCAAATACCGTCCCACAGCGGTGGGAGAGCAGGTGCAGGAGCGTGTGGGATGCCCATAATAGCCGCAGGGGCAGGGATTCATCGCCGCCACCAGCATCATGGTGCAGGGGTAGGCGAGGGAAGCGCTGACGCGGGAGATGGTCACGCGGCCATCTTCCAGCGGCTGGCGCAGACACTCCATGGCGGTGCGGGAAAATTCCGGCAGCTCGTCCAAAAACAGCACGCCGTTGTGGGCAAGGGAAACCTCACCGGGGCGGGGGGTGATGCCACCGCCGGCCAAGCCTTGCGGGGAAATGTTGTGGTGAGGGGAACGGAAAGGACGATGGCACAGCAAACCGCCACCGCCGAGAGTGCCGGCGATGGAGTGGATCTTGGTGCATTCCAATGCTTCTTCGCGGGTCATATCAGGAAGAATAGAGGGCAGACGCTTGGCCAGCATACTCTTGCCCGAGCCGGGAGGACCGATGAGCAACACGTTGTGGCTGCCTGCGGCGGCGATCTCCATGGCACGGCGTGCCGCCTCCTGACCCATCACATCGGCAAAGTCTGCCTGCAACGCTTCGGCATAGGGGGCAAAGGGGTGAGGTTCTAATACGGTGAGGGGCTCAATGCCCTTGAGGTGCATAATCAGAGAGGCAATGTCGGTGACGGGGTAGACGGCGATGCCTTCCACCACAGCGGCTTCTTCGCCGTTGTCTGCAGGAACGTAGACCTCTTTCATCCCCGCTTCTCTGGCGGCGATAACCATAGGCAGTACACCCCGCACGGGACGCACCGCACCCTGTAGGGACAATTCGCCGATAAAGGCGCGCTTTTTCATGTCCGCCTTCAGCTGACCGCTGGCGCAGAGCAGCGCCAACAGTAGAGGAAGATCATAGACCGAGCCTTCCTTTTTCACGTCGGCGGGGGCGAGATTGACGGTGATACGGCTGACGGGATAGGTGAAACCGGCGTTTTTCATCGCGGAACGTACGCGGTCGCGGGATTCCCGCACCGCAGTGTCGGGCAAACCTACCACGTCAAAGCCGGGCAGACCTTGGGATAGATCCGCCTCAACCTCTACCATAAAGCCGTCGATACCTCTCAGGCCCATACTTTTCAGACCGGCAAACATAGACACAGTCCTTTCTTATTTCTTCTCAAACAGTTTCCATATAGGAACAGAGGGTAGAATAAACAATAGCAAATGCAGACCCAACATCCAAATGGAATGATATTGCAACGGCATCCATCCCATAAGAGCAATCAAGCCGAAAATGGCCAAAGCCAACGCGCATACGACTACATACAGTCCCATGATGCGAATCTGCCGATTTAAGCGTTTGCCCTCGTAAATGCTGTCTAACAGCGTGATGTAGCTGTCGTCTTCCAGCACCGCGTCGGCGGCACTTTTGGCTACGTCGGAGGCGAAAGTGCCGCGGGCAAAGCCAACATCAGCGGCGGTCAAAAGCTTCACCTCGTTGCTGTGACCACCGGTGACGGCTACCACCTCGCCCTGCCGCTGTAAGGCGGTCACGACCTGCTGTTTTTGCTGAGCGGTCAACCCGCAATATACATCGTATTGTTGGACAGCGGTGTTCCATTCTTCTTCATTAAAGGTGGAAGCTGTTTCGCCTGTGAGTATGTGGGGGTGTTGGATAAAGAGAAGCTGTCGGGCGATTGCTTGCGTAGAGGTAACGGATTTGTCGGAAAACAGCAGGACACGGACATTGGGGAGAGAGGTGGTGGTTTGCTCTACGTTGAGCTGCCACGGAGTGTGCCATCCCAATAAACCGGCACAGGTCAAATCGTGCTCCAATTCCTCGGTGGTGTAGACGGTGGGGGCGGTGTCGGTCAAGCGATAGGCAACCACCATCACCTGTCCGCATTCCTTCTCCATCAATTCGGCCTCTTTGGTCAGCCGTTCCACGTCGCTCTTGGTGCATAGGGGCAGCAAAGAACGCCATTCACCGCTGACTAAGATCAGCGTTTGATCACCGGCCAAATGCACACTGGTGCGCCGCTCGGCGGTGGGGGCAAGTTCACCGATACGAGGCATATCCGTCAAGAGTTCGTCTCGGTGAATGCCGGCGGTGGAGGCGGCTTTCAGGATGGCATCGTCGATCAGGTTTCCTGCGGTGCTGTTTAGCACGGCTAAGCGCATAAACGGAGCCACACCGCGTTGGTTCGGTATGCCATTGGATAGTGAAATCCATTGTGTGTTAACACAGAGCCAATCTAAGGTTAATTTGTTGTTCTCAAACAGGGTGTCTTGATCGGCGCAGATTACCGTAACGTTGCCCATGGATTGTGCCGCCTTTGGATGGTTCAGGCGGACGTTGTTGCGAGCGATGCGCTGTACACTACGTGCGATGACGTTGGTGATGAGGTCGTCGATGTTTTGCGGGATGGCCACCATGGCTAAGGTGGCAACGGTTAAAAGGACAGCAATGCGGTCGGTATGGACGCATAAGCCGATAATCAGGGCGATCACACACAGAAATGCCACGCCAAGGCCCCATCTTATACGCCATTTTTGCATCACTTTTTGCTTGGGAAGATCCATGGCAGGGGAGGGGGTAGTGGTACGCCCCATCTCGGAGCGAACACCGGTTGCCACCACCACGGCAGTGGCGGTGCCGCCGGCGATGGCGGTGCCGGCAAACAGCATATTGGTGCGCTGTGCCAGCGGGGTGATGTCGTCAAATATGGGGTCGGCATATTTTTCCGTAGGCATGGTGGCTTTGGTCAGTGCGCATTCGTCGCAGCGCAGACGTTCGGCTTCGATGATGCGGCAATCGGCCGGCACCAAATCGCCCGCCTTCAGCAATACGATATCACCGGGCACCAATTTGGTGGTAGAATAGAGCTGCTCTTTGCCCTCGCGACGGACGCGGGTTTCGGGGGCAGCCAGGGAACGGAGAGAGGTCATAGCGTGATCGGCGCGGCAATGGCGAATGGCGTTGAGCAGCATGATAGCCACTACCATTGCGGCGACGATGAGCGACCGCGACCAGTTGTTGTCACCCTCACGCAGAAAACGGTGATATAAGTCCATCAGCAGCGTGATACAGATCACCACCCACATCAAAACGGTGAGGGGGGTGCGCAATTGCTTGGAGAAAGCCTGACGGAACGAGGCTTTTGTCTGTTCTTGCAGACCATTTTTGCCGTATTCCTTGAGGCGGTCAGCGGCATCCTGCGCCGACAGACCGATGGAGGGATCTACCTGTAACTCTTGCAGGACGTCGGGGATGCTGTTGCTGTGCCAAATCATATGGAAAACTCCTTTCGGAAGTTGAAAACTCGGTTGTGTGTATAATCTTTTTTATTATAGCATAACAAAACAAAAATTCCAATAGGAAGGTAACAGAAAAATACAAAAAATGCGGATTTTTTCTGCGAGGCAGGGGAGAAGGAGAAACGCGATATAGGTTGTGAAAAATTTATCGATTTTTTATGCGTAAAGGCTTGCAAAAAAGAAAAATTTGGGTATAATAGTATCCGTACGATTGTGCGCATACGTGCGCGTACAGTAAAAACCGAAAGGAGTACCAACAATGAACTATACTCATGAAGTTGAGCAAATGTGCGTCGTGGCCAAGGGCCCTCATCACGGTCCCGCCCCCATCCCCGAAGAGGGCCTGTGGGTTAAGGCTAAGCAGATCGGCGACATTTCCGGTCTGACCCACGGTGTGGGTTGGTGTGCCCCCCAGCAGGGCGCTTGCAAGCTGACCCTGAACATCAAGAAGGGCATCGTCGAGGAGGCTCTGGTTGAGACTCTGGGCTGCTCCGGTATGACCCACTCCGCTGCTATGGCCGCCGAGATCCTGCCCGGCAAGACCATTCTGGAGTGCTTGAACACCGACTTGGTGTGCGACGCTATCAACACCGCTATGCGCGAGCTGTTCCTGCAGATCGTCTACGGCCGTAGCCAGTCCGCTTTCTCCGAGGACGGTCTGTCCATCGGCGCCGGTCTGGAGGATCTGGGTAAGGGTCTGCGTTCTCAGATCGGTACCATGTATTCCACCAACGTCAAGGGCGTGCGCTATCTGGAGATGGCCGAGGGCTACGTCACCAAGATCGCTCTGGATGAGAAAGGTGAGGTCACCGGCTACCAGTTTGTTAAGCTGGGTAAGATGATGGAGGACATCCGTCACGGTGTCAACCCCACCGAGGCTTATGAGAAGAACATCGGTCAGTATGGTCGCTTCGACAATGCGGCGAAGTACATTGACCCCCGTGAAGAATAATAAAGGAGGAATGTACAGATGGCTAACAATGTAAAGTTCGAAGGTAAAGACCGCCGTATGCCCGGTATCGAGAAGTTCCTGGCTGACAACGGTCTGGGCTCTCTGGAGGAGTGCCGTGATCTGTGCCTGTCTAAGGGCATCGATGTTGACGCTATCGTGAAGGGCGTTCAGCCCATCGCTTTTGAGAACGCTGTCTGGGCTTACACCATGGGTGTGGCTCTGGCTCTGAAGCGCGGTATCACCGACGCTGCCGAGGCAGCCGCCGTTATCGGTGAGGGTCTGCAGGCTTTCTGCGTGCCCGGCTCTGTTGCCGACCAGCGTAAGGTTGGTCTGGGTCACGGTAACCTGGGTAAGATGCTGCTCAGCGAGGATACCAACTGCTTCGCTTTCTTGGCCGGTCACGAGTCTTTCGCTGCCGCCGAGGGTGCTATCGGTATTGCTCGTACCGCTAACAAGGTTCGTAAGAACCCCCTGCGCGTTATCCTGAACGGTCTGGGTAAGGATGCCGCCTATATCATCAGCCGTATCAACGGCTTCACCTATGTGGAGACCGACTACGACTTCTATACCGGCGAGCTGAAGGTTGTCCGCGAGGTGGCCTTCTCCGACGGTGAGCGCGCTAAAGTTAAGTGCTATGGTTGTAACGACGTTAACGAGGGCGTTGCCATCATGCAGAAGGAGTCCGTTGAGGTTTCCATCACCGGTAACTCCACCAACCCCACCCGCTTCCAGCATCCCGTGGCCGGCACTTATAAGAAGTGGGCCATCGAGAACGGCAAGAAGTACTTCTCCGTCGCTTCCGGCGGTGGTACCGGCCGTACCCTGCACCCCGACAACATGGCTGCCGGCCCTGCCTCTTACGGCTTGACCGATACCATGGGCCGTATGCATGGTGATGCTCAGTTCGCCGGCTCCTCTTCCGTGCCCGCTCACGTGGAGATGATGGGTCTGATCGGCGCCGGTAACAATCCCATGGTCGGTATGACCGTGGCTTGCGCCGTTGCCGTCTCCGAGGCGAAGTAATTTCGGCTTTTACTGAATTGAAAAACGGACACATCCAACTGGATGTGTCCGTTTTGTTGTTGGGTTGAGAGCAAGGCCCCCTTGCCTAAAGGGGGCTCCGCCGAAGGCGGTGGGGGATTCCAAACCGCAGAGCGGTTTGCCGTGCTTCGCACGGTATCCCTCCGTCACGGCTACGCCGTGCCACCTCCCTTTAGGCAAGGGAGGCTTTGCTTAATTCCAGCAATAGCAAAAGGAGCGGTTTTCGCCGCTCCTTTGCTGAGTTAGATATTGTCTGCAATTACTTTCGATTAGAATCGGACACCGACTTTTTCTGCGAGTTCCAACGCCAAGGCGCATTCCTCATCGGTCATTTTTCTCAGCACCGTGGTTTCGTTCTCATCGTTGACCACGTAGAGGTAATCTCCCTCCACGTACATGTAGCCGCTGCCCGTATCGGAATCTTCCTGTCCGAACAATTTTGCCGTGATGGTTATAGTGTAACGGTTGTTCTCACCATAGGTATAGGTGAGCTCGCCCGTGACCAAGCCGCCAAAAGTGATGAGGGAGCCGGTGCCGTCGTCGAAAAAGCTATACAAAGCGGTCATCTCCACGTTGTCGCCCTCCACGTGTTGGGTCCATCTGCCCACGATGCTGTTGCTCCCATTGTTGGTGGGGCGTGTGCCGGTAGTGCCGGTGGTGTTGGTGGGCGTGGTGGGGGAGGTGGTGCTGGTGGGCACGGTGGTGGTAATGTCGTTTTCGGTAGGCTCGGTGGCGGTAGTGGTGGTCCAGGAATCTCCACCGTTGGTAGGACTGAGGATGGCGATTTCGTCAAGGACGATGTCGCTTCTGCTGGTGACGTACAGAGTGATACGCACCGTTTGGATGGGGATGGGGTCAAAACGAATCAGTTGGGTGGTATGCATACCGGTGGGGGTGTCATAATCCTCCTCAACATCCAATACGGTCAGATTGTCGAGGTCGGGTCCTGCTTCCAACTCGTGGAAGTAGTAGGAATCGCAATTTTGAAGGACCAGGCAGCTTCCGGTTTGGGTGCCGTCGGCCTCAAATGTGATCTGGACACGATAACGGCGGACGTCTGACAAAATCACTTTCTTATCCTCGCCGGTCCCGTTTTCCAGTTCGGCTTGGCTGCGGTAGAGACCGTCGTTCAAGCGACCCTCGTCGTTGAAGGTGTAGTCGATGTCCTTGCTGGGGGAATAGTAGTCCTTGCAGGCCATGGTGTAGGGGAGACCTTCCAAAACATCGAGGTACTTTCCTCCTGTGTCACCGTTGTTGCCGGCGGTGGTGGAAGTGTTGTCGCGGTTGTCCGAAGATCCTGTGGTGATTTTGGTATCGCCGGCGGAAGAGTTCGTTTTTTTATCGCTTTTTTTGTCCGTTTGCTGACAGGAACAAAGCAAACTGAGTATCAACAATACGCACAGTAACAAAGAAAACTTTTTCATAAACAGACCTCCCAATATGACAAATTTGTAATATTTTGCTGGTTTCAGTGTATATCTATCGTGCCGTTTTGTCAACTCTCGATATATTCTTAACAAGCAACGTCACCTTTTCGCAAAAACGCAAGGGGTTTGTTTTGTGGAGGAAAAGGCTTTTTCTATTGACTTTTGGCAGGGTTTTCCGTATAATTTTATGAAAAGGAGAGCGAGAATAGCAAAATGGAACATTCTGGCACCTTACATTAGGAAATGTTGTGAGAGGAGGATGTAACATGTCGAATGAATTACGCTGTTCAAATTGCAATCGGCTGTGTCGTGCAGGGGAGAAATACTGCTCCTATTGTCACGAGCCCATTATCAAAGTGGAGATATCCGACGGAGATTTGGATGGGATACCGCTGGAATATTGGGAGAGCTTTATTGATAATAATGCGGACAAGTATTTGAAAGTGTTCAAAAAAGGTTCCAGTAAGGCGTGGTTTACGGATTTTCATTTTCCGGCGTTTTTCATTCCTTTTGAGTGGATGGCGTATCGTAAAATGTACTGGCAAGCACTGGTTGGCTGGTTGGCTTCTGTGCTACTGGCATTTGGTGCAGTGTGTTTGCTCCCGATTGCTCCGGCACTGGTTGCGTTTGGTTTGCCGTTGCTGGTGCTTGCGTTGAGAGCGGTGTTTGCTATGTATGCGTATGCGATATATAAACAGCATTGCTTGCGGAATTTGAAACGCTCTCTCGGCTGTGTGGCAGATGGTGGTGTGAGCATCCTTGGTGTAGTGATCTTCGCTACGGTGTGTGACCTGCTGGCAACTTTCTTGATTCAACCTATTTTAACGGCTCTTATTTACAATGCTTTATAAATTTTTAGGAGGTTTTAACAATGGCATTCGATAAACTGGTATTTGAGGAGCACTTTGACGGCGATACCCTCAACCGCGACATCTGGGATTACGAGATCGGTTTCATCCGCAATCACGAGCCCCAGTATTACACCGACCGTCCCTGCAACATCTATCTGAAGGATAGCATGCTGCACATCGTCACTCTGCGTGAGGACTATGAGGGTGCCAAGTACACCTCCGCCTCCATCAATACCATGGGCAAGTATTCCTGCCTGTACGGCCGCGTGGAGATGCGCGCCAAGCTGCCCTACTCCAAGGGTCTGTGGCCTGCCTTCTGGATGATGGGCGAGAATTTCCCCATCGTCAACTGGCCCCGTTGCGGCGAGATCGACATCATGGAGATGATCGGTAAAGAGGATGACCCCGGCTCCAACGGTGAGCAAACCATGAGCCTGCACTATTTCTCCAAGGAGGCTAACGACATCCACTCCTCCATCGAGCGTTATCGTTCTCCCTACGAGTGCTTCGGTGACGATTTCCACACCTGGGCCATCGAGTGGGAAGAGGGCGAGATCCGCTGGTATTTCGACGACGTGATGACCCGCAAGGCTCCCTTGACCGAGGATATGCTGGGTTGCTTCAATAAGCCCCAGTTCATTCTGGTGAATACCGCTCTGTCCGACTGGAACGACAACGAGCGTCCTGACGACGAGCACACCCAGTTGCCCCAGGAGTACCTCATTGACTACATCCGCGTCTATCAGTAAGATTTGTGAACACCCCTGCTGCGGCAGGGGTGTTTTTCTGCGTTTATGGCTTGCCAAGTATCGGTAGGAGTGGTATAATTAATCTATTCTAACGAGAGGAGGGGTAGCGTGGGCTTTTGCGTGACCGAGATATACCCCAAGGTGGTGGCGTCCCACAGCCGACATACTCTGTATTTCCGTTTGGAGGGTGACGTGGTGTCTCCTGAAGTGCGATTGTCGCCGATGGAGATTTACGGTATTTCCCACCATCCCGATTATTGGTCCCATCACGCGGATCGCTATCCTTGGGTGGCACTGACCGCCTGCGGCGATGGCCTCTGGTGTGCCGATCTGGACTTTGCAGAGGAACAGCGCTACGCGGTCAAATTCCGCGTGGGAGAGGAGATCTCTTGGACGTATTACCTCTATGCGGTTGACCCCGATTTGGCAGCTTTGCGCCCGTATAAGGGAGATGCCCACCTGCACACCTGCCGCTCTGATGGTAAAGGTGAGCCTTTTGAGGTGGCTTGCAACTATCGTGCCGCCGGCTACGATTTCATCGCGGTCACCGACCACGGACGCTATTATCCCTCCGACGATTTGCAGGCAGAGATGCGTGGGCTCACCGATTGCTTCTACGTGATGCATGGTGAGGAGGTACACCCTAAAGGGGGCAGTTACTTCCACATCGTGAGCCTGAACGCGAACCGCCATGTTTCCGCTGTGTTTGAGGAAAATCCCGACTATGTTAAGGCGGAGATAGAACGCATGGTGGCAGAGGAGGATTTTTCTGCTTTGCCCGACCCTTATGCGGCTGCATACCGTATTTTTATCGCCCGTGAGATTCGTCGTGCCGGTGGATTTGCGGTGCTGGCCCATCCCTTCTGGGAGACAGATCAGGAATACAACTATCAGCCGGACGAGTGTCGCTATCACCTGCGCCAGGGGCATTTCGATGCGCTGGAGCTGATGGGTGGCAACGATGATACCGGTAACGGCAACAACCTGCTGGAGCTGGTTTACCACGACCTACGCGCGGAGGGATGCCGCATCCCCATCGTGGGCTCCTCCGATGCTCACACCACCGTAAATGGCGGTGATTACGACCATTTCAGCAAGCAGTTTTCGCTGATTTTCGCCACCGGCTACGACGATCTGCTGACCGCTGTTGCCGATGGGCGCAGTGTGGCGGTGCGTCGTGAGAGTGACAAGCATTTTCGCTGTGTTGGTGATTTCCGCTACGCGAAATACGCCCGCTTTATCATGGCGGAGTATTATCCCGCCTATACGGCGCTGTGCGCTATCCACGCCGATGCGTTGGGCAAGCGGAATGGCGATGCTATTGCCGCCGCTGAACAGGCGATAGAGGCGTGGCAGAAGAGATTTTACAGTATTTGAGGTGATTCTATGAAACACTTTTTGATCGTAGTCGATATGCAAAAGGATTTCGTGGACGGTGCCCTCGGCACTCCCGAAGCGATGGCCATCGTCCCCGCCGTGTGTGAGCGTATTCGTGGATTTGACGGCGAGATTATCGTTACCTACGATACTCATCCCGATACCTATTTGGATACCGCCGAGGGCAAGAAACTTCCGGTAGTGCATTGCGTAAAAGACACCGCCGGCTGGCAATTGGATGTCGGCGTAGCGGCGGCTCTAAGCGAGCGGGAATGGACAGCAGTGGAAAAGCCCACCTTTGGTTCAACGGATCTGCCGTATCTCATTGGTTCAATGGCGGGGGAGGAGAATTTCGACGTGACGCTGATTGGCTTGTGCACCGACATCTGCGTGGTGTCCAATGCTCTGTTGCTCAAGGCACATTTTCCCGAAGTGTCTATTGCTGTGGAGGGCGATCTGTGCGCCGGTGTAACTCCCGAAACCCACGCCGCTGCCCTGCAGACCATGAGAATGTGTCAAATTGATGCGAAATAAGTGAAAATACGGCTTGCTTTTTTAGCGGGTGTTGACACCAACCCCGACATATTATATAATGAACTTGAGCGTTTCGATAGAAAGCGCAAGGAAAAGGAGTGTTGAACTATGAATTATTGTAAGCATTGCGGTAGCCAGATCGATGAAGGTGTGGCATTTTGCACCGTTTGCGGTCAGCCTCAAAGCGCCAGCGCGGCGGCTCAGCAGGCTCCTCAGCAGGCACCCCAGTACGTGGCTCCTCAGGCTCCCCAGTATGCACCGCCTCAGTATGTGGCTCCTCAGGCTCCTCAGTACGCTCCTCCTCAGTACGTGGCTCCTCAGTATCCCCCGCAGTACAGCGTGCCTGTACAGTCTGCGGAGGGGGATGACAGTGTTCCCGGCAAGGGCTTGGGTATCCCCGCTATGATTATGGGTATTTTTGCTTTGGTTTTTGTTATTTTCTGGTTTACCGGAGAGGCCGGTTTTGTGGCCATCAGCTTCTTCTTTTCGGTTGCCGGTATTATTTTGGGTGCTATTGGTAAGAGCAAGGCGAACTCTGTCGGAAAGACGAATGGTATGGCGAATGCCGGTTTGGTGTGCTCCATCATTACGCTGAGCATTTTCACTTTCTTCTTAATTATTGGTTTGGCTGTTGGTTTCTGATGTTGCCAATCCCACCGAATATGGTACAAAAACCACCTTTCCTGTCTGGAAAGGTGGTTTTTCTCTTGCTAAATGACAGCGTTGGGTGTACAATGGGGAAAAGGTTGCAACGAGGAGTGACAGTATGGCAAAGCGCATTTTGTTTCAAGGTGATTCCATCACCGATTCAGGACGCAATCGCGAGGATTTTTACAGTCTTGGCTACGGATATCCGCTACTGACAGCGGCTTACCTAACCGCTGAATATCCGGGTGTGTATGAGTATGTCAACCGAGGTGTCGGCGGTGATTTATTGGTGGATCTGTATAATCGCCGTCAGGCGGATTTGCTGGATCTCAAGCCTGATTATCTCAGTATCTTCATCGGCACCAATGATGCGTGGGCGGAGTTGGATCAAGGTCGTCCCATCGTCACTGATGAATTTGAACAGATGTATACTGACCTGTTAGAGGAGATTTTTGCCACCTGTCCTAATGTGAAGGTGATGCTGATCGGTCCCGCCATTATGGAGGGGCTGTTCTCTCGCAACACCGAGGAACAGCCGGATCGCCTCAATCAGTTCCGCATTCACGTAGCTTCCCGTATCGAGGTGGTGCGCAAATTGGCAGAAAAGTACAACCTGCCCTTTGTAGATATGCAGGCGGTGTACGATGCCGCCTGTGAGCGCGCGGAGGCCGCTGTGTGGACGGGGGATGGCGCTCATCCTACCGCCGGCGGTCACGAGCTGATTAAGCGGGCTTGGCTGGCGGCATTTGAGGAATTAAAGGAGAGATAAGAATGAAAAAGCTGATTTTGTTCCAAGGCGATTCCATCACAGATGTCGCTCGTGATCGCGAAAATCCCAACTGTTTGGGCATGGGCTATCCTTCTCGCGTAGCGGGTGCTTTGGGCGTAGATCGTCCCAATGATTTCGAGTTCCTTAACCGTGGTATCAGCGGCAACCGTATTGTGGACATTTACGCCCGTATTAAATGGGATTTCATCAACCTCAAGCCCGATTACGCCAGCATTTATGTGGGCGTCAACGATGCCTGGCATGAGATCGAGTGGCAGAACGGCGTGGAGGATGAGAAGTTTGAAAAAATCTACGGTATGATGATTGAGGAGGTGCAGGCTGCCTGTCCCGGCATCCGCTTGATGCTGATTTCCCCCTTTGTATTGGAGGGGTGGGCGACCAAGGCCACCGAGGAACAGCCCGACCGCTGGGATCACTTCCAGACCGACGTGGCGGCCAAGGCAGAGGCGGTACGCCATGTGGCGGAGAAGTACCATCTGCCCCTTATCGAGCTACAGCCTATCTTTGACGCCGCCTGCGAGCAGGCTCCTGCCGCACATTGGTCGGTTGACGGCGTGCATCCCACGCCCGCTGGTCATGAGTTGATTAAGCGCGCTTGGCTGGAGGCTTTTGAGTATTTGGAGTAAGTGAAAAAGCCGACTCGTCCGAGTCGGCTTTTCGGTTAGGAGGATTCCTATGTACGATCGTTGGTTTGCCCGCCATACTCATAGCTTGGTGGGAAAGAGAGTGGCGGTGTGCGGTGCCACCGGCGGCATTGGCGAAGAGCTGTGTCGCCATTTGGCACGGCTAGATGCCGAGTTGTGGCTCTGTTGCCGCAACGAGGCGAAAACGCAGGCGCTGATTGACAAACTGCGCGCCGATTATCCCGACGTGGTGGCGCAGTTCATCCCCCTCGATTTGGAGGATGCTCAATCGGTGAATGTCGCCGCAGAAATTCTCGCACAGACACCGCCCCACGTGCTGATTCACAACGCGGGCGCCTATGCCATCCCGCGCCACACCACGGCGCAGGGGGTGGATAACGTGTTTCAGATCAACTGCTTGTCGCCTTATGTACTCACCGAGCGGTTACTGGCACCGATGGCGGCAGTGGACGGGCGCGTGGTGTGCGTGGGTAGTATCGCCCATAACTATTCCAAGATTGATCCTGCTGACACGGATTTTGCCGCTCGTACCGCCGCCTCCAAGGTGTACGGCAACGCCAAGCGTCACCTAATGTTGGCGCTGTATGAGCGATTTGCGGATGTAAAGGGCATCACCTTGTCGGTGGTACATCCCGGTATTACCCTCACCGGTATCACCGACCACTATCCCCAATGGCTGTATCGCATCATCAAGCACCCCATGAAGGTGATCTTTATGCCGCCGCGTCGTGCGGCGTTGTCGGTGTTGCGGGGTGTGTTTGAACCCACTGCCTACGGTGAGTGGATCGGCCCACGGCTGTTTAATGTGTGGGGCTTGCCGAACAAGAAAACCTTACGTACCTTTACCCGTGATGAGGTGAAAATCGCCTTCAATGCGGTGCAACAGCTGAAATATTGAGAACTTTTCGGGCATACTACCGCTGAAAGGAGTGGTAGTATGATCGAACAAGATACCATTAAGTTGCTCCGCGAATGTGACGCCGGCATCCAGATGGGGGTGGACTCCATCGATGACGTGCTCAATCGGGTGCGTGCGGAGAAGATGCGGGAATGCCTCTCTAAGTGTAAGAAGGAGCATCAGGAGCTGGACGCCGAGGTGCAGGAACTGCTGGAAAAATACCGGGACGACGGTAAGGATCCCAATCCCATTGCTAAGGGTATGTCCTGGATGAAGACCAATATGAAGATGGCCATGGACGAATCCGACGCCACCATCGCCGACCTGATGGTGAGCGGGTGCGATATGGGTGTCAAGTCCCTTTCTCGCTATCTCAACCAGTATGCCGCCGCCGACGAGGTGTCCAAGGACATTTGCAAGCGCCTGATTAAGCTGGAGGAAAAACTCAGCAAGCAAATGCGGGATTATTTGTAATAAAAAAAGAGCCTGACCAAGCGGTCAGGCTCTTTTTTTATCTTTTAGTTCTCGCTGAAAATGACGGTCACATCGGGGTGGAGCTGCAGGATGGAGGCAGGCACCTGAGGATCGATGGGGCCGAAGAACGCCTTCTCCACGATGGCCTTCTTCTTAGCGCCGTTGGCCACCAGCAGTACCTTCTTGGCCTGCATGATGGACAGCATACCCATGGTGATGGCGGTGGTGGGAACCTCCTCCTTGCTGGCGAAGAAGCGGGCGTTGGCCTCGATGGTGGACTCGTCCAGCTTCACCTCGTGGGTGGGGCCGGTGAAGACGCTGTCCGGCTCGTTAAAGCCGATGTGACCATCCAGACCGATGCCCAGCAGCTGCAGGTCGATGCCGCCCAACTCCTTGATCATCTCGTCGTAAGCCTTACCCTCGGCGGCCAGATCGGCGGCGCAGCCGTTAGGAACAAAGGTCTTGGCTTTATCGATGTTCACGTGGTTGAACAGGTTGTCGTTCATGAAATAACGATAGCTCTGGTCGTTGGAGCCGTCCAGACCCACGTACTCGTCCAGATTGACGCTGGTGACGGTGGAGAAGTCAATCTTGCCCGCCTCGTTGTCCGCGATCAGACGCTTGTAGGTGCCAACGGGGGAGGAGCCGGTGGCCAGACCCAGCACGCAGTTGGGTTTGACCAGAATCTGAGCCGCAATCAGGTCAGCGGCCTTGTTGCTCAGTTCTTCATAAGTGTTAACAACGATGTATTTCATTACGCATTTTCCTTTCTCACAACAACGGTATTGGTGGTCTTCACGATGCAGTCGGCAGGGTAGACGCCTCTCAGGGAGGTCAGGGGATAGATGGTGGTGCGCTTGCCGATGACGGTGCCGGGGTTGATGACACAGCCACAGCCGGCGTCGGCATAGTCGGCAAGGATGCCGCCGATCTTGCGCAGACCGGTGACGATGTCCTCGTCACCGTGGATGACCACCGGCTTGCCGTCGGACTTCAGGTTCGAGCAGATGGAGCCGGCACCCATGTGGGCCTTGTTGCCCAGCACAGAGTCGCCCACGTAGTTGTAGTGGGGGCACTGCACCCGATCCAGCAGGATGCAGTTCTTAAACTCGCTGGAGTTGCCCAGCACGCAGTTCTCACCGGTGATGACGCTGCCGCGGATATACGCACCGGGGCGAATCTCGGTGCCGTGACCGATGATGGCGGGAGCCTGGATGGTCACGTAGTCGGCGATCTTCACATCTTTACCCACCCATACACCGGGTTTGATCTCGGTGAAATCAGGTAGTCCCGCCTCAATGAGGGAGAGGATGTGCTCCTTGATCTTGGGGAGCATCTCCCAAGGGTACTCGCAAGAGTTAAACAGATCCTTGAGGTAGGGAACTTGACAATCGTACAGGTCGGCGGTTTTAACCAACTTATTCAACGCAATGACCCCTTTCCTTGATCACGTCGGCGATCATCGCCGCATACTTCTCGCACAGTTCGGTGGTCTCGGCCTCCACCATCACGCGGACAACGGGCTCGGTACCGCTCTGGCGCAGCAGGGTGCGGCCGGCGCCGTTAATGAGGGCATCGGTGGCCTTTTGTGCTTCCAGCACGGCGGGATCGCTCATGGCGGCCTTCTTGTCCTTCACCCGCAGGTTGAGCAGATACTGGGGATACAGCATGACAGGCTCGGCCAGCTTGGAGAGGCTCATCTTGCGGTCGCACATCTCCTCAGCAATCATAATGGCGGTGAGGATGCCGTCGCCGGTGGTGGCGTATTTCTTCATAATGATGTGGCCGGACTGTTCACCGCCCAGGCTGAAATCATTCTTCTGCATGGACTCGTATACAAAGCGGTCGCCCACCTTGGTCTGGTCCACGTCGATGCCTACCTTCTTCAGGCTGGCGAAGAAGCCGCTGTTGGACATCACGGTGGCCACTACGGTGTTCTTGTTCAGCATGCCGCGGTTCTTCAGGCGCAGGCCGAGGATATACATCATGGCGTCGCCGTCCACCACGTTGCCGTTTTCGTCCACAGCCAGGCAACGGTCGGCATCGCCGTCAAAGGCAAAGCCTACGTCCAGCTTCTGCTCCTTCACCAGTTCGCACAGCTTATCCATGTGGGTGGAGCCGCAGTCGCGGTTGCAGTTGAGGCCGTCGGGCTGATCGCCGATGATGACGGTCTGGGCACCCAGCGCGTCAAACACTGCCTTGGCGATCATCCAGCTGGCGCCGTTGGCGCAGTCCAGACCGATGCGCAGTTTCTTATAGGAGTTGGAGGCGATGGAGATCAGATAGCCCACATAGCGGTTACGACCGGCCACATAGTCCACGATGCAACCGATGTGCTCACGCTTGGCCAAGGGCAGATCATCTCCATCAATGCCCAGCGCTTTCAGGTCGCCGTCGAGGTAGCACTCGATGAGAGCGGTGGTGTCGTCGTCCAGCTTTTCGCCGCTCTTACTGATGACTTTAATGCCATTATCGTAGAAGGGGTTGTGGCTGGCGGTGATCATAATACCGCAGTCAAACTCGTCCACGCGGGTCACGTAGGACACGCTGGGGGTGGTGGTGACGTGCAGCATGTGTGCATCGGCACCGCTGGCAGTGATGCCCGCCACGATGGAGTATTCCAGCATGTAGCTGCTGCGGCGGGTGTCCTTACCGATCACGATACGGGGACGATAGTTCTCGTCGGTGCAGCCGGAGAGGGGAGAGCGGAAATACCAGCCGAGGAAACGGCCTACTTTGTAGGCTTGCATAGAGGTCAGGTTGCAGTTGGCCTCGCCGCGGAAGCCGTCGGTGCCGAAATACTTGTTGCGGCAGCCGTTGGCCAGCGGTGCACGGTCGACCACCTTGCCGTCGTCCAGCAGGTCGTCAGCGGAGACGCTGAACAGCTTGCAGATCTGCATCACTTTCTCAATCTGGGGCTGTACCTGATCGGTCTCCCACTTGGAAACCGACTGGCGGGATACGGACAGAGCCTCTGCCAGCGCATCCTGCGACATGCCTGCGGCGTTGCGCAGATTGATGAGTTTTTCACCAATAGTCATAGTGTCCTCCTATATGATTTATTGAAATAATACACAATATATATGTGCTTTAGCACACCGATACCATCATACACCTGTTTTTTGCGAATTGCAAGAGGAAAATACTACTTTTCGCAACTTTTGGTTGCTGTTTTTCGCTTTTTTGATGTATTTTTGTGAAAAAGTGAATGACTTGCGAATGAAAAAGGAAAGTTTGGTTGGCGAAGTGGATCGGAAGTGTGAAAATGTCGCACTTGCATTTTTGTGGCAACTCTGTTACAATCGAAGTAGATAGTAAAGGAGGTGTGCTATGAAAAAGAGTGTTGTTGTTTCCATCGCTGTTATGGTTGCGATTGCTTTGATTTTATTTGTACCCGTTCCTATCGGTCCGGCCAAGGACGGCGGAACACGGCAATATTCCGCCTTGACCTATAAAATCGTCGTTTGGAACCGCTTTGTTGACCAAACGGATGCGGATGGACAACTGATTACCACAGTGTATCACAACACCTCCGTTTATTGGTACCCCGATAATCAAAAGACCGTCGACGAACTGTGGAAGATGGAAATGGAG
>JAZNED010000114.1:0-30885 GCA_045588425.1 Acutalibacteraceae bacterium
TCATCCGTCAGATTTCCATCACCCGATACAGGAATCGCTTCTCCCAGATACATGGGATCCGGCTTAAAGATACACTTAACAAAATCTTTACATCGCGCTGCTACTTCACGCACATCACGTTTGGTCTGACCGATGTACTGATAATAATCCGCAGACACGCCGTATGCTTGCATTCCCAGTTTCTCGGCAATGTACAAAGCACGCGGCAAATGATACTCCTGTGTCACAATCACAACTTTACGCGCAAGAAATACCTCTTTCGCACGACAAATCGTATCGTACGTAGAAAAACCGGCATGGTCCATAAATACGTCCTCGGAAGGAATACCCTTCTCGATGGCATAGGCTTTCATAGCCCCAACTTCGTTATAGTTGTTCCGGCCATGATCGCCGCTCATTAACAATTTGGAAGACACGCCGACTTCATACAATTCAACACCCCTGCGCAAGCGATCATGGAGCATACCGCTCAAACTTCCATCATCATAAACCTGACAACCAAGGACGATAATGCAATCCACGTCTTTTAACCGCGCTGCCTCATCAACACTCAAGATACGCGGCTGCCCTACGGCCTTCACACGAGCATTTATCAACAACACACTGATTATGCCACATATCATTACACAGCACAGTATAATGCCAATGACTTTAAACCAATTTCTCTTTTTCATATTTGCTCCATACGTTACCACACAAAAGGAATCAATCGATATCTCACGCGATCCTTATAACTACCATAGCCGTCTAATTCCCGCTCTAACAAAGCTTCCTCACCCTTGATACGTTTTGAGATAATTAGCGGATAAGCAAGGAAAGCGCCTAACGCATATACCGAACCTAGAATCAAGGGTATCGACAAAAACATAAACAACGTCGCACCATACATTGGATGACGTACCACGCCGTACAAACCGGTGTCAATCACTTTCTGTCCCTCTTGTACAACAATAGTGCGGGATACATACGCATTTTCACGTAAAACTTCCACATACAAAACGTAAGAAAGGATTAAAACTACCGCTGCACCTACAGAAACTCCTATCGGGAGCATAAACCAACCAAAACGATAGCCCAAACCGGCAACAATGAATCCAATCACAAACATGAGGCCGCTCAGTTTCACTACGATCTGCTGATCCTGTTCTTTTTCTTTGCTGTGCAAACGTTTTTGTAACAGCGTGGGGGCTTTCACCATCATCACAATCCCCACCAAAAGCATTGGCAGAAACAACACTCCCATCAGCAACCAACCGTTGAAAAATGCCAACGTGCCAGCAGGAAGAAATATCAACACCCCCACCAAAACAACACCAAGTAAAAATTTGCACACAGTACCAATGTACAGCTTTGCTGTCATATCATCACCCTATCGCTACAAACAAAGGCAGGCGTATTAACGCCTGCCTCTTTTGACGCAAAATTATTCCGCAGACGTTTCGCCCTGCTTATTGCTACGCAAGGAAGTGCGCGCTTGACGCACCTGGCCAACCTGCTGTGCCAAAATCTCCTCGGTACGGCGCAGGATATCCTCGGTATATTCCTGAGCGCTACGGCGCATCTCGCGGGCACGCTTCTGGGTCTGCGCATGAATCTCATTGGCCTTTTCCTGAGCCTGTATCACAATCTCCTCATGAGAAAGGATCTGGTTACGGCGCTCCTCCGCATTACGGATGATGGTCTCTGCTTCCTTCTTGGCCGTATCCACGATTTCAGCACGATCCTGCACGATAGCACGAGCCTGACGAATCTCAGAGGGCAGGCTGGCGCGGATAGCATCCAACAAATCACGAACGCGCTCACCGTCCACAATCACCTTACCACCGGACAGAGGCATCGCCCAAGCGGTATCCAGCATATCGTCCAACTGCTCCAAAATCTCTTCAATGTTCTTGCTCATAGTTATGATTCCTTTCTAAACTTTTCTGTAATATCGGGAAGGATACAGGCAGGCACAAAATCGGAGATGTCTCCACCCAGTTGTGCCACTTGTTTCACCAGGCTGGAAGAGAGATACATATTCTCTGCCGCCGTAGTTAAAAACACCGTTTCCGCTTCAGGATAAATCTTACGGTTGGTCAACGCCATCTGGAATTCGTATTCAAAATCCGACATAGCGCGCAAACCTTTCACAATGGCAGTCGCGTTACGCATCTTAACATAATCTGCTAGTAATCCATCATAGCAGTCAACCGTCACGTTGTCAATACCGACGGCAGAAATTGCACGCTGCAACAGTCCCATTCGCTCCACCTGATTAAACAACGGTGATTTTGTCGCATTGGACATCACCACCACAATCACGCGATCAAACAGTTTGGAGGCGCGGGCGATAATATCCAAATGGCCAATGGTTACCGGATCAAAGCTGCCGGGGCAAACTGCGATCTTCATGCGTCATCCTCCCCTTCCACATTATAACGATACAACCAAACAAAAATACGACCAAAGCGATAGGTTTTTGCCACCGCAAAGCGGTCGACGCGTTGTGGCAACGCAATACCATCCTCAGTTTCACACACGATGATACCACCGTCATTTACTAGCGGCGCCACCTTATTTAAAGCGGGCACCAACAGTTCTGCCGCATAGGGCGGATCTAGGAATACCAGGTCAAATCGATCTCCGGGCCGTGTAAGATACGATAACGCATCCGTACCCAGCACTTGCGCCGATGCAGACAAACCGGTGTGCTGCAGATTCTGACGAATAATCTTAACCGCCTCGGTGTTCTTATCCACAAACACACAGCCGGAGGCACCACGGCTGAGCGCCTCAATGCCCAACTGACCCGAACCGGCAAACAAATCCAGCACCCGTCTGCCTTCAATATCGAATTGAATAGCCGAAAAAAGGCTTTCCTTCACTTTTTCAGAGGTAGGGCGAGTAGCTTCTCCAGGCAGAGTATCTAACCGTCTGCCACGAGCCAAACCAGTAATTACACGCATATTAGTCACTCTCCCCCATCTTATCCACACGATAACTTGTACGAGAGGTAAAGACATCATCCATTTTCAAAATAATGGAGGGGAAACGAGGCTCATTCACACTGTTGGGACAGAACTGAGTTTCCAAACAAAAACCGTGGTGTTTACCCCATTTCAACCCGTATTTACCGCCCTTTTCATCTAAGAAGTTACCAGTATATACCTGGACGCTGGGCAAATCGGTGCAACAGGTAATACGAATGCCGGTTGTGGGACTGTATGCCACCGCCGCCTCAGAGAACGGCCTGCGCCCGTACGCTAACACAAAATTATGATCTACGCCGCCTGTGTAAGACATACAAGCATCTTCGCCTTCTAAAGCTTCACCAATCAAGCGGAATGCACGAAAATCAATACATGTGCCCTCTACGGGAGCATAATCACCCGTAGGAACCAAACGCTCTGTCACAGGCGTATATTCCTCAGCACAGATGCGCAAAGGATGGTTGCAAACCGTATCTCCATCACACCCATTAAGATTGAAATACACGTGATTTGTGAGGTTGAGCGGCGTGTCCGCATCTGCACCGGCCGTATAATCCAACACCAGCGCATTGTCCGCTGTCAACGTGTACACCAAGCGTACACGAAGATTACCGGGATATCCTTCTTCGCCATCGGCACTTTCCATTTCAAAAGCCACCGACGGCTCATCGCCGTTATCCAACACGGTACACTCCCAGATTTTCTTATCAAATCCAACGTTACCGCCATGCAGGTGTACGCGACGATCCAGCTCATTGCAATTCAGCGTATAGGTTGTCCCATTCAAAACAAAGGAACCATCCGCCGTGCGATTGCACACACGTCCCACAGTGGCACCGATATATGCCCCTGACTCGAAATAGTCAGCAGCTCGATCAAAGCCAAGCACAATATCCTTTCCCTCAAACACAAAGGATTGGATAGAAGCGCCCAGTGTGAGCAAGGATACTTTCGTCTGGTTTTCGTTTGTAAGAGTTATCTTTTCCACTAAGCGACCATCACTCAGACGATCAAAAGAGGTAACAGATACGGGCATAAGTTATATCTCCCTTCCAGGATCATTCATTATCTAACATTAAATGTTCACATAAAACAGCGAATCGTTTTTCGCCGATCCCTTCAATGTTCAACAGTTGTTCCATAGCGGTGAAGCCACCAATCTGCTCACGATATATGATAATCGACGTCGCTATTTTCTCGCCCACACCGCTAATAGTCATAAGCTCTTCTTTTGTCACGTGATTTAAGTGAAACTTTCCTGTACGCACCGTCGTTTGGGTGGTGATATGTAAACTTGTGCTACTGGTATCCACAGTGGTTGTAGTGTCATTACACCCCACACCGTTCACCATCAAATAAGGAACCCAACTATTATATTTCGACTCCCCGACACCATTCACATACAACAGCTGCTCTAAGTACCGAAAGCCGCCGATGCTCTCACGGTAGTCGATGATGTTTTGCGCCGTCTTCTCACCAATGCCGTCAATCTGCATCAATTCTTCCTTCGTCGCAGTATTCAGTTCAATCCGGCCTTGAAAAGCCGTGGTTTTTGTAGTCATTTTCTCAGGTGGCAGCGTTACGACCACCTGTTTTTCATGCACCAGACCAAGACGATCTGCCGCAGTCACTCCCAGTGAAAAGAACACAACACCGGTCGCAAATACCGAAAGCAACAAGAAAAGCACGTCGCGCTTCTTCTCACTCATGATTCACACTCCGCTTATTGCTGAATTTCCTCAAATGCTTCTCGCACCGTTTTTACGCCAACCACCGTAATATCACTCCGTTTATCAATACCGGATAGATTGTGGTACGGTATAATGACGCGTCGAAATCCCATTCGCGCCGCCTCAGAAATGCGCACATCCGCATTGGATACCGCGCGTATTTCGCCGGTCAAACCTATTTCTCCAAATGCAACCGTATCCGAAGAAACGACCACATCCTTGAGTCCAGAAATCAGCGCCAACGCCACCGGCAGATCCATTGCCGGCTCATCCAACCACAAACCACCTACGATGTTGACGTATGTATCTAAATTCGAAAATAAATACCCAGCGCGTTTCTCCAACACAGCTAAAATCAAAGACAGTCGATTGCAATCAAAACCCGTAGCCATTCGCCGTGGATTGCCGAAACTTGTAGGCGACACCAGGCCCTGTACTTCTGCCAGCATCGGCCGTGTGCCCTCAATGGTGCATGCGACACACGCACCACTAACATCTAAAGGACGACCGGTAAGTAACATCATAGAGGGGTTTTCCACCTCAATTAAGCCAGTCTCCCCCATCTCAAACACGCCGATCTCATTGGTAGATCCGTAACGATTCTTGACACAACGTAACAAACGATAACTGGAATGTCGATCGCCTTCAAAATACAACACGCAATCCACGATGTGTTCCATCACCTTAGGACCGGCAATAGCACCATCTTTGTTCACGTGCCCTACAACAAAAGTAGAAATGTCCATACGCTTAGTCAGCCTCTGAATCGAAGACGTACATTCGCGCACCTGCGTCACACTGCCCGAAGCAGAGGCAATCTCTGCCAAATTCATGGTCTGAATCGAATCGATGATCACCACGTCCGGTTTTTGATCACGTATCGCCGACAAAACCGTATCCATATCGTTCTCGCACAGCACCAGTAGATTGTCACCGGTAACACCAAGGCGATCAGCACGCATTTTTAACTGTCCCTCGGACTCCTCGCCGGACACATAGAGCACCGTATGCTCACGGCCAAGATGCTGGCAAATTTGCAGCAACAAGGTGGATTTACCGATACCAGGATCACCGCCGATGAGCATCAATCCACCGCGAACGATGCCACCGCCCAAAACACGGTCTAGTTCTGCCAGACCCGTATGATACCGCTGACGATCATTGGGCTGAATAGCGGCAATGGACTGTACCTTAGCAGCCGCTACATTAACACCGCCGGCGCTGACTTGTGTTTGGATCTGCTCTTCCATGCTATTCCATGCACCACATGACGGACAGCGTCCATACCATTTGGACGACTCCGCACCACACTCGGTACATGCATAAATCGTTTTGGTCTTAGAGGCCACAGCCCTCACCTCAATTCTGTATTTGATAGTTCCAATATCCCACCATCACCGCGAATGCCATTTGCTGTTGATAAGCAGGAGTTTTCAGCTTCTCTCTCTCTTCAGGATTGGACAGAAAACCACACTCCACCAAGACAGCCGGAGTCGAGGTATGATGTAACAGATAAACGTCGTCTGTTGCCTTTTTCAGTTCTCGCGTGTTTTGCGGTTGTATCCAAGCTACAACCGATTCGCGTATACTCTGGGCTAGGACAACGCTATCGGGATGGTTAGCGGAATAAAACAATTGTGTACCGCTGTATTTGGGTACGGTAAACTTGTTTTGGTGCAATGAAATCACCAAAGACGCCTTATTGTACATAGACAACCGACGGCGCATGTCGCTCACCTTTTTCTCTCGAATGGTGGCGGCGGAATTTTCTTCCAACCCGACGTCCGTATTCCGCGTCATCTCCACAGGCACACCACAGACATACAGGAAATCTCGCAAACACAGCGCGATCGCTAGATTCAAATGCTTTTCTATGGCACCATCCTCCGCCACCGCACCGCCGTCAAAACCGCCATGCCCGGGATCGAGAAGCACCACACCAAATTGTGCCGATGCATTTGCAGCGTCAGAACATCCCACGCTGCCGATGAGAAGACAAGCGCACAGAATCACACACCATACGCGCATAACCAACACCTCCGAAACAGAGTATGTTGGCATTGCAAAGCTTTATGTCGTCAATCGTCTTAATGAATGGGCGTTTTCTCTTTTTTCGCAAAAATCAGATGTTCACGAATAGAGAACTGCTTGTGACCCAAACGATAAGAAATACCGCATACAACGGGGATATATAACAACATCGGCAACAGCAATACAATCTGCCAAATCGCCGTCTTCTGCAAATCACCATTATAGGTCAACCAGTTAATATAAGGCATAAACGGCATATTGGCAAGTCGATACACCTGAGAATATCCCTCCGGTAAAACACCGAACTTTGCAAACACAAACAACACCCACAATAATGCATAAGGAATCATCGCAAAAGCACCCACGCGGAACCCGCGATACGGATCAGGCGCTTGCCCTTTATAACGCACTTTCGTATCATCGCGATTACCAAACTCCCACAAAATATGATACGGGAAAATGGCCAACACTATTAACATCAAAATCTGCGAAAGTATGTTAAATACGTTCAGTGTCTTTAGAGGAACCTCACGCAATTCAACCAGCGCTTGGTTATCTTCTACATCCAACTGGGATAAGTGCTTTTCGCCACTCTCGTAATAGTGTTCCTCCACCATCTCGATGTCGCCGTTTTCGTGTTCTTCGTGAATTTGATAACCAATCACGTCACTGAACATGCCAGTGGCAATGAACATCATCGAAAGATACAAAATCGCACACAGCACCGTTGCCAACACCAGACGCAACAGCACCTTGCCGGACACTCCCAGCGTTCGTTTGGTACGTTTCTTCATCATGGACCTCCGCCTCACTCAACGCTCTCGCCATTTTCCAGAGCCGTAATCATATCAATACGCACTTGATGGCGACCGCCCTCAAACTCCGCATCCAGCCAAGCGTTAACAATCTCCTTGGCCAATTCCACACCAATCACCCGCGCACCCAAAGCCAACACGTTAGAGTTGTTGTGTACACGGGTCATCTTAGCAGAATAGGTGTCGCTACACAGAGCGCAACGGATACCCTTAATCTTGTTAGCAACCATAGACATACCGATACCGGTGCCGCAGATCACAATGCCCAAATCACACTTACCGTCTGCCACAGCCTGAGCCGCACGCGCACCATAAATCGGATAATGACAGCTATCAGTCGTATAGGTGCCGAAATCCTCGCACTCAATACCACGACCAGCCAACAAAGCCTTTACTTCTTCTTTCAAATCCAGTGCGGAATGATCGCACGCAATCGCCATTTTCATCGTAATATACCTCCGTAAATCAGATCACAATACCGCCGTTGGGAGCCAGCACCTGTCCGGTGATAAACCCGGCTCCATCCGACACCAAAAATGAAACCGCCGCCGCCACATCCTCAGGTGTACCCAAACGGCACAGAGGTGTTTCATCCGCCAAATCATTGAGCGTCTCACGGCTGAATTCTGCTAACATTTCGGTCTGAATCACACCCGGAGCCACACAATTCACCCGCACACCGGCCGGACCAACCTCTTTGGCCAAAGCCTTTGTTAAACCGATCAATGCCGCCTTTGCGGTAGAATAATGCACCTCACAAGAACCACCGGTCTGTCCCCACATAGAGGATACATTGACGATGGAACCACTGTGTGCGCGAATCATATCGGGTAATGTCGCTCGACAAGCGTAAAACGCACCGTCCACATGGACTGCCATCATACGTTGCCATTCATCCACCGAAAGGTCGGTAAATAGCTTTTGTTGTGCAATACCGGCGTTGTTCACCAACACCGTCACACAACCTAGTGTGCGGCAGATTTCATTAACCATGTAGTCTACTGCATCCGCATCGGTGATATCGCACACAAACACCTCCGCCTGACCGCCCATAGCAACAATCTCGTTACAAACTTCCTGCGCCTTATGCTCATTGTGGTGGCAATGTACCGCTACCGCATAGCCATCCTCAGCTAAGCGCAGTGCAATTGCACGACCAATACCGCCGGAGGCACCGGTTACTAACGCAACACCCATCATATCACAACTCCAAAGTCACAGAGCGATCCTTCGCTTCATAGGCATCAAAGATCACGCCGGCTAATTTGAACATATACTTGGACGCTTGTACCGAATCGCTTTCAGCGTACTTATCACTCAAGTATACCACGCGCTTCACACCGGACTGAATCAACGCCTTAGCGCACTCGTTACAAGGAAACAGCGTACAATATACAGTCGCACCGCGAATATTACCACCGGAATAATTGAGGATAGCGTTTAATTCCGCGTGGCACACGTACAAATACTTCGTCTCCATTGGAGCGCCTACGCGTGCCCAAGGCATCTGATCATCCGCACAACCGGTGGGCATACCGTTGTAACCCACAGATAGAATCTTATTATCAGGGCCAACAATGCAAGCGCCAACTTGGGTGCCGGGATCTTTACTGCGCTGTGCGGACAACAAAGCAATCCCCATGAAATAGGAATCCCAGCTGAGATAATCCGTTCTTTGATCCATCTTCAACTCTCCTCGCTCAATAATTGTGGCAACATTTTGGCATACACACGAAAGGCAGAAGGCAGAGGAAATGCAGTTAACAATGCGCGTAAATCAGCAAGCGCAAAACCCGCGGGTAACTCCCCAGCTCCCTCTAGTGCATAAATAGAACCGACCATACGCCATTCGATATGAGAAAACAAATGCTTACACGCAGGTAGATCACCAATTTTGACACATCTGCCGCGCAATTCGATAGGCAGACTTTCCTTCGGATCCTCCGACAGCGTGTTTGGCAACTCCCACAAATCCGCCAGCAATCCATCGCCGTCACGCTTATGCAACAGAACCATCGGTGGATTACTCTCAACACGGACTAACGCCACCCGTCTGTCTTCCACACGACGAACCGTCTTTTTAACACGAACAGGTAATGTAGAGGTCAATTTCTGACGGTACGCTTCGCATTCACCGCGCAGCGGGCATATCTCGCAATGTGGGGCACCATTAGGAATGCAGACTGTCTCACCCAATTCCATCAACGCCTGATTGAATCGACCAGCCATCTTCTCCGGAACTAATTCCCACGCCAGCGCGGTAAACTTTTTCTTTCCTTCGCCGGATAACACATCGGTATCATCCGCTGTCAAACGCGCCAAAACACGCATCACGTTTCCGTCCACGGCCGGCACAGGAATATCGTACGCAATGGAAGCGATGGCGCCGGCTGTATACGCGCCAATACCAGGCAACGCCAACAAAGCGTCGTAATCGGCAGGAAGGACGCCGTTATACTCGTTTACAACGATTTGCGCCGCCTTTTGCATATTACGCACACGGGAGTAATACCCCAACCCTTCCCATAATTTCAGCAACAACTCTGGAGGAGCCACGGCCAAATCAAAAACGGAAGGCAACGTATCAAGAAAACGACGATAATATGGCAAAACCGCTTCGATGCGTGTCTGCTGTAGCATAATTTCCGATAACCATACATGGTACGGTGTCGGTTCATTACGCCATGGTAAGGAGCGGTAATGAGCCGAATACCAGTTAAGAAGTTGCTGCGCAACCGTTTGCGTATCCAGAGCTATTACCCCCCTTATTAAATATATAGACTGATTATAGCACAAAAATATAGACAATACAATACATAAAAACAGCCTTTGCTGAATTTTTCAGCAAAGGCTGTCAAATATTATTTTGTGCCGAAAATGCGATCGCCGGCATCACCCAAACCAGGAAGAATATAGCCATTTTCGTTTAGTTTCTCATCCAAAGAGGCACAATACACCTGAACATCGGGATGCTTTTCTGTAAGGTTCTTCAGTCCCTCAGGAGCGGCAATGATGCACATAAACTTAATGGAACGCGGATTCTTGGTCTTGATTTGATCGATGGCATCCACAGCAGACCCGCCGGTTGCCAACATCGGATCCAGCACAATCACGTCGCGCTCGTTAATATCCTTGGGCAGTTTACAATAATACGGATGCGGAACCAAGGTATCCTCATCACGATACATACCGATATGGCCGACGCGAGCAGAAGGTACCAGCTCTAAGCCGCCATCCACCATACCTAAACCGGCACGCAAAATGGGCACAAATGCCAGCTTACGACCCGCGATCACACGGCACTTAGCCACCTGCAAAGGGGTTTGAATATCCACGACTTCAGTGGGCAGATCACGAGTGGCTTCATAAACCAGCAGCTCGGTAATCTCTTTAATCAGTCCGCGGAACTGATTGGAAGGGGTGTCAATATCGCGAAGCATACTGACTTTGTGCTGAATTAAGGGGTGGTCTGCGATAAAAGGCGTTTTAGACATGATGATACCTCCAAAATCTGTTATTTGTTATTCATACGCGCATTAAGTTCACGTTCCGCTTGCGGTAATCGTAAATAAACGGGCTGTAGCTCCTCCGCATCAACATAATTCCCCACAGCCAACTCGCGACAAGCAATCACGGCTGTTGCCGATGCGTTTTGATAACGAGCGGCAGCAGGAGCGAGATGAATATCGGGGATGCTATCTTTCCATGCGCGATAGCACATCTCGCTACCATCTCCCACCAGAACAACAGGACGACCTAGCGAGGACAATCTCTCCCCCATCTCCGCGATAGTAAGGGCTTCGTCATCTAATAAACGATTAAGCGTTCCATCGGCACTCTTTTCAAACAGTGCACCATAGACCTGCTGACATCGCGCATCCATTAAACAGCAAATCACAACATCCGGCGTAGATGCCGTGTTTTCAGCCATGCTTTCTAATGTGGATACCGGTACACAAGGCAAATTTGCTGTAAAGGCCAACCCCTTCACGGCAGAAGCACCTATACGCACACCGGTAAAGGAGCCTGGGCCAACATTGACAGCCACCGCATTCAGGTCGGACACAGTACGTTCAGACACGCGTAGCAAAGACTCGATCATAGGCATCAACGTTTGGCTATGCGTCAAACCGGTATTGGCATAAAAAGAAGCAAGCACGCGAGAATCCTCGGCCAACGCACAGGAAACCGGTTTCGCCGATGTGTCTATCGCTAAAATCAAAGCCATATCGTCACTCTCTTTCGATTAATCGTGTCGTTTCATCCACGCGGGAAATATGCAAGCGAATTGCATCCTCAGGTAAGGCGGAAACAATGTTCTCACTCCACTCAACCACTAATATGGCGCCCGCATCCAAGTAGTCAAAAAAGCCGGTCGAATATAGATCCTCCCAACCGGTTACGCGGTACATATCAAAATGTACCAGCGGCGGACGACCGCCGTAATCGTGCACCAGTGCAAAGGTAGGACTGGAAACATCAGCCGATAGCCCTAGACCGGAGGCTATGCCGCGAACGAGAGCCGTCTTTCCCATTCCCATGCCGCCAAACAAAGCCAATACAGTACCGCTTGTAAGCTCGGCCGCTAGTTTCTTGCCATATTTCTCTGTCATAGCGACAGATTCCGAGCGAAACGTTTCACGCATACACACACCCCCACACTCCACAACATCAAGTATTACAAACATTATAACATATTTTTCAAAAAATGAAAGAGGAATCTTGCAACATTAGAAAAAGTTCGGTATAATATACCTGTTAACGATAAAATAGGAGGTGAGCAAATGACCGGAAACAAAACCTTGATGGACCATCTGCGTTCGTTTACTCGTTATGCAAATCTACGTCTCATCGTGCTATGCGCCATACTCTCCACGTACGGATGTATATTGGTTTATTCAGCCGCCCACGGTTATGGAGAAGGTTGGAAAGGCGCAATCATCCAAATTGCGGCGTCCGCCGGCGGATTGCTACTTGCCATATTCATCTCCCGCGTCAATTACGAAGCAATATGCGCATTGTGGCCGGTGTGGAGTATCATCTCTCTCCTTCTTGTATTGCTCACCTTTACACCACTGGGACTAAATGCTACGGGCACCGACGATACCGCCTGGCTCGCCATTGGGCCTATCACGTTCCAGCCGGCTGAATTGTTGAAAATCAGCTTTATCATCTCATTCTCCATGCATCTAGCCAAAGCACAGGAACACATCCGCAAATTCAAAACTGTTTTTATGCTCTGCCTTCACGGCGGAGTTCACATCTTCTTAGTCTTTATGCAAGGAGATGATGGCACCGCATTGGTTTTTATCGCTATTTTCCTCTGTATGTTGCTGGTCAGCGGCGTAAACTTGATTTACTACGTCTTCGGCTTTGCCGGTATCTGCACAATCATCCCCATTATATGGACCTTCTTCATGGACGAAGACAAAAAGGCACGTTTTCTTTGCATATTCCCCGCATTTGTCGAAAAGTATCTCGAAACTGAAGGATGGCAACAATTTGAAGCCCTCAAATGCATCGGCACGGGACAACTATCCGGCGTAGGATATCTTAACGGCACCAATCCCGGTCTGTTTGCTCGCAACAACGATCTAATCTTCATCGTAGCCGCCGAGGAATTCGGTTTCTTAGGCGGACTGTTTCTTTTCGTTTTGCTTGCTGTACTTGTGTTCGAATTGTTTTTATGTGCCAAACACGCCAAAGATCCCTTAGGTACCTATCTGTGTGTAGGTATGATGGCGTATATCGGATTCCAGTCCTTGATCAACTTAGGAATGAACTTACGGCTTCTCCCAGTCATCGGAATTACTCTCCCCTTCTTCAGCGATGGCGGCAGCTCGGTTGCCACACTATATCTAGGCATCGCGCTGGTCTTAAGCGTTTCGTATTCCTCGCGCATGCGACAAGGATTCTATAAAAAAACACCCGTCAGATGACGGGTGTTTTTTTATTATTCTTCGGTTTCGGACTCGTCCTCAAAAACATAACAATTGTCGCTGTCCTCTAGGTCGCCACCAAAGGCCTCCTGCTCGTAAAGAGCAGCTCTCTTCTTAGCGCGGGCACGCAGTACCAACACAATCACGGTGGTCAAAGCCGCGACAATAGCCGCAACAATAGCGATAACAACCCATCGATTCTTCGTGTTCTTTTCCATAAAATGTACCTCCTTAAATTTGGATGAAACTGGCTAATTCACACAAACAGTATAACGCACATTCCTATAAAAGTCAATACCTTCAGCCGTTACCAATCAAGATTCCGGCTCAGTCGTGTTTTCTTCCATGATACGACGGAATGCCTCGCCATCCATCTTCTCATCGCGGATCAACTGCTCAGCAACCGCAGTAAGCTTATCCATATGCTCCTGCAGTTTGCGCTCGGTTTCCGCATAACCCTCAGAAAGGATGCGGTGAACCTCAGCATCGATCTGCGCAGCAATCTCCTCGGAATGGTTGCGGGTGTGACCAAAATCACGACCCAGGAAAACTTCATCACTATCCGAACCGGCATAGCAAATGGGACCCAACTTATCGCTCATACCAAACTTGGTCACCATACGACGAGCAATCTCAGTAGCGCGCTGAATATCGTTGGAGGCACCGGTGGAGATATCTTCCAGCGTCAATGCCTCAGCCACACGACCTCCCAGCAGAACCTGTATATCCTCCAGCATTTCGCCACGGCACTTATAAGAGCGATCTTGCTGCGGCAAACTCATGGTATAGCCACCGGCCATACCACGCGGAATGATGGAAATCTGGTGCACAGGATCCTGCGTAGCGCTGAAATAGGTAACGACCGCATGACCTGCCTCGTGATAGGCAGTCAGTTTGCGTTCTTTATCGGTCATCACGTGGCTACGCTTCTCGGTACCTACCACCACCTTAACGGTGGCCTCATCAATCTCCTCCATAGTGATCGCACGCAGATTGCGACGCGCCGCCAACAGTGCGGCCTCATTAAGCAGATTTTCCAAATCGGCACCGGTAAAGCCAGCCGTAGACTTAGCCACAACAGAAAGTTCAACGTCAGGTGCCAACGGCTTGCCCTTAGCGTGTACTTTCAAAATCTCCTCACGACCCTTGAGATCGGGAGTATTCACCACCACTTGACGGTCGAAGCGACCGGGACGCATCAAGGCATGATCCAAAACGTCAGGACGGTTGGTGGCAGCAATCATAATGATACCCTCATTACCGCTAAAGCCATCCATCTCCACCAGCAACTGGTTCAGCGTCTGCTCACGTTCGTCGTGACCACCGCCAAGACCGGCGCCACGCTGACGACCGACCGCATCGATTTCATCGATAAAGATGATGCACGGTGCGTTCTTCTTGGCTTGGTCAAACAGATCGCGGACACGAGAAGCACCCACGCCCACGTACATTTCCACAAAATCCGAACCAGACATAGAGAAGAACGGCACACCGGCCTCACCCGCCACAGCACGAGCCAACAAGGTTTTACCGGTACCGGGAGGGCCAACCAAAAGCACGCCTTTGGGCACACGCGCACCCAATTCGGTGAAACGACGCGGATCTTTCAAGAACTCCACCACTTCGCGCAGTTCCTCTTTTTCTTCATCCGCACCGGCTACATCGTTAAAAGTAGTCTTACGGCCGGAATCGGAGGCCTTTTTGATCTTCGCCTTACCAAAACCCATAATCTTGCCGGGACCACCATCCATAGAATTCAGAGAACGGCGGGTACTGATGAACATAATCACCATCATCACAACCAGCAGGATAATCGGCAGCCAGCTGACGATCCAAGAATTATCCTTAATCGGCGCCTCATCAAATCGCACATCCAATTCGGGGTTATCATCGAAAATCTTTCTAATATCGGATTGGAACTGCCCAACATTGGGAACCGTGTAAGAAATAACATCCTTATCGTCAATCTTCTTATCCTTGTTAACGTCCTCACGATGTTCCTCTTTGAGCAATATCTCCATTTGACCTGTGCCTAGGTCAATCTTGTAAAACTCCACTTTATTGTCTTTGAAATACTGGAGATAGTCCGAATATACCTTATCGTCCTTACTCGCACTGTTGGAATTCAGCATCGAGGACATCGATAAAAACATAGCTACCGGAATACCGATCAACAGCAGTATCTTCCAGAACGTTTTGGGAGAACGATTCTTTTTCTGTTCCATCCCATCACTCCTTACCTCATAAAAATATCTGAAAACAACGCAAAGACGATATTAGCGTTACTCTGCGACTGTCTTGCATACCAGAAAATGTTTGGTATCTTCGGTGACACGAACACGCTCATCACAAGCGTATCCGGGCACCAAAATCACACCCAAATCATCGCACAACAAAGGATAACTGTCACGCTTGTGCGCAGGGATGTGCCACTCATTCATCCACTTTTTTAAGCTCTTGCCCACGCTACGACCGGCGGCGTGAAAATAATCTCCGCTTTCGCGACAGCGCAAACACAACTTGCCCTGTATTTTATCATAATCTACAGCGCAGTTTAAAAACAAATTATGAACATTTACATCCGTGTCTACAGAAATATCAATCGAGTACGTCCACTCATTGAAAACACCTGTACGCGGTAGTACATCAATAGCAACCGCTTTCGATACAGAAACGACACTCTTACCACGCACCGATACAACACCCTGCTGAACAGAAAATACAAAAGGCCCTGTCAAATCCACAGACCCATTGCCATTCGTCACAACCTTTTCGGACATCAAAATGTGTACCTCTTCAATCGTTGCCACACCATTTTTCCGCAACAGCAGACGAATCATCCTTCGTCGAATCACGGCTGGTTGTACGACAAAAGCCTCTGCACGATAACCATCCGCGCACTGCGCCGATTTCAAAGCGGTTAGAGCCACCTCGTTGAGATATGCCGACTCCTCATCAGCATACTTATTTAAACGCAGAAACGCATTGTCCACGGATGGATTCATTTCCCGTAGCAGCGGTAAAATCCGATGACGCACATCGTTGCGGGTATACTGTACGTCGTGGTTAGTAGAGTCAGTTACAAAAGGAATCTCGTTTTCGCAGCAGTATTGCTCGATTTCATGTCGCTGACAACATAATAGCGGACGGCGAATACGACCGCGCAAAGCAGGAATTCCCGCTAAACCATCTACGCCGCAACCACGTACCATGTGCATCAGCATAGTTTCCACTTGATCGGTAGCAGTATGCGCCGTTAAAACGTAGTCTGCCCCTATAGCATCGCAAACAGCCTCAAACTGCTCATAACGAACGCGTCGACCTGCCTCTTCTAAAGACAGGCGTTGTTCACGCGCAATAGCAGCCACGTCAGCGTGTATCACAATAAGCGGAGTCTGATTTTTTGCACAGTATTCACGCACAAACGCTTCGTCTTGATTGGCCTCTTCCCCACGCAATCCATGATGAATGTGCACAGCGGATACACGTAGATCGGACATCGGCCAATGGGTCAGCATATGCAACAATGCCATAGAGTCCGCACCGCCGGACAACCCTAGTAAAACATGACAAGGCGCTGAAAACAATGCTTTTTCAGCTGTAAAGGAAAACACCTTGTCAAATAATTTCTGTGACATCATACGTGATTACGATTCCCATCTAACGAGGTGAACTGAGTAAACTCACCGGCCCATGCCAACTCAACCGTGCGCAACTCGCCGTGACGGTTTTTCGCCACAATCACCTCTGCCACAGCTGCGGCTGCGGCAGCAGGATCCTGCTCACCGTTGCTGTAATATTCAGGACGATACAGGAACAACACCTGATCAGCATCCTGCTCAATAGAACCGGATTCACGTAAATCAGCCAGCGCAGGGCGATGGTTGGCCTGTTTTTCAGTTCCACGAGATAGCTGGGCACATACCATTACCGGCACGTTCAGCTCTTTCGCCATAATCTTGAGACTTCGAGTGATTTCACTAACCTCCTGCACGCGGTTATCGGTACGTCGAGCAGAATGCATCAACTGCAAATAGTCAATGACCACAAAACCGAGATTCTTCAAACGACGTAGCCGTGCCTTCATCTCAGGAACTGTGATACTGGCAGTGTCATCTAAGAAGATGGGTGCCTCACACAAGCTACTGGACGCCGCCGAAATACGGCTCCACTCATCAGCACTTAGATTGCCTGTGCGTAACTTTTGGCTGGAAACCCGCGCTTCGGAAGACAATAAGCGGTTCACCATTTGCTCACGGGACATTTCCAAGTTAAAGAAAGCGACAACTTTTTTCTGTAGCATCGCCACGTTGCGCGCAATATTCAACGCAAAGCTCGTCTTACCCATACCGGGACGCGCGCCAACAATAATCAAATCCGAGCGATTCAAGCCACTGGTAACCGCATCCAAATTCGAAATACCGGTCGGAATGCCCACATACTGATCACGTTCGTCGGAGGTCAATTTGTGGAACATCTCGTAATTGCTGGCCAGCACCTCCTTGATAGGCAACAAGCCGCCGGTCTGTCTTCCTTCTCGAATGTTGTAGATACGCTCTTCAGCCATATCTATCAACTTCTCTGCCTCTACCGAAGGATCCATAGCTTGTTCGGTAATATCTCGCGCCGCTTTAATCAGACAACGAGCCTCGTACTTTTCGCGCACAATTTTGGCGTAATTGGGCAAATTGGAAATAAAAGGTACTCCGTTGGCCAATTTCAATAAATACGCCTTACCGTCCTCAGAGGCAAAGAAGCCCTCGGCTTTCAACTCTTCCAACACCGTAACAAAGTCGATGTGTTCGTTGCGCATCATCATCTGCAACATTACTGAAAAAATCGACTGATGCTCCGGCAGATAGAAAAATTCAGGCTTCAGCACATCCGCAACCTGGTTAATTTGCTCGGGTTCCACCAAAACTGCACCCAATACCGATTGCTCTGCTTCTAAGCTGTACGGTAGGCCCAAACCATCATTCATTTGTGTGGTTTTGTCCGCCATATAGACAACCACCTTTCACGTCATGTTCTTTATTCGGACACCGTCACTGTAATCTTAGCAACTACACCGCTATGCAATTTCACTTCTGCGGTATAACTACCATAGGCTTTGATGTCATCCATAGTAATCTTTCGCTTATCCACCTTGATGCCGAACTGTTTATTCAATGCATCGGCGACCTCTTTGGTAGTAACCGCGCCGAACAGACGGCCGGCACTACCGGCCTTAGCGGAAATCTTAACCGTCTTATCTTTCAGGTTAGACGCAGCATCTAAGGCTGCTTCTTTCTCTACGCGAGCATGATACTGAGCCGCCTCTTCCTTGTTACGCAGATCGTTCATCACCTGCGCGTCAGCCGGAACAGCCAACTGACGAGGGAACAAAAAGTTACGCGCATAGCCATCGGAAACATTTACCAACTGGCCGGCCTTACCCTGGCCTTTTACATCTTGTTTCAACACAACTTTCATAGTAAAACCTCCCTACCCGTGGGGTAATTAATTTTTCGCTTCGAAATACCGATCAATAGCGATTTTCAACTTAGTAGCCGCTTCCTCAACGGAAACGTCCGTCATTTGGGTTGCTGCCATTGTCAAGTGGCCACCACCACCCAAAGATTCCATAATCAACTGAACGTTGCACTCGCCGAAAGAGCGGGCAGAAATGTGCACCTGATCACCCATATGCGCCACAACAAAGGATGCCAATACACCCTGTACGGTCAACAAGTCATCCGCTGCTTGAGAAGCGGCCGCACGATGCTCAGAATAATCCTCATCGGTGACAGCAATCGCCGTGCGATTGTGCACCTGCGCGATCGACACCAAATCGTTTTTGTAACGATACAACTCCAAGCTCTCAGAGAACATCTTCTTGACGGACACCGTATCCGCACCCAAGCTGCGCAGATACGCTGCCGCTTCAAAAGTACGTACACCTGTGCGCAACACAAAATTGCGCGTATCTAACATGATACCGGCCAGCAACGCTTCCGCCTCGGTACGACCTACTTTATCCTTGCATAGATACGGCAACAACTCAGTCACCAATTCCGAAGCAGAGGAAGACGCCGACTCATGATAAGTAAGCACCGCATCTTGAATGTAATTGACCATACGACGATGGTGATCGATCACCACAACGCGTTCGGCAATTTCATACAGTTCGGGTGCGTCCAGCATCACCACAGAGTGCGTGTCCACAACGATCAGCAAGGAGTTTTTGCTCATCATGGACAACGCTTCATCCGGCTCTACAAACAGATCTGTAATGCCGGATTGAACGTAACGATCCACTAACTGACCAGCCATGCTGTTCTCCAACTGCACTGCCACGTGAGCTGGTGTACCCAACAAGCGTGCCGACATTGCCAGCGCAGAGGCACTACCCAAGCAGTCCAAATCGGACATACGGTGGCCGGTCACGATCACGCGATCGCTTTCCACGATTAAATCACGCAAGGAATCCGCAATGATGCGCGTACGCACTTTCGTCCGTCGCTCTACGCCTTGCGACTGACCGCCGTAGAAATCATATCCGTTTAACGTCTTAACCGCGACCTGATCGCCGCCGCGGCTGAGTGCCATATCCAAAGCCTGAGAAGCTAAGCTTCTGCACTCTTCAATAGTAGCACCCTCGCCGACACCTACCGACAAAGTAATGCTGTTATCCGTCTCTGGGAACGCATCCTTCACCTTGCCAATCAATGCAAAGCGATCAGCAATCATCTTTTGAAGATGACGATGTTCGGTAACCGCCACAAAACGCTCGTTACCATATTTCTGTAACACGCCGTTGTCGGCAGCAATCCAGTCCTCCAACATAGTCTCAATTTGACCGCTGATACGGGCGCGATCGCCGGCACGCAAATGCTCGGTACTCTCTTCAAGATTGTCTACACATATCTGCAACACAACCGGACGAGATGCCGCGTATTCTTCGGCAATATCCTTGAGCTCCGTGTTATCAAGGAAATACACAGCATAGCGACAGTTCTTGTCACGGCTAATAACCGAGATGTACGCCGTATACTTTCGATTATCCCGCTCTACGTCGGTCACCGATTTCTCTGACAGCGTTGCCTCCGTTAGTTCTTTAAATAAACGCTGCACCGCACTACCGAAAATAGGGCTGTTGCCATCCATTACCTGTGCATTAAAGGTATCGTTGGCAAACTGAATCTCACCTTCGGAGTTCAGCAACAGTACAGGCAACGGAAAACGCTGCAAAGACGACTGCATCTTGGGATCAATGGTGTGAGCCAGCTTTCTGAGCCAACCGGTGTAAATGCGCTTGATTACAGCCAACAGGACCACCAAACCCACTATCACCATGCCTAGAAACGCTATCGGTAGCCAAAATAGAGAAGGAGCATACAAAGATAAAACAGCCGCACACCCGCCTGCTAACAAAGCGAGCGCTACTGCGATTACAGAAAACAATGTTATCTGTCGTTTCATACTTTAACCTCCAGTTGAAGATTTACACTTCCATAATGATGGGCAGAATCATAGGACTCCGCTTGGTTTTCTGGAACAGCATACGAGACAAATCATCTCGCACACGACTCTTCATCATCGCCCAATCACAATGAGGATTGCGACAACATGTTTCTAGCGCACGACGTGCCGCTTCACGAATCTCATCAATGAGCGTTTCTGCTTCCCGCACGTAAACAAAACCACGAGTCACAATATCGGGACCGGAAATCATTTCGCCGGACACACTGTCCACGGTGGCCACTACGACAATCAGACCGTCCTCGGCCAGATGCTTGCGATCACGCAACACAATGCTGCCCACATCGCCGACGCCCAAGCCGTCCACCAGCACTCGTCCGGCGGGAACGGAACCAACCACAGACATCTTATCAGCGGTCAACTCAATAGTCTTACCGATTTCGGTAATCAGAACATTCTTGGCGGGCATGCCCATACTCTGTGCCAATGCAGCGTGCTTATAAAGATGTTTCTGCTCACCGTGAACGGGAATAAAAAACTTAGGCCGCGTCAAAGCGTGGATGATCTTCAGTTCCTCTTGGCAAGCATGACCGGACACGTGCACATCGTACATCTTCTCATACACAACCTCACAACCACGTCGCATCAGCTCGTTGACCACCTTGCTCACCGTCTTCTCATTCCCGGGAATTGGCGTGGCAGAGATAATAATGTAGTCATCCGGGCCCACCTCTACCTTGCGGTGGTCAGAGAAAGCCATACGGGTCAACGCAGACATCGGCTCGCCTTGACTACCGGTGGTAATCAAGGTCACCTTATCCTTGGGATAGTGGTTAATAGCATCGATATCTATCAGTAAGCCCTCGGGAATGTGCAAATAACCCAATTCCTGGGCAATAGCCACAATGTTAATCATACTGCGACCGGAAACTGCAACTTTGCGTCCTTGCAAAGCTGACGCAGACATAATCTGCTGGATACGAGGCAGATTGGAGGAGAACGTTGCCACGATTACACGCTTTTTCTCCGCCTTGCGGAAGAGATTGGCAAAGCTCTCTCCCACCACACGCTCACTGGGGGTATATCCGGAGCGCTCAGCATTGGTAGAATCCGCCAACAGCGCCAAAACGCCCTCGCGTCCCAGCTCGCCAAAACGCGAAAGATCGATGATAGGCGCCATAACAGGGGTAAAATCCACCTTAAAGTCGCCGGTGTGCACAATATAGCCATGGGGCGTCTTAATGGCCAGCGCCATGGCATCGGGGATAGAGTGGTTCACTGTTACAAATTCCACCGACAAATCCTTGCCGATTTGAATTACACCACCGGCCTCTACAATGTTCAACTTAGTCTTTTTAGCCAAACCGTGTTCTTTGAGTTTGGACTCAATCAAAGCAACGGTTAAACGACCGGCATACACAGGCATATCCACCTGCTTAAGCAGGTATGGTAGCGCACCGATATGATCCTCATGACCGTGCGTGATGAAAATGCCGCGAATTTTGTCCTGAATTTTTACGATGTAGGAAAAATCAGGCAACACCACGTCTACGCCCAGCAAATCCTCATCGGGAAAACTCATACCGCAGTCAATAACGATGGCATCATCGCCATACTCCAGCACCGCAATATTCTTACCGATTTCGTTTAATCCGCCCAGTACCGTGTAGTGAATCGGCAACGCGGACTTAGACTGCGCTTGATTACTCTTACGTTGTCCACGATTATTCTTTTTTGTTTTGGGGGCGTTTTCCACCTGCATAGCCGCCTTATTCGGAGCAGCAGTTGTCATCGGCTTGTTTTTTGCACTATTTGCCGAGCGCTGATTGTTCTTGCGGCGATTCTCGTTCGACGGTTCCGCGTTTTTCTTGCCACGGTTATCCGATTTTTGTTCATTCTTGTGATGGTATTTATTATTTTCAGTCATAGTAATCCTCCATTTCCGTAGAGATGTCCTTTAACAACCAACAGCCCCACCGAAGGTGAGGCCGAGGTATGGGGATGGTGTCTGCTAATGAGCCTAAATCTTCTTGCCGAAAATCTCCGGCTGACGGGCTCCGCACCCGTCCTTTTCCGCAATAAAACAAAGGAGGCAAACCATCGACAGCGGTCCACATCCGCCATCCATGCATCCGATCTCGAAACATCTATACTATTATAGAGCAATAACCTATAAATGTCAAGATAAATGACCGATCCGCAAGGTAGTATGGGTATAATCTGCGCAATTTACCTATTGCGACCACGAAAAAATAGTGCTATAATAACATCAACGCGAAAAATCCTCTCAGAAAGTGAGGAAAAAGTATGAAATTTGTCGAATTATTTACCGACGGCGCTTGCTCCGGCAATCCCGGCAAAGGCGGCTGGGGGGCCATCCTGCGCTACAATGGACGCGAAAAGGAATTGTGCGGCGGCGAACTTGAAACCACTAACAACCGCATGGAGCTGACCGCCGTCATTCGCGGTCTAGAAGCCCTCAAAGAACCCTGCCAAGTTCGCCTAACCAGCGACTCTAAATATGTCATCGACGCCGTAATCAAAGGCTGGGTCTACAGTTGGCAAATGAACGGCTGGCGCAAAGCTGACAAAAAGCCTGCCCTCAACGTCGATTTGTGGGAAACTCTCCTTCCCCTGTTAGACAAACACAAGGTGGAATTCGTCTGGGTAAAAGGACACCAGGGGCATCCCGAAAACGAGCGTTGCGACAAAATGGCGGTTGCTTATTACAACAATCTGCCTTAATGCTATTGACAAACTGTGAAATTCCCAGTATGATGTTCTCGTATCAATCTTCAAGGCGGGGTGCGATTCCCCACCGGCGGTGACAGTCCGCTAACACTCATATGAGTGCCGAACCGGTGAAATTCCGGTACCGACGGTAAAGTCCGGATGAAAGAAGATAAGCACATGCTTACACTTTTGCCTTGTGACGATTGTCACAAGGCATTTTATTTTTGAAAGGATGATTTCCATGCATCGATCCAAATTGTTTCCTTTGGTAGTGGTGTCCGCTATGACCGCGTTGGGAACGGTAATTTACATGCTCTTCCCCGAAATTCCATTGGTTCCCGGTGTCGAGTATCTCAAAGTCGATTTGTCCGATATTCCCGCATTAGTTACCGGTCTCACCGTCGGGCCTATCTACGGCATTTTCGTGGAAATCTTCAAAAACCTCATTCATCTAACCCGCACAACAACGTTTGGCATCGGAGAGTTAATGAATGTCTGTATCGGCAGTTTCATGGTTCTGTCTATGTGGTTGTGCCGTCGCTGGTTCTCCCGCGTGATGAGAAGAGATTCAGCCGTATATTATAGCGGAGCCGGCGTTACCATTGCCCTGACCATTGTGGTCGGCTGGCTACTCAACGCAGCCTTGACGCCGGTATTCTTTGCGTTGGCCGGCATTCCCATCACCAGCGCATCGGTTTTTGCGGGTGTATGGGGATCGACTCTGCTCAACACCGTCAAAAGCGCCATCACCATACTGCCTTTTTGGCCGTTGGTACATACTACCAACAAAATTTCAAAAAGATTGTATTGACAAACTTCGACGTCTGTGGTATAGTACACAGCGACAATTCAATACCTTATCAAGAGTGACGGAGGGATCAGGCCCGTTGATGTCCGGCAACCTGTGGTAACATAAGGTGCTAAATCCTGCGGTGTAACCGAAAGATGAGGATGTTTCTCAAACGCTCGGTCTGCGCCGAGCGTTTTTTGATGTAAACAATTAGGAGGTAAATTTATGAACAAGTTTTTCTTTTCTTCTGAATCCGTGACCGAAGGTCACCCCGACAAGGTCTGCGATCAGATTTCCGACGCCGTTCTGGATGCCATTTTGGCTCAGGACTCCAACGCCCACGTAGCTTGTGAGACCGCTTGCACCACCGGCATGGTAATGGTTATGGGAGAAATTACCACCTCTGCCATCGTTGATATTCCTTCCATCGCACGTGGCGTTGTTAAGGACATCGGCTATCATGGCGAAGAAGGCAACTTCGACCATGCTACCTGCGCTGTGATGACTGCCATCGACGAACAGTCCCCCGACATCGCTATGGGTGTTAACGAGGCCATCGAAAGCCGCGAGAGCTCCGAGGATGCCTACGACAAGATCGGTGCCGGCGACCAGGGCATTATGTTCGGCTACGCCTGCAACGAAACCCCTGAGTTGATGCCTCTGCCCATTTCTCTGGCGCACGCCCTGAGCAAGCAGCTGACCAAACTGCGCAAGGATGGCACCCTCCCCTATCTGCGTCCCGACGGCAAATCTCAGGTCACCGTGGAGTATGTGGACAACAAGCCCGTCCGCGTGGACGCCGTGGTGGTTTCCACCCAGCATAGCAGTGCCGTTTCTCTGGAGACCATCCGCGAGGACGTGATCGAGCAGATCATCCGCCCCATCATCCCCGCCGAACTGCTGGATGAGAACACCAAGTTCTTCGTCAACCCCACCGGCCGTTTCGTGGTCGGCGGCCCTCAGGGCGATACCGGTTTGACCGGCCGTAAGATCATCGTCGACACCTACGGCGGCTATGCCCGTCACGGCGGCGGCGCCTTCTCCGGAAAAGATCCTACCAAGGTGGACCGTTCTGCCTGCTACATGGCTCGCTATGCTGCCAAAAACGTGGTTGCCGCCGGCTTGGCTGATCGCTGCGAGATCCAGTTGGCTTACGCCATCGGCGTGGCAAATCCCATGTCCGTCCTGGTGGACACTTTCGGCACCGGCAAGATCGACGATGCCCGCATCGCCGAGGCAGTCAACGCCGTGTTCGACTTCCGTCCCGCCGCCATCATTGACACCCTGCAACTACGCCGTCCTATCTATCGCCAATTGGCCGCCTATGGTCACATCGGTCGTGAAGATCTGGACGTTGTCTGGGAGAAAACCGACAAAGTTGCAACTCTACGCACTGCCGCCGGTTTATAAGAACCAACCACCCCCTGTTGCCCATTGCGGCAACAGGGGGTTCTTGACATTATGCAGACACCGGCGTATAATGTCAATATCCCAAAGGAGGTATTGTTATGTCTACTCATCGGTGGATTATTCTGTTATGTGTCATCGTGCTGTTGTTTTCGGCAACCGGCTGTTCCGATGATGAAAACAATCCGTCGGACAGCACTACTACGTCTGACCATACCACTCACCAAACCACTACTGTAACTACTGTTCCGGTCAAAACAACCTCCACCTCTTACCGCGCACACACAACAACGACTACAGCCATTAAGCCCACCACCTCGACTACGCACGCGACTCGTACAACCACGAGTCCTACATCTCCCCGCCCTACCGTCGATATTTCTCACCTCGGCTCTCATCTGATTGACGCCCCTATCTTGGCTCAAAAACCGGAGTATCCTTCCGGATGTGAATCGGTCAGTGCAGTGATGATGCTCCAGTACTGGGGCGAAAAGATTACCGTGGGACAATTTATCGACAATTATTTACCGAAAAGCAATCACTTCTATACCGAAAACGGATGTTACTACGGACCCGATCCCTATGAATTCTTTATCGGCAACCCGCGTACCACACAGGCATACGGTTGTATGGCACCGGTGATAGAGCGCGCCATCAACGATTACTATGGTAGAAACAGTCCTTTGCAAAATGTCACAGGACTGACATTGCCCGAACTCTGCAAGAAATATATTGCCAATGACCAACCCGTTTTGGTGTGGGTCAGCATTGGAATGCTAGAGATTTACGACAGCGCACAGTGGTATTTGGATGATGGCACATTATACACGTGGCCTGCCAATGAGCACTGTATGATGCTGGTGGGTTATGATGACACGTATTACTATCTCAACGACCCATATACCGGCAAAGTGAAAAAGTACGCCCACTGGATCTGCGAAGACCGCTATCAAACAATGGGGAAGCAAGCACTGGTTATTGTGAAATGACAAAAAACCTCCGATGCAAACGCATCGGAGGTTTTTCTTATACCGTCAAAGTAGCAAGTCCGCCCTCTGCCGTTTCTTTATAACGGTGAGAAATATCCAAGCCGGTCTGTTTCATCACGGCAATGCAGTCATCCAAAGAAATCTTACGGGAATCACTGAGAAAACTGGCCAAGCTAATGGCGTTGATCGCGCGCATTGCCGCAACGGCATTGCGCTCAATGCAGGGAATCTGCACCAGCCCGCAGATAGGATCACAAGTAAGACCCAGATGATGCTCAATGGCAATTTCTGCCGCATACTCAATCTTATCCAAGTCCAGATGGAACAGTTCGCCCAAAGCAGCAGCCGCCATCGCACATGCACTGCCTACCTCTGCCTGACAACCGCATTCGCTGCCGGAAATGGAGGCGTTTGTTTTAATAAGATTACCGATAATGCCACCCGTCGCCAAAGCACGAACAATCTCCTCATCGGAGTAGCCCCGCTTCTGCTGTTGATAATACAGCACGGCGGGCATTACACCCGCAGAGCCGCAAGTAGGAGCCGTCACAATACGCTCACCCGCCGCATTCTGCTCACTGACGGCGAAGGCAAAAGCGCAAACCATGCGGTTTTCACGGGTTTCAGCGCTCTCATCAATATGCTGACGATCCTGCAGCTGCTTCGCTTTACGAACAACCTCCAAACCACCCGGCAAAATGCCGCTGGTGTTCAAACCGACTCGAATGCTGGTCTTCATCGCATCCCAAATATCGTAGAGATGCTGCCAGACCGCTTCACCTTCCACCTCTTTCACATACTCCCACAACCGCAGATAATGCTTACGACAATAGGCGGCAATATGCTCAAAAGAAGCCATTTCATACACATCGGGCGGCACCGCCAAAGGCGTACCCTCAAAGCAAATTTCGCCACCACCCACACTCATGACGCGCAGTTTGCCCAGTTCTTCACCGTTACGGTACGCAAACAAGTCCATCGTATTGGGGTGCGGCAACGGAATATCCGAAGGATCAAACACCACCTCACAGGGAATCGGCGCCAACGTTTCCGCAACGATACGATCGGTACCATGACCCACGCCGGTCTTAGCCAAAGAGCCGTAGAGAATGACCTTGAATTGATCCGCGTTGCTGTATTTATCCTTGAACAACATACACGCCTTCTCAGGTCCCATCGTATGAGAGCTGGAAGGACCGCGTCCAATTTTATAAAGTTCAGTTAAAGATTGCATTTTCTTCATAATTACCACCATACTTATGTAAGTTGGACATCCTCAATCAGTATACCACATCGTTGCAAAAAAGTCCAGTTAAATCCTACTCAAACACTTGACAATTCCTCTAAAATGGGGTAGAATACGCAAGCAACCGCATATTGGGCTATAGTCTAGCGGTAGGACACGTGACTTTGACTCACGCCGTGATGGTTCAACTCCATCTAGCCCAGCCAAAAAGTAGAGATACCCTTTTTGGGTTTCTCTACTTTTTTATTTTGGTGAGATTGTCCATTATATACACCAAAAAGCCGCCTGTTTAGGCGGCTTTTTAGCTGTTAAGTGAATTAGCTTTACAATCAATTAACCGTTGAAATAATCGGCATACAGCGCCTCAAAGGCGGGCAACGAACGGCGGATCTGGTCATTGCTCACACAATACGCAATACGCACATAACCACTCACGCCAAAAGAGTCGCTGGGCACCAGCAACAGTTCATATTTCTTGGCGCGCTCACAGAATGCGTAAGCGTCATCCTCCAATGCTTTCACAAAGAGATAGAAAGCGCCATCAGGACGCACCGCCTCATACCCCATCTCGGTCAGCGAATCATACAGTAATGTACGATTGGCATCATAGGCGGTCAAATCGGGAGGCGTGCCATCGCAGGTCGCCACAGTCAGCTGAAGCAAACTGGGCGCACACACGAAACCAAGGCTACGACCGGCACCACAGATAGCCGCAAACACGTCACCCGCCTGTGCCATCGTAGGAGATACCAAAATGTAACCGATACGCTCACCGGGCAAAGACAAAGACTTACTGTAGGAATAGCAGACTAAAGTGTGATCGTAATAACAAGGAATGTACGGAACATTCACATCACCGTACACCAGTTCGCGATACGGCTCGTCGGCGATAATCGCAATCGGACGGCCGCACTCCTTCGACTTCTCGGTCAGCAACGCCGCCAGTCTGCGGATACAACCCTCATCCAGCACCACGCCGGACGGGTTGTTGGGGGAATTTACAATGATAGCACGGGTTTTACCGTTAATCGCAGCGGAAAGAGCATCAAAATCAATGTCAAAGGCGCCTACACGGCCGGGCACAACGACCGGTACCGCACCCGCATTACGCACAAACACCTGATATTCGGGGAAATAAGGCGCCAACAACAGCACCTCGTCCCCGGCAGAGCAAATTGCTTTGAGAGACACGGTTAGAGAAGCCGCCGCACCGCAGGTCATGTAGATCAGACCGGCATTTGCCTCAATACCAAAACGCTCTTTGATGTGCTGGGCGATGGTCTGCCGCACACCCATATCACCGGGAGCGGAGGTGTAGCCGTGCAACAGAACAGGATCAGTTTCGGCAATCAATTTCTGCATGGTCTCCCCCACTACCGCAGGTGCAGGGATGCTGGGATTGCCCAAACTAAAGTCAAACACATTCTCTGCGCCGATCTCCGCGCGGCGTACCTTGGCATATTCAAAAATCTCACGAATCACCGAGCTTTTCTTGCCCAGTGCCAACATATCTTTAGAAACCATTTTTGCTCCTCCTATGGCACAAAGTAACATAACAATTTTAGTCCAATACTGCCTAAATGTCAAGGAAATAGGCGTAAAAACAGCGGTGCATCCACTACGGAATGCACCGCTGAACCAATTTAGATTAAGAAACCAGCAGACCGCCGCACCAAACGGTATCACCGTTGGGGATAATCTCCACGGTGTGCTCGCCGGCCTCGGCATCGTCCAGGATGATGAAGTTGGTGAAGATACCGCCGCGGATGATGTACTCGGGCAAGGTCTTCTCCACGCCGTCCACACGAACAGTCATCTTCAGATCATCGGAATAAGGCGTGCAGATGGGCAGGATAATGCGCTTGCCGCTTACCTTGATCACCAGAGGCTCCTCGCCCTCGTTCTGCCAGGAGCAGCACTCCTTCTGGAACACCTTGAAGCTACCCATAGACACGGGCTCGGTGTTACCGCAGTGATACCACTTAGCATCCTTGAAGGTGTAGGGACGATAAGGAGCGGGAATCTCGGGCAGATCGGTAGAGATCTCATCCAAAGCCTTGTACACCTCGGTCAAATAGGAGTTGACCAGCTCGCCCACAATGGCGTGACCCTTATCGGTGGGATGCACCCAGTCGGCGCAAATGTCACGCCAGATATACTGACCGTCGGGATTCTGCTCGGTCTTGACCTCCGGCCACACAGCGTCACGATAGCTGATCATAGGGAGATCGTAGTGAGCGCAGATGGGCTGCTGATCGGCCTGCGCGTTGATACCGCCCTCGTTCATCACGAACAGCGCCATCACCGCAGGAGCACACTCAGCGGTCAAAATCTTATGCAGCAGGCTGGCATAAGTCTCGGCCTGGAAATCCTGAATGATATCGTTGACCGCAAACTCCACCAGAACGAAATCGGGGTTGTGGGACAGCAGCATATCGTCCACGCGGTGCACGCCCAGCAGGCTGGAGGTGCCGCTGTAACCGGCATTGATGTAGCTGATGGTGGACATCGGGAAGGTGTCCTCCCACCACTTGCGCAGCAGACCGGCGTAGCTGTTCTCCTTGATCGAAGCAGACGCGCCGTGGGTGACACTACCGCCGATCACGCCGATGGTAATACGCTGACCGGACTGCGCCTTGCGCATCACAGCAGCAATCTTGGCGGGGTTGCCGGCAGACACCAGAGCGGTGTCCAGCATATCCTGACGGATACCGAGAGATTTTGCTTTTTCGGTTAAGGTTAATTTCATATCAGCACCTCCATAAGGTTGTT
>JAZNED010000115.1:0-1946 GCA_045588425.1 Acutalibacteraceae bacterium
CGAATGCGAATACTGCGGCACCATGCAGACCGTCCCCACCGCGGACGACGAAAAGAAAATCACCCTATTTGCCCGTGCCAACCGCCTGCGCTTTAACAACGAGTTTGACAAAGCCGCCGGTGTGTACGAATCCATCGTAGCCGACTTTCCCGAGGAGGCGGAGGCCTATTGGGGTCTGGTGCTGTGCCAATACGGTATCGAGTACGTGGACGACCCCGCGACAGGGAAAAAGATCCCCACCTGCCATCGTTCCTCCTTCGAGAGCGTGATGGAGGACAACAACTTTGACCTGACGCTGGAATACGCCGACCCGGTGGCTCGCGGTATCTATCGCGAGGAAGCAAAGCAGATTGAGAAATTACGCCGCGGCATCATCGCGGTGTCGTCTAAGGAAGAGCCATACGACATCTTCATCTGCTACAAGGAAACCGACGACAAGGGTCAGCGCACCATCGACAGCGTGATTGCCCAAGACGTGTACACCGCCCTGACCGAGAAGGGATACCGCGTGTTTTTCTCCCGCATCAGTTTGGAGGACAAGCTGGGTGTGGAATACGAGCCGTATATCTTCGCCGCCCTGCACTCCGCCAAGGTGATGCTGGCCATCGGCACCCACTACGACTATTACACCGCCGTGTGGGTAAAGAACGAGTGGAGCCGCTATCTTCAGCTCATCGCCAAAGGTGAGAAAAAGACGCTGATCCCCTGCTACAAGGGCATCGACGCCTACGACATGCCTCGCGAATTTGCCAAGCTGCAGGCGCAGGATATGGGCAAGGTGGGTGCTATGCAGGACCTGCTGCGGGGTATTGAGAAAATCCTGCCCAAGGAAGCCCCCGTGGCAACAGCACCCCAGATACAGCCCCAACACACTGCCGGTTTGACCCAATTAATGCTTGCCGGCGACGTGATGTATGAGGGTGAAGTCTTCGCCAACATTCCCCACGGTCATGGTGTCGCCAACTACGGCAACGGCGTGGTGTACGACGGTCAATGGGACCGCGGCAAGCGCAGCGGACAGGGCGTCCTGCACACCGCCGAATATACCTATGAGGGCCAATGGAGCGCTGACCGCAAACAAGGTCAGGGCACACTGACGTGGCGTGACGGCGGCAACTGGGTCGGCACCTTCCACAACGATGCGGCGTGGACCGGTAACGGTCTCTATCGCTTTGAAAACGGCACCTACGAAGGTGCCTTGTTCAACGGTCTCAAGCAAGGACAAGGTCAATATATCTGGGACAACGGCGACTGCTACAACGGCGAATGGAGCAACGACGCCTGCGACGGCCAAGGCAAAATGATTTGGAGCAAGGGTGGCGAATGGAACGGCGAATTCCGCAACGGCAACCCCTGGCACGGCGAGGGCATCTGGCATTACACCGACAGCTATTACGAGGGACCGTGGGTAAATGGCGCTCGTCAAGGTCAAGGCAAGCTGATTTGGAACAACGGCAACGAGTTTGTGGGCGAGTTCGTCAACAGCGTGCCGTGGACCGGTACAGGCATCCGATTCTACGAGGACGGCTGTTACGTGGGTACGCTGGTGAACGGTCTCAAGCACGGCGAGGGTAAAATCACCTGGAGCGACAACAGCGCTTGGTTCGGTGAATTTCAAAACGATAAGCCGTGGAATGGCAACGGCGTCGCCCATTACGATGACGGTCGCTACATAGGCGCACTGGTGAACGGTAAGCGCCATGGACAAGGTAGATACATCTGGAGCGACGGCGACACCTACGAGGGCGAGTGGCAGAACGACAAGCGCCACGGTCAAGGCAAGATGATCTGGCATCAGGGTGGCGAGTGGGTCGGCGAATACCGCGAGGACAACTATTGGGATGGCGGCGGCGTTATGTATTTCACCGACGGCACCGCCGGCACCGTGATTACCAAGCGCGGTGTGCATAGATAAATAACCGCAAAGAGCCGATGTGAAAAACATC
>JAZNED010000116.1:0-3349 GCA_045588425.1 Acutalibacteraceae bacterium
ACCCAACAGTGCGGAGGGAATCAGACACTTCTGGAACAGAGGGATGGTGCGGCGCAGAATGTTACCGGCCATCAAGAATAACATCAGCAGACCCAGCTGAACCAAAAAGCTCCACACCGGACCATAGTTATCCATTGAAAAGTTCCACGATTTTTCGACACTTACTTGGATAAGTTCCATGTAGATTCACTCCTTTTGTGATTATATTCACACGAAAAGTATAAAACTTTGGGTGCTTTTTGTCAAGGAAAATCGCACGAGAGGGTAGTAATCCCATCTCTTCCAATTCGCGTAGGGTATTGCAATTCTTGTCGTTTTGTGGTAAAATAAATCGATTAGTTTCAGTGGCTATGGCAAAGGAGGGATTGTGATGGGTAAAAAGTGGATTCGACCTCGTCACTACGTGGTGCGAAGAGTCATAGGTTTTTTCTTTTATCCGTTTTGCAGTGGGCGGTATCGCATTAAGATTGAGCGTTTTAAAGAGCAGGAAAAGCGTCCTTATTTGATTTTGTTTAACCATCAGACGGCCTATGACCAATTCTTTGTGGGGTATTCGTTCCGCGGACCGGTCTATTACTTAGCTTCGGAGGATTTGTTCTCCAACGGCTGGGTGTCCTCGCTGATTCGCTGGCTGGTGGCGCCGATCCCCATTAAGAAGCAGGCCACCGATCTGGCGGCGGTGAAGAATTGCATCCGCGTTGCCCGTGAGGGTGGCACGATTGCCATCGCCCCCGAAGGCAACCGTACATACAGCGGTAAGACCGAGTATATGAGCCCTGCCATTGCCGGTCTTGCCCGTAAACTGGGTATGCCCATTGCCCTCTATCGCATTGAGGGCGGTTACGGTGTCCATCCTCGTTGGAGCGACGTGATTCGTCGTGGTAAGATGCGTTCTTACGTATCCCGTGTTATCCAGCCGGAGGAATACGCCAATATGACCAACGATGAGCTGTTCGCCATCATCGAGAAGGAACTCCACGTGGATGAGGCAGTAGCGGATGCGCGATTCCTTTCTAGCAAGCGGGCGGAGTACTTGGAGCGTGCCATGTATGTGTGTCCCGATTGCGGATTGTCCACCTTTGAGAGCCACGGCAACGAGATTGTGTGTAAAAAGTGCGGCAAGACTATCCGCTATGAGGAGGATAAGCGTCTTAGCGGTGTGGATTGCGCGTTCCCGTATGCGTTTGTGAAAGACTGGTACGCCTATCAAGTGAGCTTTGTGAATGCGTTGGACGTGACCGCGTATACCGATACACCTTTGTATGTTGAAAACACTTCCTTGTCCGAAGTGATTGTGTACAAGCACAAGGAAAAGATGTGTAAGGACGCCACCATCGAATTGTACGGTGACCGTTTTGTGATTCACGGTGAAGGGTTGGAAACCTTGCAGTTGCCCTTTGATGAGGTGACGGCGGTCTCGGTGCTTGGTCGCAATAAGCTCAATATTTATCACAATAATCGCGTGTATCAGCTCAAGAGCGATAAGCGGTTCAATGCGCTGAAGTATGTGAATATTTACTATCGCTGGAAAAATATCACTCGCGGTGATAAGGATAGCACCTTCTTGGGAATTTAAGCATAAAAAGAGCACTCCATATGGAGTGCTCTTTTTACTTCTTTTTGCGGCTGTAGCGGCTGAATTTGTCCTTTTTGGGCTTGCCGCCGTTACGGTTGCTATGGACACCCACAGGGGTGCGGTTGGCGGTGGCGGCAGGCTTGTCGGGTGCCACCAAGCAGTTGGGGCCGGTGCCGATAAGGTCGTGGCGTCCTGCTTTTTTGAGGGTGGCCAATACGATCTGCCGATTTTCGGGACGGTAATACTGCAGTAACGCTCTCTGCTCCGCCTTTTCCTGCGGTGTGCGGGGGACATAAACCGGCTCCAAGGTGATGGGGTCAAGTCCTGTATAGAACATCGCCGTGGAAATCGTACCGGGAGTGGGGTAGAAATCCTGCACCTGCTCGGGGTGTAAGCCCTCCTTTTTGAGGAAACGAGCCAGCTTGATAGCGTCGTTGACGGTACTGCCGGGGTGGGAGGACATCAGGTAGGGGACAAGATATTGCTTTTTGCCCTCGCTCTTGGTCAGCTCGTAGAACCGATCCTTAAACTTCTCATACACCGTAAAGGACGGCTTGCCCATATACTTCAGCACCCGGTCGGACACGTGCTCGGGAGCCACTTTCAGCTGACCGCTGACGTGGTGGCGGATCAGCTCCTTGAAGAAACGCTCGTCGGGGTCGGCGATGACGTAGTCAAAGCGAATACCCGAGCGGATAAACACCTTCTTCACCCCGGGGATCTGCCGCAGACGGCGCAAAAGGGTGAGGTAATCGTCGTGAGTGACTTTGAGCGCAGGGCACATGGTGGGTGCCATACACTTCTTATCCTTGCAAGCGCCACGCTTCAGCTGTCCCTCACAGGCGGGTTGGCGAAAGTCGGCGGTGGGACCGCCCACGTCGTGGATATAGCCCTTAAAGTCAGGCATTTTCACGATCTTTTGCACCTCCGCCACCACCGAATCGTGGCTGCGGGAGGAGATGATGCGTCCTTGATGGTAGGCCAGCGCACAGAAATTGCAGTTGCCGATGCATCCGCGGTTGTGGATGACCGAGAATTTTACCTCTTCGATGCCGGGAACACCGCCCACGGCTTCGTAGGAGGGGTGATAGTTACGCATATAGGGCAGGGCATAGGTGGCGTCCATCTCCTCGGTGGTGAGGGGGAGAGAGGGCGGATTCTGCACCAGGATCTTGTCGCCGTGGCGCTGAATGATCGCCTTGCCGCGGATGGGGTCGTGCTCCTCCTGCTGGATGCGGGTGGAGATGGCGTATTGCCGCTTGCCGCTGTCGGTAGGCTCCTTGACTAATTCATACGAAGGACACTCGGAACAAGCCGAGGGAATATAATCGGCGGCGTCCACGGCGTAGCAGGTGCCGCGGATGTCGGTGAGGGCGGAAATCGGCTCGCCCTCGTTGAGACGGGTGGCGATCTCCACGATATGCCGCTCGCCCATGCCGTACATCAGCAGGTCGGCACCGCTGTCAATGAGTATGGAAGGACGCACCTTGTCGTCCCAATAGTCGTAGTGGGCAAAGCGGCGCAGAGAAGCCTCCAGACCGCCGATGGCGATGGCTACATTGCCCCACACACGGCGGATGGCACGGCAGTAGGTGATGGTGGCGCGGTCGGGTCGCAGACCCGCCTTGCCTCCGGGGGAGTAGGCGTCCTGGCTACGCTTGCGCTTGGCGGCGGTGTAGTGAGCCACCATGGGGTCGATGTTGCCGCCATTCACGAGGAAGGCCAGCCGAGGCTCACCAAAACGACGGTAATCCTCGTCGCATTGGGGCTGGG
>JAZNED010000117.1:0-3860 GCA_045588425.1 Acutalibacteraceae bacterium
CGACGGGGATTGTGAGATACGGTAAGCGAGTAGCGGTGTGGGCCCGCTCTAAAACCTACAACTTTTTAAACAATAAACGACAACAATAACGTTGCCTTGGCGGCTTAATTAAGCCTCCCGTCCTTCCCCGGAGTACCGCGGCCGGGTGCGGGGCGTCGATGAGCGGTGAACGTGAACGGTGGGGTGCCACCCCCACTGTCACGGCGTAGTGGCTACCGTAGCGCATAGCCTGCCTTTCGGCGATGCGTGAGGGGAATCTCAAAAGATCGGCTGCACTCGGAGAAAGCTGTATCAAGTGGTTTTCGGACAGGGGTTCGATTCCCCTCGCCTCCACCAAAAAGCCAAGGGGCACCCAATGGGTGCCCCTTGGCTTTTTCGTTGCAGCTCAGAGAATCGACCCCTCGAAACGGCAAAGCCGTTTCTCAGGTTTTGCGCTTGCACACCCTACAACAAGCACCTGCTCGGCGCAAAACCGGGGTTCGATTCCTCATAAACGTCAGTACAAACTTTCCACGGCTCGCCACACTCCCTCAGTCAGCCTGCGGCTGACAGCTCCCTCCCGGAGGGAGCCTTACGGAGTCTCGGCGCAAAAATCGACATTCGTCTGCAACGAAGTCGGGTTCGATTCCCCGACGCCTTTTGTGATATTGCGAAAATGTTGCCATTCCGAAAAACTTGTGCTACAATGTAGACAGACCGATAAACTTGAATTTGACAAATAAAGAAGGCGTGAATATGAAAAAAATAGTTTGCTTAAGTCTAATATGTTTGTTGATAATTCCATTATTCTCTTCTTGTGGAGTTGTCTCCAACTACATAACCACGGGGTGGTTATATACCGCCGAGTCTAACGGTTCAATGTATATACAATCGAACTTTTCTAAGATTTACAAAATAGATATTGAAAGCAAGACGTTTGCATTGATGGAAAACATTGAGACAGTTGAGTTTGCTTGTGAAGTTGAAAATGAGCTGAAATATGAATTTTTTGCGGGCGAATATATCGCCCAAATTCCAGATGGGTATGATGGCGTTGAAAAGCATATAATGAAATGTAAGCTTGAAAACGATACTTCTGTGGTAAATGCTTGTGGATATGTAAATGACAAAGTTTTAGTAGGCTTTGTTCAGGTTTATGAAGATACAAAAGGCGTCCATGGCAATTATGCAATCGAAAAGATTTCTCATAGCATAGCCTTTTCCTATAACGCTGAAACGGATAAGTTTTCTACTATTAAGAGATTAGATGGTGTTGTTATTGTTGCTTTTGCTAATAATACCATTTTATACTGGAAGGACAAAGCATATTATTCGTATGACTTGACAACCAATACAGAAAAACATCTCGTAGAAGATAAAGCATATGATGGCGGGTTGAACCAAACATCCACACCCGCAGTCTTTGGAAATGGAGAAATGTGTGTGTTTCATTTGATAAAGGGTAAATCGAAAGAAAATATTGAATATATGTATGTTTTCGATTTTGAAACAAATGATTTTTTCGAATTGGAATGGTTAAAGTAATACAACAAACAAATTGACAAATCGGAATTTGACGAATAGTTGCAACAGATAGAAAGAGCGGGGACCATCGTCCCCGCTCTTTTTAATGGGCATATACTTGCCGTATCATTGCTTTTCGCGCCTCTGCCGCAAACTCGCAAAACCTCGGGTTATAAACCGAGTTGAGCAAGTCTCGGGAAATTGTGTTAAAGACCATAGGCGCCTCGCCTCCACCAAAAAGCCAAGGGGCACCCAATGGGTGCCCCTTGGCTTTTTCGTTGCAGCTCAGAGAATCCACCCCTCGAAATGGCGAAGCCATTTCACAAGGTTTTGCGCTCGCACGACCTACAACAAGCACCACCTCGGCGCAAAACCGGATGCGTAAGCATCCGCTAGTTTGCCGGAAGGCAAACTACAGAAGGTTGGCAGCGCCAACCGACGGGGTTCGATTCCCCAAAGACACCCTTCACGGGTGTCTTTTTTATTTCTCGTAGAAACGCACTCGGCGGCGAGCAAAATCGTTGTTTTTTCTACATCTTGCATTCTTTACAACGGTGTGCTAGAATGCAGGTGAAAGTCCCCAACAAAACAAAGGCGATACAACAGAGGTAACCGTCAAAAGGGAGGACGTTTTTATGAAACGATATGTAAAATTTATGGCGCTGCTGTGCAGCGTGCTATTGTGCGCTATCTGCCTGACGGCTTGCGGCGAGGGCACGGCGCATGCGCACGCCTTTGGCGAGTGGGAAACCACCAAAGAAGCCACCTGCCTGGAAACGGGCGAAGAAGTACGCCGCTGCGATTGCGGCCAAACCGAATCTCGCATCATTCCCTCTCCGGAACACACCTTTGGTGAGTGGGAAGTGGATCGCCAACCCTCTTGCACGGATCTGGGGCGCCGCTGCCGCACCTGCACGGTGTGCAACACCACCGAAACTGCGGTCATACCCATGACCAGCCATGAATTCAGCGGCGGCAAGTGTCGCCTCTGCGGTGCAAAAGAAAACAACGTCACCACCACGACCACCAAGAAGCCCACCACCACCAAAAAGCCGACCCCTCAAGACAACTTTACTTGGTATGGCGAGGACACCTATAAGGTGGGCACCGACATTCCCGCCGGTGAATATTACATCGAAAGCACTGAGGAATACATGGCATATTTCGCTATCTGCGAAGATAGTACCGGCGACAACATCTTGGACAACGAGAATTTCTACGGTCCTCATTTCGTCGTGTTGGAGAAGGGACAATATTTTGAACTGGTGCGCGGACGATGCACCAAAGCCTCGAACATCAAGATGAACGTGAACGCTAAAAATCTCCCGGTAGGTATGTACCGCGTTGGTAAGGATATCCCCGCCGGCGAATACAAGGTGACGAACAACTCGGACTCTATGGCGTATTTTGCGGTGTACGACGACTTATCCGGCGAACGCCATATTCGAGAAAACGACAACTTCAACAAAAACCAGTACATCACCGTCTACGCAGGCGAATACCTGTATCTGGTGCGCTGCACGGGTAGCCTGACCGCAGAAGCCACCACCCAAAAAACCACCGCAACCACCAAGAAACCCACCACCACAAAGCCCTCCACCTCCACCACCGCCAAGGATACCCAACTGTGGACCTTTGACGAGGCAGAATCGGTCAACGGATACGCCTCCTCGGCCTTCCAAGACGCCAAGGCCGCCAACGATTATATGCAGAAGGCCTGCTCCACCAACGACAAAGCCTTTAAACAGGTGTACATCGCCAGCGCACAATCGAAAATCCGCTTTACCAAGAGCAACATCTCCAAGGCGTTGGCCCTCTTCCAAGCCAATTACGGCGTGGATCTGACCGGCGAATACGCCACCGCCGCCGAACACGCCGAGGCTATCATTGCCATGTGCGACGCGTTCATCAACGTAACGGTTTCCCAATCGAACTGCGCTGACATAGATATGGATATGTGGGACGAAGCCCTAGATATCATGAACGAGTGTCTTTCCATGCAGGGCTATTCCCTGCAAATGATGGAGGCGTTCCTGTAAACTGACCCATACATATGAAAAAAACGGAGTGTGCAAACGCACACTCCGTTTTTGTTTGTGAATTTAGATTACAGACTCTTCAGTTTCATCTTGCGGGCAACCAAGGTCAGCGCCAACAGCACCAAATACAGAGCACCGATGGTGATAAAGCCCAGATCCCAGCCGCGCAGAGTGATGAAGCCCAGATCGATGGTGCCCATCTTGCCGAAGTTGCCGAAGACACCCTCCTGCAGAGCGGCACCCATGTACACAGCGCAGTCCAAAGTACCAACCACAGTAGCGGCAAAGGCACGACCGCCGATGTCGCCGGCGATGGCC
>JAZNED010000118.1:0-5629 GCA_045588425.1 Acutalibacteraceae bacterium
GGAGGGAGCCTGACGAGCCGTTTTTGTGTCGCATTCTCCCCCAGTCTTTTCGCCTGCGGCGAAAATCCAGCCCCCTCCCGGAGGGGGCCTTGCCGCTGCGGCGGGCTTTTCATCGCTAAAGCTCTTCCCAACCACGCGACTATCGCGTGGTTTTCGTTTACAAAAAAGCAGCTATCCAATCGGATAGCGGCTTTTGGTAGGGTTTTAGCTCCACTGGGTCCAGTAGACAGCACGGCAGATACCGAACGCCACCTTGGTCGTACCGGCGGGGATGTTAAAGGTGTAGGTATCCACCTCTTTGGCCTCCAGCATACCAAAATAGAGAGTACCGTAGGCGCGCCCTCCCACGGTGAGGACGTTGCCCTCCGCGTCGGTGCAGGTGTACCGCACATAGGAGGTCTCCTCGGTCAGCCACTTGCTGCTGATATTCTCCAACGTCACGGTGACGACATTGTCCTGCTGAGAAATCTCCTTGACAAAGATGCGGCCGCGACCGTCCAGATCATAACCCACCTCCGGCAACACGACAGCGGGTTCCTCGGGAACGTCCGGCTCGTCGGGCCCCAAGGTGACGTCCCAGCCGTTGAGATAACGCTGAAGCAGACCCAAGTCTTTGTTGTTGACGCGATCATTGCCATCCACGTCTGCAGCAACAAAGTCGATCGTGACATCCCACCCATTGAGATACTGCTGCAGGCGACCCAAATCCAGATTGTTCACTTTGCCGTCACCGTTGGCGTCACCGGTGACACCGGAGGTGGCGGCGGAAACGGAGATGGCACCGAGGGGAACGCAGGTCATCAACAATAGTATAGAAAGCAGGATTGCCATTGCTTTTTTCATGAAACGCACCTCTTCCGCGTGTTTATGGGTATAGTATAATCCTTCTATGGGTAAATGTCAAATGATTTGGGGGCCCCCCTCCGTCACGGCTATGCACTATCTTGGGAATATGGCGTCAGCCATATTCGAGGAGCGGCGAACGAAAACTACGACACGCACAATCTACGAGCCGCTCCGCACCTCCCTCAAGAGGGAGGCTTTGACGGGGCGATGTGGGCATCGCCCCCTACATAGTCGATTTGAGATGGTGCATAGATGCAAAAAAGCCACTATCCGATCGGATAGCGGCTTTGTGTATGTCAATTAGTTGCGATGATCGCGGCGAGGACCACGGCCGCCGTCGCGGCGACCGCCCTCACGGCGGGGAGCAGCGGGGGTGGCGTAATCCTCGGGGTTCAGACCCTCCATCTTGATGATGGCGTCCTTGCGGGACAGGTTGATACGACCCTGCTCGTCGATCTCGGTGACCATAACGGCGATGGTATCGCCCACAGCGACCACATCCTCCACGCGCTCAACGCGGCCCAGATCCAGACGGGACACGTGGACCAGACCCTCCTTACCGGGGGCAATCTCCACGAAAGCACCGAAGGTCATCAGGCGGGTAACCTTACCCTTGTAGATGGCGCCGATCTCAGGATCCTTAGCGATGGTCTCGATGATCTGCAGAGCACGGTTGGCGTCAGCCAGGTCGGTGGACAGGATGGTCACGGTGCCATCCTCCTCCACGTTGACCACGCAGTTGCAGTCAGCCTGGATCTGCTGGATCACCTTGCCGCCCTTACCGATCACGCCGCCGATCTTGTCGGTGTCGATCTTGGTGGACAGCATCTTGGGAGCATACTTAGACAGCTCAGGACGCACCTCGGGGATAGCCTTGAGCATAACCTCGTCCAGAATGTGGCAACGAGCGGTGTAGGTCTTGTCCAAAGCCTCGCGGATGATGGCGGGGGTCAGGCCGTGCACCTTCAGGTCCATCTGGATGGCGGTGATACCCTTCTTGGTACCGCCAACCTTAAAGTCCATATCGCCGAAGAAGTCCTCCAGACCCTGGATATCCACCATGGTCATGAAGCGATCGCCCTCGGTGATCAGACCGCAGGAAATACCGGCAACGGGAGCCTTGATGGGCACGGCGGCGGCCATCAGAGCCAGAGTAGAGCCGCAGATAGAAGCCTGGGAGGTGGAGCCGTTGGAGGACAGCACCTCGGAAACCAGACGAATGGTATAGGGGAACTCCTCCAGAGAGGGCAGAACGGGCACCAGAGCACGCTCGGCCAGAGCGCCGTGACCGATCTCACGACGGCCGGGGCCACGGGAGGGCTTGGTCTCGCCTACGGAGTAGGAGGGGAAGTTGTAGTGGTGCATATAGCGCTTCTCACGCTCGTCGTCCAGGCCGTCCAGCAGCTGGGCGTCCTTAGCGCCGCCCAGAGTACAGGTGGTCAACACCTGGGTCTGGCCACGGGTGAACATACCGCTACCGTGGGTGCGGGGCAACAGGTCAACCTGAGCATCCAGAGGACGCATATCGTTGATGCCACGGCCGTCCACACGCTTGCCCTCGTCCAGCAGCCAGCGGCGCACGACAAACTTCTGCAGCTTGTACATGCACTCGTCAATCTTCTCGATCAGCTCGGGATAGATCTCGTCAAACTTGGCGTGCACAGCGTCGTACACGGGCAGCAGACGCTCGTCGCGGATGCGCTTGTCGTCGGTGTCCAGAGCGGCCTTGACGTCGTCAATGGCAAACGCCTTGATGGCCTCGAACATAGCGGGATCGGGATCATTGGACACGAAGTCGAACTTGGGCTTGCCGATCTCGGCAACGATGCTGTTGATGAAGGACACGACCTCCTGGTTGGCGGCGTGACCGGCCATGATGGCGTCGAACATGGTATCGTTGTCGATCTCGTTGGCACCGGCCTCGATCATAGCCACCAGATCGGCGGTGGAGGCGACGGTCACGTGCATCTCGGAGCGCTTCTCCTCCTCGGCGGTGGGGTTGATAACGAACTTGCCGTCAACCAAGCCGACCACGACACCGGAGATGGGGCCATCCCAGGGGATGTCGGAAATAGCGATGGCGGTAGAGGCACCGATCATAGCCACGGTCTCGGGCTGGCAATCGGGGTCAACGCTCATCACGGTGCAAACCAGGGTCACATCATTGCGCATATCCTTGGGGAACAAGGGGCGGATGGGACGGTCGATCACACGAGAGGTCAGGATCGCCTTCTCGCTGGGGCGGGACTCACGGCGCTGGAAGGAGCCGGGAATCTTACCCACGGAGTACATCTTCTCCTCATAGTCCACGGACATGGGGAAGAAATCCACGCCCTCACGGGGCTTAGCGGAAGCGGTGACGGTGCACAGCACGACAGTCTCGCCATAGCGCACCAGGCAGGAACCGCTGGCCAGCTGAGCCATCTTACCGGTCTCGATGACCAGGGGACGACCGGCCAGGGTGGTCTCAAACTTACGGAAAGTCTCGAACATAAGAATTACCTCCTAAAAATTTTTATATTCCAAACGGAGAGGTAACCGTCTTTTAGCAATGAAACCAACCTCGAAACGGCTCGTTTCGGAGCTCGTTTCGCTGCTAAAAAGGTGTTTCTCTCCGTTGTGGTGACGGAAAAATGAGCGTCAATTTCGCAACAGGAGGCAGGAGGGGTAAAACCCCGCCTGCCTCAAGTGTGCAAAATTATTTACGCAGACCCAGCTTCTCAACGATCGCACGATAGCGGTTGATATCCTTCTTGGTCAGGTAGTTCAGCAGATTGCGGCGATGGCCAACCATCTTCAGCAGACCGCGACGGCTGTGGTGATCCTTCGGATGAGCCTTCAGGTGCTCGGTCAGGTCGTTGATGCGCTTGGTCAGGACAGCAATCTGAACCTCGGGGGAACCGGTATCGCCCTCGTGGGTAGCATACTGCTGCATAATGGCGGTTTTCTCTTCGGGTAACATCATGGTAATACACCTCTTCTAAAATATTTTCGTGCATCTCAGTGTCGGGAAAGGGTGCTTCCCCATAGGGGCGTCCTCCGCGACCCGAGAAACCGAATCGCCCTTCACAGGCAGTTTATACTATAACACAGCAAATGTAAATTGTAAAGAGAAAATTTTGCAGTTGGTGTTTTTTCTATATATATGACAAAAACCGCCCTCGAGAGCCGAGGGCGGTTGTGGGTTTTTATCACCAAGTAAACGAAAAGCTATCACCGGTGCCCACTTTAATACAATGTACGGTGTGGTTTTCGCGATCAACGATAAAACTGTTCAGCGACAACGCAGTTTCTGTGCCTGCTTTACGGTCCGGAGAGGTGTCCCATCGTTTCTGTGGCGTAGTGCAGTTGACCACCACATAATTTATGCCGTTATACTCCGAAAGGCTGTCCTCATGGACGTGTCCACTGAAATGGCCGATGAACTCCACATTCTGCAAGGAGGTAAAGTCGTAGGAAACGGAAACGGATTTGACTACACCATTTTCAAACTTTTTTGCCTTTACACTGCCCTTGCCGCCCGACACAAACGCCTCTAATATCGTCGTCAGCGCAGAGTTGCGAATGCCCCTTGTATGAAACGGAGCGTCAGCGGTAGTTTCACCTTCAATGCCCACATTGGCTCCGGTAATCGGCGGGATGTGCGCAATTACCATCACAGCCCATCCATCAGGTACTTGTAAAGCGGTGTTCGCCAACCACGTAGTTTGTTGAAACGACAAAGCACCATTGCTACGAAAATCGTTTTTGGTAGAATTGAGAATGTCTACGTAGGAATGAATCTCTGTGGTGTTTAGACAAATCATACGAATCTTTTGTTTAGGGAAATTAACATAATAATAACCACCGTACGGGTTAGCAGGATCGGTAACAATAGTAGTTTCACTCTGTGCGATTGCGTGCTCATAGAATTCTTTTTCGGTAATACGGTCAGCCGTGCTATACACCGCTTTGCCCGTCTCGGGGTCTGTGCCAATTTTGTAGTCCTCGTTGGTATCATGATTACCCTTGACGGCATACACAGGCACAGGGCCATAAGAGCCTGCCGCTTCGATAGCCGTATCAATCAGACCCAAAGAAGACTGCTTATTCAAGTCGCCGATGATAAAATCGCCGGAAATCATAATAAAATCGTTGCCCACCAAGTTGGCCCAAGCGGAGGAGGCCTCCACATTATCCACGATGTGAGGCGCATTTTTGCGCAGATGGGGATCCGACATCATGGTAAAAGTTAGGAGATTGCCCCCCCCCCGACTTTACTTTGGTAAAGCGGTAAAGCAGTTTGGACGTTGTTCATATAATGCTCATCCAAATCCAGCATAGACACCATCACATCACTACAAGACGTAGCATTCACTGTGCCATAAACGGTAATCTGCTCACCGTCCACTTCGATAATGCAATAGGGACGAGCATACAGCTTTCTACTCATTGCAGAATCGGGGATGTTAATAATACGTGTAGCAAACGCACAAGAATCTGCAGACACCTCCTGCAAATATACTGTAGGAATATCCACTACGTTGATGTCATTCACGGCTTCCAAGGTTAACGCGCCTTCGCCAACAGCCGCATCATTGGTCACGACGGCACCCATGCCGATCAATTTGCAATCCGTGCCGAAGTAATTCACAGTAGCGTTAGCAAGGCTCACTCGGGTGCCGCTAACCGTCTTGACACCGGAAGCATGCAGCTCGAAACGGAACGCCAAACCGTTTCCGTTATCGGTATCCATCACGCTGTGGCGCACCGTATCGGAATACAAGGCAGCAGCGTTATACCA
>JAZNED010000119.1:0-24890 GCA_045588425.1 Acutalibacteraceae bacterium
AACTGCGCTACAAAAAGGACGTGGACTTCACCGACGAGATGGCGAAAGAGTTAAAATTCTGCGCCGAGCTATCGGCAGAGCTGGACCGCCGCATGGACCATTTGAGAGAGTCCGTGCAAGAAGATAAGAAATAAACAAAGCCCCGCTACCCGATGGGTAGCGGTGCTTTGTTGCGTTTATAATGCCCGCGCCAAACGAAGGGCGGTGCGATAGCGATCGTCGGGGTTGACGGCAGTGCAACGCCGCACGATACGCCCGGCCCGTCCGCGGGCCAACTGCTCACTGGGATGCTTGCCGGTGAGCATCACGTTGAGCAACACGCCGCAGGCATAAATGTCGGTGCGGGCATCGCTCTGGGTCAGACCCAGCTGCTCGGGGGAGGCATAGCCCACCGTGCCCATGATCCGGGTGTCACGGCCGGCGGTGGTGACCTGGCGGCTGATGTTGAGATCCACCAGCACCGCCTGCCCATTGGAGCGCACCAGCACGTTTTCCGGCTTCACGTCCCGATGGACGAAGCCGTGCTGGTGCAAAACGGAGAGGGCGTGGCACACCCCCCGCAAGATCTTTTTTGCTTGGCGATAGCGGATGCGTCCGCCCTCAGCCAGCGCCGCCACGGTGACGCCGTCCACATATTCCTCCAACACCGTTTGTCCATCGGCGGTGTCAACGACGTCATACACCTGGGGCAGATTTTCGCAAAGGAAGTCACACAGGGTGGTGTAAGCCGCCACGGGATAGGCCAGCTGCCGCACCACCAGATCCCGCCCCAGCTCCTTGTGGCGCAGGTGCAGCACACGGCAGTTGTTTTTATCCGCCATCACGTGAACAAGGTGATAGGTTTCCAGCAGGGTATCTAAATAGTCTTGTTGTGTCATGTGCCACCTCCACCGTAGAGTTCCTTCGATGCAAAAGAGGACACTTCCCAGTCAGCTCCATGGTACTGGTTAGAGCCGCGACGGCCATAAAATCCGTCTTTATAATTCAGGACATCGCAATAACTTGCCAGCGAAGGGGATCCCCCTGCCGCGTAAGACATATTGCAGGAAAATTCACTGTAAAAGCACAATCCTTTGGTCGATGCCGGCACCGCTTTCGGCTCCAACCACAGCGTGTGGCTGGTAACGTGGATGGCTCTCAGAGATGTGCAACGGTTGATCGTATTCCAATCCACCACGAACAATTCCGGCGGTAAATACAGCCGCTGGACGGTGGGAGCAATCTCCGCATCGTTAAAATGGCACCATCCCGACACTTGCCTGGTCATATCCAGCGCCACCACCACCTTGCCGTCAATGGCGGCAGGTATACGATAAATGCCGTTGGAGGTAGGGGCGTCAAAGCCGGTGATGACGATACACTCGCTAAGGGGAATCTCATAGCGATACGTTTTGTACACTGTGTAGCTCGTTCCCAAATTCATGCTGCTGAGGTGCCAGTACTGCTTTATCGTTTCATACGACCACGTAACCTCCTCAATGGGCAGTCCGTCTTCCGTGGTGGAGCGATAGACGGTATCCCACTCAGCGGGATATTTCTTGACCGCCGGCTGTGTCGTTGGGGTGGTTGTCGTGGGCTCCTTGGTAGTGGATGTCGTGGGCGCACTTTGCGTCGTCACGGTAGAGGAGGCCGTAGTCCAACGGGTGGTATTCGTCGTAGACGAAACAACCGAAGTAGACGTGGAGGTCGACGTGACAACGGCGGTGGCAGTCGTGGTCGTGGAGGCTGTGATGGTAGATGAGGTAGAGGTGGACGGTGCCGCAGACGCTGACGCAGACAACGAGGTCAAGGTGGTAGGGAGGGTCGGTATAGAGGCGGCGGTGGTCGCAACTGTGCCGATGATGTTACTCTCTGTTGTAGAAACAGGGGTGGTTGTCACCACGGCAGGAGCGGCGGAATCGCCGCCCTGCGGCCAGGTGCGCCACACCGCCCACACCGCCACGCACAACACCAAAACGGCGACTGTCACAGACAGCCACCGTATCGGCAGATGTTTCGGTGTGGGTATGACCCGCTTTTCGGTCAGCGCGGTCATACAGGCGGAGCAAAAGCGGGCATTTTCCCGCAGATCTGCCCCACAATGCGGACAGCGTTTCATCCTTTTTTACCCCAACGTTTCTAAATCGTTATCAAATAAAATTTCGTTGATCTCAATCACAGATAGCTGCTTACAAATACCATAGATGATGGCGCTGTCAAAGGGCAGCTTGACATACAGCGGCGAATAGCCGGCGCACTTGAGCAGGGTTTGGGTTTCCTCCAGATTGAGGGACATCCCCACCGCCAGGCACAGCAGCTTTTTGCGATCAGGGTGACGCTGACCGGAGAAAATCTGATAGGCGTACACCTCGGACAGCTCGGAACGCTTGATCACGTCGGTTTTGCGTACCCCTTTTTCGGTTTGCAGGCGGCGAAGCATCTCCCCCAGCGTGTCACTGACCATATATTCCCGATTTTCATCGTAAAAGGTCTTGAAATCGTCGCACAGACCCAGCTCTTCCACGATGTTTGCCGTATTCTTTTTCATTCCGTTCCACCTCTACACATACTCTGCCCATAGCATAGCACATTCGACAAATTTTTGCAACTATGCGCTGTGCATAAGACTTTCCCTTATTCTGCATATATAATGGTAAAAGCTGTTATCGGACAGAGAAAACATTCAAAAGAAAGGGTAGATAAAAATGGCAATCACTGTTAAAAATTGGTTGACGGACAATCGCAAAATCATTGCGGAAAAAGGCATGTTTCGGGTGGTAGAGCACCAGAAAGACCTAAGTGTCGGCTATGGCAGAGCGGAAAATGCCTATTTTGCCAGCGAGATGAATGTGCGCCTGCGCCAGGTGGAGATCACACTGGACGGCACCAAGATGTGCAAGACCCAAGCCGGTGCTATGCAGATGATGATCGGCGGCGTGGAGATGAACACCGGTGTCACCGGCGGTGTCAAGGGTTTCCTCGGCTCAATGGTGAAGGCCGCTGTTACCAGCGAATCCGCTGTGAAGCCCGAATATACCGGCAACGGACAGATCATTTTGGAGCCCACCTACAAGCACATTCTGCTGCAGGACGTGACCGAATGGGGTCCCGGCGGTCTGGTCATTGAGGATGGTATGTTCTTAGCCTCCGAAGGCACGGTAACGCACAAGGTGGTGGAAAACACCCAGAGCCTCGGCACCGCTCTGCTCAGCAACGAGGGTCTGTACAACCTGTGCTTCACCGGCTCCGGCGTGGTAGCTCTGGAAAGCTTTGTCCCCTACGAAGAACTGATTGAGTATGAACTGCAAAACGATGTGCTCAAGGTGGACGGCAGCATGGCGGTTTGCTGGAGCGGTTCGCTGAATTTTACCGTCGAAAAGGCCACCAAGGGCTTGGTCGGTTCGGTGATGAGCGGCGAGGGTCTGGTCAACGTGTACCGCGGCACCGGCAAGGTGTGGGTTAGCCCCGTAGCCGGCACCAAGGACAGCGCACCTCAGACTATGGCGTCCAGCTCCAGCGCCCCCAAGGAGACCTCCTCCGGCGGTGGCGGTCTGCTGGGTGCGATTTTGGGATAAATCATTAAGGAGATATGCATCATGAAATTTGATAAGAAATACATCCAACCTCTTTTGGCAGGTGTCGCTCTGGTATCGTTGTTTATTTTCCCCTTTTGCACCGGTGGCTACGGCTTCAGGCTGAACGGTTTCACCGTGGCGATGAACACCTACATCGGCTATCTCTTGATTGCTCTCCCCGCCGTGCTGTTGGTGGCTCCCATGTCGCCGAAATATCAAGCAAAGCTGCCTCGTCTGTCCTTGATCATCCCCGTGTTGTGCATTGTAAGTTGGCTGCTGTGTGTGCTGTTTGCAAAGACCATCGTTTCTGATCTGACCGGCACCTCGTTGGCAATCGGTGCGTACATTACGCTGGTTTGCTATATCGCCCTAGCTGTATACGGTTTCATCACCTATCGTTCTGCTTTTGATCAGTTCAAGAACGACTTGACCGGAAAGAACAAGGAATAAACCTCGCGACAAAAGAGCCGACCCGTGTGGGTCGGCTCTTTTGTTATCGTATCTCCCAGATCTCTTTTGCGTATTCGCGGATGGCCCGGTCGGCGGAGAATACGCCGGCGGCGCAGAGGTTACGCCACTGCTTGGCGGCGAAATTGCGGCGGTCACGGGCGTAATCTCGTGCCACCCGCTTCTTCATCTCCAAGCAGGCGTTGAAATCGCCCAGCACGTAATAATGGTCGGGGGCGTGCCAGCTCGCCCCCTCCAAGAGGGCGGTGCGCAACTCGGCAAACAGCCCGGTGCCGCCGTCATCCAGCGTACCGTCAGTAAGCGCATCCACGCAGCGGCGAATGCGGGCATCTTGCTCGTACAGCCGCTTGGGGTCGTGTTTGCTCTGTGCCAATTCCTCCACGCGAGCACCGAAGATATAGTTGTTCTCCTCCCCCGCCTCGCGGACGATCTCAATGTTGGCGCCGTCATAGGTGCCCAGGGTGACGGCACCATTCAGCATCAACTTCATATTGCCGGTACCCGATGCCTCGGTGCCGGCGGTGGAGATCTGCTCCGACACGTCCGCCGCCGCCACAATGCGCTCGGCATAGGACACGTTATAGTCGGTGACGAACACCACCTGCAAATACCGACTAACCACAGGATCGGCGGCTATTAAGCGGGCAACCTCGTGGCACAGCTTGATGATTCCCTTAGCGCGGGCATAGCCGGGTGCGGCCTTTGCTCCAAACAGGAACACAGTGGGGGTATAGTCGGTCAGCGACCCCTCCTTGATCTCGAAATAGAGTTCGAGAATACAGAGAATATTCAGTAATTGCCGCTTATATTCGTGCAGGCGCTTGATCTGCACGTCCAGCATCCACTCGGAGGAAATCACCACCCCCTCCTTCCCCGCCAGGAGGGCGGCTAGGTGGCGTTTATTCTCCTGCTTGACGGCGATAAAGCGATCCAGCACCGTTTCGTCCGCCGCAAAGGGGGATAGTTTCGCCAGTTGGGTCAGGTCGGTGACCCAATCCTCACCGCCCAGCAAATGAGTGAGCAAAGCAGACAAGGCGGGATTGCACAGCCGCAGCCACCGCCGCGGGGTGATGCCGTTGGTGATGTTGAGAATCTTGTTGGGGTATAGTGCGTGCCACCGTCGCAGGACGTCCTGCTTGAGAATCTGCGTGTGCAGTGCCGCCACCCCATTGATGCGATTGGAATAGCGGCAAGCGAGATGCGCCATGTGCACCCGACCATCCTGCAGGATCTGCAGGCGGGGGCGATCTTCCGCGGGGATGTCAAAGGCATCCAGCTCCCGATCAAAGCGAGCGCTCAGCTTGCGGATGATCTTGGCGATTTCGGGGCTGACCTTGCGGATCAGCGCCAAATCCCACACCTCCAGCGCCTCCGCCATCACGGTGTGATTGGTGTAATTGAATACCGTAGTAGCAATATTGGCCGCCTCATTGAAAGACAAGCCGCGCTCTAACAGCAAACGCACCAGCTCAGGAACGGCGATGACGGGGTGGGTGTCGTTGAGCTGGATGGAAACGGCGCGGGGAAGCAGGGTAAAATCCTTGCCGCAGGTGGCCTCGTACCGCCGCAGGATGTCCTGCATGGAGGCGGAGGCGAAGAAATACTGCTGGCTCAGGCGTAACAGCTTGCCTGCGGGGGTGGAATCGTTGGGGTACAGCACCCGCGAGAGATCCTCCGCGCGGTTTGCCTCTTGCAGGGCGCGGTCGTACTTTTGGTCGTTGAAAAGGGTAAAATCAAAGGGAGCCATGGGCTCCGCCTGCCACAAGCGCAGGTTGACTACGTGTCCCCCGCCATAGCCGATGACCGGCATATCGTAGGGGACGGCACGCACCGGACGGTCGGCTAAATAGACCGTCACCGTGTCCTCCTCCCGCCGCACCGACCAGGGATCGCCATAGCGGGTCCAGTCGTCCGGCTGCTCCAACTGAAACCCCTCGGCAAACCGCTGACGAAACAGACCAAAGCGGTAGCGGATGCCATAGCCGTCCAGCGGCAGAGCGCAGGTGGCGGCGGCATCCAAGTAGCAGGCCGCCAACCGACCAAGACCACCGTTGCCCAAGGCGGCATCCTCAATCTCTTCCAGTCGGGACGGATCCATCCCTGCCTGCACCAATGCTTCGGTGGCCTCATCCAGCAGACCGCTACACAGCAGATTGTTATGGATCAGCCGCCCCATCAGATATTCGGCAGAGAGATAATAGGCGCGGCGGCGGCTATCGTGGCGGGCGGTCGACCGCCGACGGGCAGCAGCAATGCGGTGGAGGACGCAATGCGCCAGCGCCTCGTGGAGCTGTGGCGGGGTGAGATCGGCAGGCTCTACCTGCCACGTAGCGTGGGCATACCGCGTCAGGTCGCGGAAAATGGTGTTCATAAAAGGCCTCCTTTGAGAGTTAGGAAATGGTGTAGTAGGTGAGTAAAATAAGCCTCCCTTGCCTAAAGGTGATTCCCCCGTTAAGCGGGGGAAATGTCTGCGAAGCAGACAAAGGGGGGCCGTTTCGCGGCGAGCGAAGGTGGCCGAGGAGGCGTAGCCGACGAGGTCGGAGGGATAATCGTCCGTAGGACGATATGCCGCAAAGATAACTGAAACGCGGGAGAATGAAGCGATAGCGACATTCTCGAGGGGTGGCAAACGTAAATCACGATAAGCACAATCTACAAGCCACCCCGAATATCCCCCAGTCATTTGCTGCGCAAATGCCAGCCCCCTTTAGGCAAGGGGGCCTTTATTCTATCCTACCTTCTTCTTTTCAAAAAAGAAAAAGGACTTGTATCGAAATGTGCGATACAAGTCCTTTTTCATTCGGCAACGCAGGCGGTACGGCAGCAAGCCGTCACCGCGGTGCACGTCTGTGGCTTTTTGTGTCCTTATTTATCTTCCTCGGCGGTAGAGATAGGTATTCTCCCGCAGCCACGCCGCCGTGGCAGCATCGGGGATGGCGGTCAACCGCCACGTCCAGTTCCCCTCGGGAATAGAGGGGGTGTTCATCCGTGCGGCAGAGCCAAGCCCCAGCAGATCCTGCACCGTCAGCACGCACACCCGCGCAGGAGATGCCAGCGCCCCCTGCATAAAGGGACGAACGGGATTTTCCAAATCGCCTATCCGCAGATAGCGGCGGGCAAAATCCGCCTCGGCGGGGTTGGCGGCAAACCAGCCCGCCGTGGTGTCGTTGTCGTGGGTGCCGGTGTACACCACCGCATTCTGCGGGATGTGATGAGGCAAGTGATCGCTGTCTCCGTGAGGGTCAAAGGCGAACTGCAGCACCTTCATCCCCGGCAGACCGCTGTCGCGGAGCAGGTTGGTCACCGCGTCCGACAGCGAGCCGAGATCCTCGGCGATAATCGGCAGATCGCCAAACTGACGGCGGATGGTATCAAAGAGATCCATACCCGGACCCAACCGCCACTTGCCGTTGCGGGCGGTGTCGTCCTCCGCAGGGATGCAATAATAGTCCGCAAAAGCGCGGAAATGGTCGACACGCACCACGTCGTGCAGCCGCAGGCAGGCCGCCAAGCGTGCCAGCCAGAAGCGGTAGCCGTCCCGTTTCATGGCGTCCCAATCGTAGAGGGGATTGCCCCACAGCTGACCGTCGGCGGAGAACAGGTCGGGAGGACAGCCCGCCACCTCGGTGGGGTGTCCCTCCTCGTCCAGCAGGAACAGATGGGGATGCGCCCACACGTCGGCACTGTCGGGAGCCACGTAGATGGGGATGTCGCCGATGAGTTTGATGCCATGGTCATTCGCGTATTTTTTGAACGCTTTCCACTGGGTGTAGAAGAAATATTGCAGCATTTGATAATACCGCACACCCTCGGCGCACTTGACCCGCCACATCTGCAGGGTAGCCGGGTCACGGCGGCGGAGTTCCGCCTCCCACCGCAGGTAGGGTAGACCGTCGTGGGCATCCTTCACCGCCATAAAGAGGGTATAGTCCGCCAGCCACCAATCCTCCTTGTTGCAAAACTCCTCGAAATCCGCAGGGGGATTGGCAAAAAAGCGGGGCATCGCCTGTTGGAATAGAGCGCGGCGGCTCTCAAACAGCCAACCGTAGTCCACCGCGGTAGGGTCGCCGTGATACTCTGCCGAACGCAGTTCCTCGGCGGTGATATAGCCCGCCTTACCCAGTTCATCGAGGTCGATGAAATAGGGGTTGCCCGCAAAAGCAGAAAAGCTCTGATAGGGCGAATCACCAAAACCGGTGGGTCCCACAGGCAGAATCTGCCAATAGGTCTGCCCTGCCTCGGACAGCCAATCCACAAAGGCTTCTGCCTCCCGGCCCAGAGTGCCGACGCCGTATTTGCCCGGCAGGGAGGAGATGTGGCACAGCACACCGCAAGAACGAGGAAATTGCATGGTAAACATCCTTCCGTAATGGAATTATTGGGGGATTACCCTTTCACTGCTCCAGCCACGACGCCGGAGATGATATATTTCTGCCCAATGAGATAAAAGGCGATGATGGGGATGATGGCCAACACCAGCATCGCCATCAGACCGCCGTAGTCGGTGGAGCCATAGGCTCCCTGCATGGCAATTTGGATGGCGACGGGTACCGTCTTTTGGTCGGTGCCAAGCACCAGATACGGTAAGAGATAGTCGTTCCATATCCACATAGCGTTGAGGATGGACACGGTGACGGCGGTGGGTCGCATCACGGGGAAAATCACCCGAAAGAAACATTGAAGTGGTCCTGCTCCATCCATCGTGGCGGCCTCCTCCAACTCCCGCGGAATACCGCGGACAAAGCCGGAGAGGATGAACACCGTCAACCCCGCGCCAAAGCCGAGGTAGACGGGTAGAATGCCCACCACCGAGTCCAGTCCCACCTGCCCCACCACGTAGGTCATGGTGTACATCACCATCTGGAACGGCACGATCATACTAAAGACGAACAAAAGATATAAAAACTTGGAAAACCAACCCTTGGCCCGTGCCAGATACCACGCGGTCATACTGCAACCGATGACCAGCAGCAACACTGACCCAACCGTGATGAACAGACTGCGCCCAAAGGCGGCGGCAAAGCCTGCCGACCGCAGGCCGGTGAGGTAATTCTCCCACCCCACGAAGGTGTCGCCGTTGGGTAGAGCAAAGGGGGCGGCGGAGATATACAACCGCGACTTGAAGGAATTGAGCACCACCAACATCACGGGGAGTAGGAAAATCGCCGCTAACACAAGCAATAACGGAATCAGCAGAAGGTTTACGCGTCGTGTTTTCACGCGTCCACCTCCCGTCTGCGGGTGAGCCACAGCTGGACAGCGGCCACCGCCGCCACCAACAGGAAGAACAGCACCGCCTTGGCCTGCCCTACCCCCTGCCAGCCGATACGACCGTAAAAGGTGTTGTAAATATCCAACGCCAAGCCCTGGGTCTGCCGCTCGGGAGCACCGGCGGTGAGGGCGAGGTTTTGGTCAAACATCTTGAAGGAATTGGTGAGGGTCAAAAAGGTGCAGATGGTGACCGAAGGCATCACCAACGGCAACTTCACGTGCCACAGGGTAGAAAACGCCCCTGCGCCGTCGATGGCGGCGGCCTCCACCAAGGAGGTGGGGACGTTTTGCAACCCCGCAATATAAATCACCATCATATAACCCGTCAACTGCCAGGTGTTCAACGCCACCAGACCCCAAAAGCCGTAGGTGGCGGCATAGGTGATGTCCACGCCCCAAAAGCCCAACAAACCGTTGACCAAGAGGCTGAACACATAGCCCAGCACGATGCCGCCGATGAGATTGGGCATAAAGAAGATACCGCGAAAAAGATTGACCCCCCGCAGGCGGCGGGTCAGCGCCAGCGCCAACACAAACGCCAGCAGATTGACGGTAATCAGCGACACCGCAGTGAACAATGCGGAGAAGCGCAGCGACCCCACAAACCCCTCGTCGGTGAAGGAACGGATATAATTCTCCAACCCCACGAAGTGGGTATTCTTAATAGTGGTAAACCGATGAAAAGACAGCCAAACGCCCATGCCGAAGGGAATCAGGAAGGCGATGGCAAAGGCCGCCAGCGTAGGCAACACAAACACCGGAAACCACCGATAAAATCGCTTGTACATGGCCTTCCTCCCTTCGTCAGAGATGGTCAGCCGATGGCGGAAGCCTCACGCTTCCAACCGTTTTTCATATCTTTTACCACGTCTTCCCACGTCTTAGTGCCCTGGGCGTATTTCAGCAGAGAGGCGCCGAAATCCTCCTTAAAACGGGCGGAGGGGAACATAGTGAAATGCCAAGGAACAACGGTGATATCGTCCTTCGCCATCCAGCGGGCTACCTCGCGAGCCAGAGGATCATCGGGGGTTTCGTCCTCCGAAAAGGTGTCGAAGGGGGCGATAAAACCCAGTTTTTCGGTGACCTGCTTTTTGCCCTCCTCGCTGGAGTAGAGCCACCAGATAAAATCGGCGGCGGCTTTTTGCTCCTCCTTGGAGGCCTGGCTGTTGATGGCATAGAAGTTTTCGGTGCCGATGGCAAGGCCCTGCTTCTCCTCCCCCTCTGCACCGATATAGATGGGCAGATAGCGGAGGTTTTCGCCCTTGACCTTATTGCCGCTGACGTCCTTAATTTGCGACCAGGCCCAGTTGCCGTTTTGTACCATGATGCACTTCTCCAACGCGAACTCCGCCATAGAGTCGCTGACCGTCTTGCTGCCCACCAACTTAGGGTCGGTGACGGAATTGTTCAGGTACAGGTCGTAGATGTTGCGGTATTTGTCGCCGTGGGTGAACTGAATCTCGGAAAAGGCGTTTTTATCGTTAAAGTCCACCTTGCCCTCGGTCCACTCATAGTAGAGGGGGACGTTCAGCAGGTGGGTCTGCCAGCGCCAGTCCTCCCCCGCCTTCATGGAGGTGGAGGCAAACACGCCGTCGATGCCGAGGGCAGACTTGTTCTTCTGCATATCCTCCACGACGGCCTTCAGCTTGTCGTAGGAATTGACCTCGTCCATGGATTGGATATCCACCGCCTTGTCGGGGAGGGCGAGGTATTTGTCGGTGAGGGCTTTGTTATAGAGAATACCGTAGCCCTCCACCACGTAGGGGATGCCCACCACCTTGTCGCCGTCCTTGATGGCCAGGGACTTGTCGGTCAAATGCTTGTACAGCTCGGTGTCGGAGAGGTCGGCGCAATAGTCCTTCCACGCCGCGTAGCCCCGCGGGCCGTTGATCTGGAACAGGGTGGGTGCCTCGTCCGTCGCCATCTTAGTGGCGAGGGTCTGCTCATAGGTGTTGTTGGCGGCGGTCTGGACAATCACCTTGACGCCGGTTTGGCGCTCATAGATGGCGGCCAACGCCTCGTACTGCTCCGCAACCTCGGGTTTGAAGTTGAGATAGCGGACGGTCAGGGTATCGGTTTGTCGCGCACAGCCGCAGGCGGTTAACCCGCCCACCATCAGCAGGCACAGCATTGCGGCGGTCAGCCGCCGCAGGAAATATCGTTTCATTACACATTACCTCCATTGTTTTGGTGTGGAGATAGTGTGTGTGGATTGATCAGATTTTATGCAAACTGGAATAGAGAAAAAGCCTCCCTTGCCTAAAGGTGATTCCCCCGTTAAGCGGGGGAAATGTCTGCGAAGCAGACAAAGGGGGGCCGTTTCGCGGCGAGCGAAGGTGGCCGAGGCGGCTTTTAGAACGCATAAATCGTAACTTTGTTGCCGCCTCTCGAATATGGCTGACGCCATATTCCCGCGCTTGTACAAAAGCCGACGAGGACGGAGGGATACCGTGCAACGCACGGCAAACCGCACAAGATTGACTCTATCTTGGGAGAATGGTGGAAACCATTCTCGAAGAGCGGCAAACGACACATGCGACAAGCACTTGCTACAAGCCGCTCTGGGAATCCCCCAGTCTGCCCTACGGGCAGCCAGCCCCCTTTAGGCAAGGGGGCCTTTCAGGTGATTCTTATTTATTCTTCTTTTTGGCCTCGGCTTTGGCGCGCAGTTCGCGATTGAGAATCTTCTTGCGCAGGCGCAGGCTTTCAGGGGTAACTTCCAGCAGCTCGTCGTCGTTGATAAACTCCAAGCACTGCTCCAAGCTGAGGATGGTGGGCGGCACCAAGCGCAACGCCTCGTCCGAACCGCTGGCGCGGGTGTTGGTGACGTGCTTTTTCTTGCACACGTTGACCACGATGTCCTCGTCCTTGGGACTCTGACCCACGATCATACCCTCGTAGACGGGTACACCGGGACCCACAAACAGGGCGCCGCGATCCTGAGCACCCCACAGACCGTAGGCGCAGGTCTCGCCGGTCTCGTGTACCACCAGAGAACCCTGCACACGCTGGGGAATCTCGCCCTTGTAGGACTCGTAGCCGTCAAACAGGCTGTTCATAATGCCGTTGCCGTTGGTATCGGTGAGGAACTGCTGGCGATAGCCCATCAGACCACGGGAGGGAATGCGGAACTCCAGATGGCTCATGCCCGTTTCGCGGGTGCCCATATTCACAATCTCCGCCTTGCGGTTGCCCAGACGTTCCATAACAGCGCCCACGTACTGCTCGGGCACCTCAATGACCAGCAGCTCCATAGGCTCTAACAAGGTGCCGTTTTCATCCTCTTTATAAATCACCTGCGGACGGCTGACCGCAAACTCGTAGCCTTGTCTACGCATGGTTTCAATAAGGATAGAGAGGGATAGTTCGCCACGGCCGGACACCTTGAAGGCGTCGGTGGTGTCGGTTTCCTCCACACGCATGCTCACGTTGGTCTCCACCTCTTTGAACAGGCGGTCGCGGATGTTACGGCTGGTGACCAGCTTGCCCTCGCGACCGGCAAAGGGAGAGTTATTGACCATAAACAACATAGAAATGGTGGGCTCGTCGATGCGCACGAAGGGCAGAGCCTCGATGTGCTCGGGATCGCAGGCGGTCTCGCCGATGTTGAGATCGGCAATGCCGGTGACGCTAATCAGGTCACCCAAAGCGGCGGTATCGCACTCTACGCGGCGCAAGCCCTCAAACTGGTACAGTTTGCCGATCTTCACGTTCTTCTGGGTGCCGTCCTGACGGCACAGCACCAGCTGCTGGCCGGTCTTGACGCTGCCGCGCTCCACGCGACCGATGCCGATGCGACCGGTGTAATCGTCGTAGTCGATGTTGGAGAACAGAATCTGCAGAGGGCCGTCCAGCTCCCCCTCGGGGGCGGGAACGTACTGCAGAATGGCCTCGAACAACGGACGCATATCGCCGTCCCGCACGTCAGGGGTCAGACCGGCGTAGCCGTCACGGCCGGAGGCAAAGACAACGGGGAAGTCCAACTGCTCCTCGTCGGCATCCAACTCGATGAACAGATCCAGCAGTTCGTCGATGACCTCTAAGGGGCGAGCGCCGTTACGGTCGATTTTGTTAACCACAACAACGGGTTTCTTGCCCAGCTCCATGGCCTTTTTCAATACGAAGCGGGTCTGGGGCATACAGCCCTCGAAGGCGTCCACCAGCAGCAACACCCCGTCCACCATCAGCAGAATGCGCTCCACCTCGCCGCCAAAGTCGGCGTGACCGGGAGTATCCACGATGTTGATCTTGGTGTCACCGTAGCGCACGGCGGTGTTCTTGGACAGGATGGTGATGCCGCGCTCACGCTCCAGATCGCCCGAGTCCATCACACGCTCCGCCACCGTCTCGTTATCGCGGAAGGTGCCGCTCTGGCGCAGCAGCTGATCCACCAGGGTGGTCTTGCCGTGGTCGACGTGGGCGATGATCGCTACGTTACGCAAATTTTCTCTTTTTCCCATAATTTTCGCTTCCTTCTGTCGGGATTTGGTTGTGTGAGGCTCACATTGCCCCATTTTCTGCGTTAGTATAGCATAAAATAAGGGTATATACAATAGAAAATCGCCCCCAAAACCACAAAAGTGAAAAATTTTTCAACAAAATGAAAATAATGCTTGCATTTTACGAAACACCATGCTATAATGCCATTTGCAATCGCATCCGGGTGTGGCGCAGTTGGTAGCGCGCTTGACTGGGGGTCAAGAGGCCGTGAGTTCAAGTCTCGCCACTCGGACCAAGAAAAAGAGATGGACATCTGTCCATCTCTTTTTCTTTTTCCACGTGGTGCTCTGAGGTTCTTGAATCACCTAATTTTGCACCTACGGTGCAAAATTACAGCATCCGTTGCAACTTGCTCTCTGGCGTAGAAACGACCCCCCCTCTTGCAACGGTGCAGAGTTCAAGTCTCGCCGACCTATCCTTCCTGCTACACCTATAACTCCCTCCGTCATTTGCTCCGCAAATGCCACCTCCCTCAAGAGGGAGGCTTTTGGTGGACGCACCCTTGCAACGGATGAGAGTTCAAGTCTCGTCGACATTCGGCTACGCCGAAGTCGGTCAAATATCGTCTGACCGACTTAAACAGTCGGTCTTTCGCCTACGGCGAAACCGACAATATTTGCATCCTACTCCTAAGACAGCTTTCTGTTTTCCTTTTTACCACCTCATCCGTCTTTTCGCCCATGGCGAAAATCCACCTTTTCGCTCGCCGCGAAACGGCCTCCTTTTTGTCACCTGCGGTGACATTTCCCCCGCTATCGGGGGAAATCGACCTCGAGGGGAAGGCTTGGCTACCCTTGCGCTGGTGCGTAAGTTCCGGCCTCATCCTCTCTTTGACAATCCCTCCACCGCCTATCGGCGGTCCCCCTCCCTTTACACAAGGGAGGCGTATTGGCCTCTTGACCCCCAGTCAAGTGCGCGCACAACACAAAACAGCCGATGCAACTTTCGTTGCATCGGCTGTATCATTTTACCGATTAATCCTCTTCGTGGCCGAAGAGGATTGCGTTCTCCTCATCGGACAAGACGGTACACTCCACGGAAGAGGCGTGACGGTGCAGAATATACGTAGCGGCAAAATCGTTCAATTCATTGGCAATCACAAGTTGGGGAGCTTGCAAGGAATACAAACGGCACAGACGGCGCGCACCAACCAGGGTGTTGTAAGCGCCATAGCCCTCACCCACAACATGGGCTGCCTCAGCGTTCAGATGGGCGTAGTAAGCGTCCACGTAGGCAGACTCCTCCTCAGATACCGTGGTGGCAGAATACTCCGCCACTTGATCCAAAAAATCCTGCTCGTACTGCGCGCCATGGGCAATATTCTCCTGCATATCCTGAGCAAAACGCAGATTGTCGCAACGCCATTCAATATCGCCAACGCGATCCAGATCGAAATCGCCGGTGTTCAGAGGGGCAAAGAAGGTGCGGTACACCTGCAGCAGGACGGCGTCCTGCAGAATGGCGGCAGGGTCGGCACCTTCGGCGTGCAAAGCATCCCAATAAGGAGCAATGGCCTGCAGAGCGTTATGCAGGCAGGTAAACTCCGCGGCAATCTTCTCGAAGGCAGAGATATCCCAATCCATTTTGCAGGTCAAGACAGAGGTATCGACATACTCGTAGGGATTGAGCAGGCACAGAGTGCCGTCAGCGGCAGTTTTTTCGTACAGTTCGGCCATCCAATGGTTGACAGGGGCACTCTTATGGAGCAGATTCTCCAACATCTCTTTACTAAACTTCATACAACATCTCTCCTTTTTCATTTCTTCACACCGATTATACCATGTCGTATGTACCTTTTTTGGTACATCACGTTTCCGTTCGCTATTTTTGCTCGGTTTTCCCATCCTTGATACGAAAAAAGCCGATGCAACGCGGCATTTCTCGCTCTTTTGGGGATAAAACTTGACATTGTTCCTCAATCGCGGTATACTGTGTGTACCCAAAATTTTGAAAGGTGGTTATTTTTTATGGCACTGGGTACTATCTATATCATTGCAGCCTGTTTGGCTCTGCCCGCCGCTGTGCTGGCTTTCATCTTCATCGTTCCCGAGAAGAAGAGAGAGAAAATGGGCAAGTTCGGTAAGTTGTTGCACGACATCTGCAACTTCAAGTTCCTGATCGTGGAGAAGATCTTCCAGTTCTTCTACGTTCTGTCTACCGCGTTCTGCATTATCGGTGGCTTCTTCATGCTGTTCTGGGTGGAGCGTTATTCCTGGTATTATGGCAGCAGCAGCGAGTGGATGGGCTACTACGGCTTGCTGATGATGATCCTGGGTCCCATCTCCGTGCGTATTGCCTACGAGTTCATCATGCTGGTGCTGATCGCCATCAAGAACATCATCCAGATCAACAACAAGCTGAAGAATCAGAACGAGGACAACCAGGGCAGCGATATGTTCGCCATCCCCTCCTTCTCCAAGGCTGCTCCTGTAGCTGCTCCCGTGACTGTGGCCGCTCCCGTGGCTGCTCCCGCCCCCGCCGCTTCTGTGTGCCCCAACTGCGGTTCTCCCAAGAGCCCTGACGCTTTCTGCGTGTACTGCGGCCAGAAGTAATCCTACATAAGTAAAAAAGCCGATGCAACCAACGTTGCATCGGCTTTTTTATTGTTCATTTATCGGCAGGCTGGCGATGGCGTTGAGCTCCATCCCTGCGGTGTGACCGCTGAGCAGCTCGTAATAGCCCTGCGCCGCCACCATGGCACCGTTGTCGCCGCACAGCGACAGGGGCGGAGCGTACAGGCCGTAGCCACGCTGGGCACAGGCGGCTTCCATACCCGCCCGCAGACCGGAATTGGCGGACACGCCGCCCGCCAGCACGATGGTGGTCGCCCCCAGGTCGGCGGCGGCTTTCATGGTGTTGCCCACCAGCAGCTCGGTGACGGTGTGCTGGAAGGAGGCGCACAGGTCGGCCTTGTTGACCTCCTCCCCCTTCTGCTCGGCGTTGTGCAGGCGGTTGATCACCGCCGTCTTGAGGCCGGAGAAGGAGAAATCGTATTCGCTACCCTCCACCCGAGGGCGGGGCAGATTAAATGCGTGAGGGTCGCCCTCGTGGGCCAGCTTGTCCAGCGCCACACCGCCGGGATAGGGCATACCCATGGCGCGGGCGGCCTTGTCGTAACACTCGCCGGCGGCATCGTCGCGGGTGCGGCCGATGACGGAAAACGTGGTGTAATCCTCCACCTTGACAATGTGGCTGTGACCGCCGGACACCACCAGACAGAGGAAGGGCGGCTTGAGGTCAGGGTGAGCCAGATAGTTGGAGGCGATGTGGGAGCGCAGATGGTGCACGGGAATCAGCGGCTTACCGGTAGCCAGCGCCAACCCCTTGGCAAAGCTGACACCCACCAACAATGCGCCGATGAGACCGGGGGCGTAGGTGACGGCGATGCCGTCGATATCCGCCAACGTGACATCGGCATCGTCCAAGGCACGACGCACCACGTCGGAAATGGCCTCGGCGTGACGGCGAGAGGCAATCTCCGGCACCACGCCGCCGTATTTACGATGTTCCTCTACCTGCGAGGCGATGACGTTGGACAACACACGACGGCCGTCCTCGACCACCGAAGCGGCGGTTTCATCGCAGGAAGATTCGATACCTAATATAAGCATAAACACACCTCAATGTTGGAAAATAAGCAATATATTCAGCGAGACCGCTGCCGTACACACTCGGGAATATGCCGCAACGCGGCATATTCGAGGAGCGACAACGAGCCGCAGGATAAGCACAAGTTAAAAGTCGCTCCGCTCATCACAGGAAGATTCGATACCAAGAATTAACATAGGGATCACCTCAATGTTAGATAGGGTAAAGCCTCCCTCTTGAGGGAGGTGGCATTTGCGCCAGCAAATGACGGAGGGAGTTTTTCCTTTACGCCGCCTATCGGCGGCGACTCCCTCAGTCTCGCCGTTTTACGGCTCGACAGCTCCCTCGAGAGGGAGCCTAATGTGTTTCTATCTACCTTCAAAAATACAAGGAATAAATCGCCGCGTCCTCGGTGGGAGCGCGGTAAAAACCGGGACGAATGCCGTCGAGGGTATATCCCTCACGCTCATACAACGTGCGGGCGGCGGTGTTGCCCACCCGCACCTCTAAGGTGATGCGGTAAAGGCCGTGCTCTCGTCCGTAGACGGCCAACTGTGCCAGCAAGGCACGCGCCACGCCGCGGCGGCGGGCGGCGGGAGACACCGCCACGTTGGTGATAAAGCCCTCGTCCAGCACGTGGTGCATCCCCACGTAGCCCAAAAGGCAATCCCCCTCCACCGCCACCAAAAAGACGGCGTGGGGATTGGATATTTCCTCCGCCAAGGCGGCGGCAGACCACGGCTCGGAGAAGCAGACCTGCTCCAACGCGGCGATAGCATCGATATGCTCTTGTTGCATAGGGATGACCGTCACAGGGATTCACCTCCGTTTACGAAAAATGGGGGCAGAGTATCCTCTGCCCCCATCACTCTGCAAGATTACATATTCTCCTCAATGTAGGTGACCAGCTGACCCACGGTGCGGATCTTCTCCACCATCTCATCGGGAACCTCACCGATGTTGAACTCGTCCTCCAGGGACATCAGCATATCCACCAAGTCCAGAGAATCGGCACCCAGATCGTCCACCAAATCGGTGTCGACGGTGATGCTGTCGGCGTCTACGTCAAACTGATTGCTGAGAATCGCTTTGATCTTTTCTAAAACCATTGTTATTTTCTCCCTTCCGTTATCCCCGGTGCCGGGAAGCGCACCGGATATGTCGTTTGCATATCGGGGATTGCTCCCCACACCCCATATATTAGATAAATCCCACGCATTTGTCAATGTTTTTTACAGATTTTATCCACAGGTTATTTTTTCTGCTGTGCCAAATACTCCTCTAAGCACAGACCGTTATCCATAATGGCGTGGGCAATGGCAGGGTCTCCCACGTAGCGGAAATGCCACGCCTCATAGATCACGCCGGTGACGTTCTCCTTGCCCTTGGGGAACCGCAAGATAAAGCCGTAGTCGGCACAATTATCCATCAGCCACCGGTAGGCGGCGGTGTTGGCAAAGGAAGAGGAAAGCGAGGTGTCGCCGCTGCCGTAGAGGTCCACCGCTAAGCCGGTGTTGTGCTCCGAGAAGCCGGGGCGTTTGACCACCTCGCCGGCCTTAGACTGCACCTGCACGGGATCGGAATATTTGCCCTTGTACTCCTCCACCTTGTTCCAATACAGGCGCTTTTGGTGGGAATAGGGACGGTAGGAGGACTGGACGCCGATATTGTAGGCTTTGCCTGCCTCCAGCATCGCCACCAGATCCGCGTACATGCGGGCATCCACCTTTTGACCGCTGTTTACCTGGGCGTATTTGGTTTCTACACTCTGCATGGTAACGGCTTCATCATAGCCCTCCTGCATCGCGTTCCAGTCGTTGACCAGCATCAGATTCCACGGGATAGCAGCCGAGCCGTAACTGTTTTTCTGCACATAGTTGTTGCCCGGCATAAACTGCAGCATACCGGCGGTGTCAATATAGCGGTCGGTATACTGGGGGCTGGTGGTGCCCACAGGCGTGGTAGTCGTGGTGGTCACCTCCTGGGTGGGGGCAAGGGTGGCGGTGGGATCGTTTTTCACCCCCACGTAATCCTTGTGGACGTAGGCTTCGCCGCCGTTATAGGCGATACGGCACCAATCCCCCTCGATGCCCAGCACATCCACCACGTCACCCTGAAACAGGGAACCGATCTTCTCGCCGTCCGGCGCAGAACGCACGTACAATGAGGTGGCGGTGACGTAATAGACGGGGGGTGCGGCGACCGTGGTGGTCGTGGGGGTAGCGGTGGTAGAGGTGATGGCCGGCTTAGGCGGCTCATCGCCGCAAGCGGTAAGACATCCCGCCGCCAGCACCCCCGCCAATAGAAGGGCGAGTGTCTTCTTGCAATTCATATATACGCTCCTTTGATAGGAAAAATATCGGTTTTTTCTCATTATACACCCCTTTTGCCAAATACACAAGTGTGGAATTTTGGATTTGTGACAGCCTTATGGCGTGCCAAGCCTCCCTTGCCTAAAGGGAGGTGGTTTTTTCGGCGGTTTATCCGTCGAAAAAGCGGAGGGATGATCGCCCGCAGAGCGAAATGTCGCAAAGCGGCATCCTATCCCCCGTTTTGTCAAGGAAATTCCTTTACAAACCTGCAAAAAATATATTGACAACCCTTATTATATGTGCTACAATGGCTGATGCCGCATGTAACGGGCGTTCTTCTTTGAACACAAGCGATGGCAACATCCGCCCTATAACAGCGAGTCTATAGAAAAGGTAGGTACGCCAAATGTACGCAATTATCGAAACCGGCGGCAAGCAGTACAAGGTTCAGAACGGCGACGTTCTGTACATTGAGAAGCTGAATGTTGCTGAGGAAGCCTCTGTCACCTTCGATAAGGTGATCGCTCTGCACGACGATGCGGGCCTGAAGGTTGGCGCTCCCTATGTGGAGGGTGCTACCGTCACCGCTAATGTGCTGAAGAACGGCAAGGGTAAGAAGATCACCGTCTTCACCTACAAGCCCAAGAAGGGTAAGGCCCGTAAGCTGGGTCACCGTCAGCCCTACACCAAGGTGCAGATCGACACCATCAACGCCTAATCATGATTCGGGTCCGGTTTCACACCGCTAAGGACACCATCCTCGGCTTTACCCTCGACGGCCACGCCGGCGCAGGAGTGAGAGGAGAGGACATCGTGTGTGCAGCGGTATCCAGCGCAGCCTATATGACGGCCAACACCGTCACCGAGATCATCGGTGCCACCGCCAACATCACCGTCGACGACGGTTATATGCAGGTGATGCTCACCGACAAGATCGCAGACTGTCAGGATATCTTATCCGGTTTCCAACTTCATCTGCAGGCAATGCAAGAACAGTACCCGAAGCGGGTACACCTAATGAATACGGAGGTGTAATTCCTATGTTAAGACTGAACATCCAGCTGTTCGCTCACAAGAAGGGCGTCGGCTCCACCAAGAACGGCCGTGACTCCGAGTCCAAGCGCTTGGGCGTCAAGCGTGCCGACGGTCAGTTTGTTCTGGCCGGCAACATCCTGGTGCGTCAGCGTGGTACCCACATCCATCCCGGTAACAACGTGGGCATCGGCTCTGACGATACCCTGTTCGCTAAGGCTGACGGTATCGTCCGCTTTGAGCGTTGGGGCAAGGATCGTAAGCGCGTCAGCGTTTACCCTGCCGAGCAGTAATTGCTGAGAAAAATCCCACCTGCCGTGCAGGTGGGATTTTTTTGCGTGCGAAAACGCAGTCCCCGTCAGCCTCCCTCTATGAGGGAGGTGGTTTTTTGCCGCAGGCAAAAAGACGGAGGGAGTTTTGCAGTGGCTTGTGGTTTGTTCTTATCGTGGATTGCGTTGCCACGCCTTGCGAATAGCGATCGCCATTCTCCCGGGTTTGTGCAAAGATAACTCCCTCAGTCAAACGCTTCGCATTTGACAGCTCCCTCATAGAGGGAGCCTTTGCCCTATCCTCCCTTTTTCATAAACTTTTTATTGCTATCTAAAAAAGATTATTATATAATAGATGTGTATGTGCTTATACTAAAGGATTAGAAAGGGGGAAATTCCCCAATGTTTGTGGATAAAGCAATCATCAAGGTGCGGGCCGGCAACGGCGGCGACGGCGCGGTGGCATTTCACCGCGAAAAGTTCGTGGCGGCAGGCGGTCCCGCCGGCGGCGACGGCGGGCGCGGCGGGAGCATCATCTTCCGCCCCCATGACGGCATGGATACCCTGGCCGACTTCCGCTATCAGCGCAAGTACACCGCCACCCACGGCGAAAACGGTCAGACCAACCGCAAAAACGGTAAGTCCGGTCAGGACTGTATTATCCGTGTGCCCCGGGGCACACTGGTCTACGATAACGAAACCGGCCGCCTGATGGCGGATATGTCCGGCAACGAGGATTTTGTAGCGGCCAAGGGTGGTCGCGGCGGCTGGGGCAACAACCACTTTGCCACCGCCACCCGTCAGGTGCCTCGCTTCTCCAAGCCCGGCACCCCCGGCGAGGAGTACGAGATCCGTCTGGAGCTGAAGCTGCTGGCGGACGTAGGTCTGCTGGGATTCCCCAACGTGGGTAAGTCCACCCTCATCTCGGTGGTCAGCGAGGCCAAGCCGGAGATCGCCAACTACCACTTCACCACCATCACCCCCGTGCTGGGCGTGGTGCGTCCCATCCCCGGTGTCAGCTACGTGATGGCGGATATCCCCGGCGTTATCGAAGGCGCGTCCGAGGGTATCGGTCTGGGTCACGATTTCCTGCGGCACGTAGAAAGATGCCGCCTCTTGGTACACGTGGTAGACGTGTCCGGCAGCGAGGGCAGAGATCCCATCGCCGACTTTGACACCATCAATAGCGAATTGCATAAATTCAACCCCGAGATGGCCGCCTGCCCCATGATCGTGGCGGGCAACAAGTGCGACCTGGCCACCGATGAGCAGTTAGAGACCTTCGCCGCCGAGATGGAGAAGCGGGGGCTGGAATATTTCCCCATCATGGCTCCCATTGCCCACGGCACCCAGGAGCTGGCGCTGCGCTGTGGCGAGCTGCTGAGCAAGCTGCCCCCCATCCGCCGCTTTGAGGCAGAGGCCCCCGTGCTGCCCAACCCCGAGGATCTCAAGGATCACTCGGTGCAGATCACCAATCGGGACGGCGTCTACTTTGTGGAGGCCAACTGGCTGTTCCGCGTCATGCGGGGCATCCGCTTTGACGATCCCGACGGTCTGATGTACTTCGAGCGCGTACTGGACGGCAGCGGTGTCATTGACGCCCTGCGTGCCGCCGGCTGCGGCGAGGGCGACACCGTCAGCATCTACGATTTTGAATTTGATTTCATTGACTAATCCCTGTTTTTACTTACAGGAGGTATAAAAATGGAAAGATTATACCCTCAGGAATTGGACTTGCACACCTTAAGCCCGCTGGCGCTGGCCTTTGTGGGGGACGGCGTGTACAGCCTGATGGTGCGTGAGCGCCTGCTGAGCCAAGCCAACCGCCCGGTCAACGACCTGCACAAGATGGCGGTCAAGGCGGTGCGTGCCGAGGCACAATCGGCGGCGATGGACAAGCTGCTACCCCTACTCACCGAGGAAGAGGAAGCGGTATTCAAGCGTGGGCGCAACGCCCACACCGCCCGCAGCGGCGCGGACTATCACCGCTCCACCGGCTTTGAGTGCCTGTTTGGTTATCTGTATCTGGCGGGTCGCATCGATCGCGTGCGCGAGCTATTCGCCCTGTGTGTGGAGGAATGAGCATGCTGAAGAAAAACATTGTGAAAACCTTTATCATCGACCTTTTGTTCATTTTGGCAGGTAGTATCTGCTACGCCGTCGCCATCGGTATGTTCAGTGCCCCCAACGACATCGCCCCCGGTGGCCTCACCGGTATCGCCACGTTGCTCAACCACCTGTTTGACTGGATCCCTATCGGTACCGCCACCATCCTGATGAACGTGCCTCTCCTGATCGTCTCCTGGTTTGTGCTGAGCAAGTCCATGGTTGTCCGCACCATGTGCGGCATCGTGATCTCCAGCGTGTTCACCGACGTGGTGTCCCCCTATGTAGACGACCTATTCTTAAGCCGCATTGTGGTGGAAAACGGCAAGGATCCCATACTGGTGTGTATCTTTGGCGGTGCGCTGCTGGGCTTGGGCGTGGGTCTGATCCTGCGCCGCGGCGGCACCACCGGCGGCAGCGAGGTTATCTCCCGTCTGTTTGAGAAGAAATATCCCCACATGTCGGTGGGCACCCTGATCCTTTGCGTGGACGCCATTGTCATCACCCTGTCCGCCATCGTCTACGGTCAGATTGAGAACGCCCTGTACGCGGTGGTGTTCGTGTTCGTGGGCTCCCAGATCATCGACCGCGTGGTATACGGCGGTCGCAGCGGCAAGATGATTATGATCATGTCCAAAAAGCAGCCGGAGATTACCGATGCCATCATGCACAAGGTGAACCGCGGCGTCACCCTGCTGAAATCCCAGGGTGGCTATTCCGGTCAGGATCAAAACACCATGCTGGTGGCGGTCCGCAAGGACGAGGTGTACCGCCTGCGTAAGACGGTGTTTGACATTGACCCCGACGCCTTCCTGATGATGCTCACCACCGACGAGGTGCGTGGTCTCGGATTCCTCCACCCCTACGAGGACTAAAAGAAAATGAAAAGGAAGAAGTGCGATGCACTTCTTCCTTTTTCATTTATGCCGTGTGCCGACACGCATTGACCAGCAACATCACGCCGCTGACGACGGTGCCGACCAACCATAGGAACCCCAAAGCGAGCAGAATTAGAGTCAGCCAATCCTTATTGATGCCAAACAGCAACCCCACAGCCACATAAAACGACAGCGTCGCCGCCGCCGAAAAGCACAGCGCCACGATGCCGGAGGTTTTCTTTTCGTCCGCCGCGTAACGACACACTCTGCGTACCGCGAAATACAGCAACAATCCGTTGAAGAAAACGATTCCGCCGGTAATAATCAATCCTACTATAAAGTTTGCGTCCAAAAACTCCATGGTTTGGTTTCGCACATAATCGATGGCACCCACCACGAAAAACAGAAACGGAATACCCGACAAAATCAAATGTATCAACGCCGCGGTGACATATCCTTTTCGTTTGTTCATACACGTTTCCTCCTTTAGTAATTGCCCATCACGAGGCAAAAACGGCTCAGCTTTGTCTTGCCTTTCTCCGTCGGATATGCCGTACCAACAAAACAGTTCCTACGCCAAGAGCCAGCACCGCCGCCGATGCAACGACGACCGTAACCACGCCTTGCCGTTTCAGCGCTGCTTCGTCCGGCAGATCAAAGGTCTGTGAGTTCCAAACACCCGCACTATTAGACCGCCACGACAGCTCCACGGCGTCTTCCTTTTGGGTGACACGATACCGACCGGCTTCAAAGGGGCAGTACCCATCGTCTGCGCCGGAGGTCTGTCCTAAAAGGATGGGCGATCTCCAACCATAGTCGTAGTACACCTCTGCCCCGCTACCCATCAGAAAGCTCCACTCCCGTATAATAAGGACGCCCTCCCGATCCGTCAGCTCGATCACAATGTCGTCT
>JAZNED010000120.1:0-54607 GCA_045588425.1 Acutalibacteraceae bacterium
AGAGTAAACAACAAACACAGGAACAGCGTCAAAGACAACAGCTTTTTCATGATTCGTCCTCCAATAGAACAATTTCAATACCCACCACGCCATACTGCGCCTGTCGCTCAGCAGAATAGTACACGTTCATATCCGCAGGTGCGGCGGCAGCAATTTCCTCGGGCAGATAGCCGCATTTATCCAGCGGCAAGGCGGCATACAGCGCCGCAAAATCCGAAAAACGATGCAGTGCCGTCACCTTAGCGGTGAGGGTTTTCGTCGCATCCTCGGCGTGAACAAACACTAGGGTGTCCCCTACTCGGATTTTCCGCCGTTTTTCGTCATATAGGCGCAGTTCAATGGTCTTGCGCCCGTCAGCCATCATAGCGAATGGTTGCGGATTGAGATTAAGTGTATGGGTCATGAACGTCACCTCTTTAGGGTGAGTATAACATAAAACGACACAAAAGTAAAGCCGCTGTTGTGGTTACAACAGCGGCTTTTCGAATTATTGAATCTTAATCTTAATGTCTCCGGTGGTGGCGGAGAGTTTACAACTACCACCCTCGGCGGATGGAGGAACCTTCACATCACCGGTAGTGGCATGAGCATCAAACGTCTTGGCGGTCAAGAGGGTGCCGGTGATGTCGCCGGTAGTGGTCTTGACAGTCAGCTCAGAGGCGTCACAGGCGACAAAGCTCACATCTCCGGTACCACGCTTGATGGAGAAAGACTCGGACGCAATAACATTGTTCAGCGTGATGTCACCGGTAGTACCGGTAGCGGTGAGATTGCGGCAGGTGACGTCAGACAGCTGAACGTCGCCGGTGGTGCTGTGCAGCGTCATATCGCCGGAAACGGCGGCTGAACAGATAATGTCACCGGTGGTGACATCAATATCTGCGGAAGCAAACGAGAAATTCTTGGGGATGCTGATATCGCCGGTAGTAGCTTTTACCGCCAGTGCGCTATAGGTGCCTGCAGGCAAATAAACGGTGATGGTAGGACTTTCCAGGTGAAAACCTAAATGCTGATACCACTTGGTGCTGTCCGTGTTTTTGATCACTAAGGTATCCCCTTCCACCGCCACCGTGTGCTTCGTCTTAACTTCTTCATAGCACACTACCGAAACAGTGTTATCTGCCGAGGGAACAAAGACAATATCGGCGGTTTGAATGTGAATCGAAATATTGGTAAAAGGATCGGCCAAGGTGTAAGTATTAGTTTCATACTTATCCTTAGACAATTTTCTGAAATTCCAGTTCATAGCGGTCATCACTCCTGCAAATAAGATACATCCAACCAGTATGAGCGAAATAGCGACAATCAGCCAACCTTTGGTACGTTTGGTCATTGTACCTCCCCCTTTCGCATACAAGCCTTTTTAATGGCGAGGACGATACCTTTGGTGAGGCGGGCGGAACCTTTGGTTGCTGCCTTACAGCCGAAGAAAGCAAAGATGGAAAGACCGGCGCAGACTAAAGCACCTGCCAAAAGCACAAGCCCGGCGGGAGTATCGCCGGTACACAGCAGAACAATGCCGCCTGCAAAGCCACCAAGGCCACTAGCGGCCAAGGAAGCGAACACAGACCAACAAGAAATCACAACCGCCCACAAAGATACGTACAACGACAACAGAACGGCCAAGACGGCAATCAGCAAGGATAACCAGATGGGAGAACCCAGTGCCAGAAGGACGATCTCCCAAGCGCTCAATCGGTGTTTCGGCTTGATTCGTTGCTTCACCAGCTTGGCGATGGGGTATTCGTCAACGATCTGCAGAACGATCTCTTCCACCGAGCCAATGGCGGCAACAGCCTCCTTTTCGCTAATACCATCTTCCATGCGATCGTCAATCATCTCAGCGTAAAAGTCGGCACGTTCTTCCATGTCGCTGGGCGGCAGACCGGTCAACGCCTCCCGCAATGCGGTGAGAAATTCCTGTTTAGTCATGCGGTTCATCCTCCTTTGTCACAAACTGATAAATGGACAGCACCTCTGTCCACTCGCTCTTGAACTCTTCGATACGGCGACGTCCCGTCTCGGTGATGTGATAATATTTCCGCAGGCGACCGTCGTGCTCGGCGGTGCGGACGGTGAGCATCTCGGCGGCTTCCAGCCGCTTGAGTATGGTGTACAGCGTAGACTCAGACAGAACGATATAAGGTTTTAAATTCTTGATGATCTTGTATCCGTAAGAATCCTCGCTCTTGATGGCGGCCAGCACGCAGACGTCCAACAGGCCGCGCTTGAGTTGCATATCCATCGACATACCTCCTCTTGCGTAATACATCATAACACGAAGTATATAGTTTGTCAAGAGGGAAAACGAAGAAGTAAGGAGATAAAGTTTTGGGGACTTTGAACCCCGGTTTTGCGCCGAGCAGGCGCATATCGTAGCTTCCTGCTAGCGCAAAACCTAAGAAACGGCACAGCCATTTCGGGGATTCCGTCCACGAACGAGTACAAAAATACAGGGTAGGCGAATGCCTACCCTCTCTTTTTGGGGGACTTGAACCCCGGTTTTGACCGAAGATAAGTTAAGAGCGCTGCCACAAGGCTGTGGGCGGTCAAAACCTATAGTTTTCGCAGAGCGAAAACTAGGGGAGTTCAAGGCCATCTCCCGAGCAAAGCAAAAGACCCCGAGCCGTTGGCTCGGGGTCTTTTGCTTGGAAAGGTAATGTAAAATGTATGCCTTTTGATTTTTTGACCTATGTGTTTGAACCCTCGTAAATCAATCAGTTATTATCCTATATATTTCTTCTTTCTTTTTTATATAAACAACTTTTTCTTTATAAGGTTCTAAAATTCTAACAAATTCCTTCATATTGGTGTTTTGGAAAGTATTAGTCCATTTCAAAAGGTTGCAAACAGACTTTAATGTTTCTTTTTTACCTTTTTCAAGACCTACTCTTCTTTTAATAAATCTCTTAATTATACGAAATTTGTATAGCCATTTTGGCATGTCCAACACATAAATTATATCGGCATCTTCAAAACTTTTCTGTACCCAAGCATAATAAACACCATCTATAATCCAATCAGGTTGTTGTAATATATCATTCAACATTTGATTACGCTTTTCTATAGGCATTTTGACACCGTATGAATTTTGGCTATTATCCCATTGAATATCATCTAAATCAAAATTCGGTATATCATATTTTTTAGATAGTCTTTTTGCAAAATATGTTTTACCCGAACCACTACAACCGATTATTCGGACTTTCATTTATTATTCTCCTTTGCGGTATTGATCGAAGCGATAAGAATTCTACGAATTGTCCCGCATTGATTATATAAATCTTTTGCAATTTCTCTATCTATTAACTCAGACTTTATAAATAATTCAAGCCAATATTCAGTCTCATAACATTCTTTAAGTGCTATTTGCAGTTTCGCAACAAAATCGGCTTTACCGTGAGCATAATTTGCTTCGTGAATGTTTGCACCAATAGAAGTTGCAGAGCGTTCTAACTGATTAACAAGTGAGTAATGACCTTTGATATTTTCGCAAAGTTTTATAACTTTAATGGAAAAGTCCATTGATAAATCCACAAGTTTGTTTTCTTTCAAGAATATCACCTCTGCAAACATTATAACATATTCAATGAAATATTGCTACGCAATATGAAATAATCCTAACGGATTATGAAATTTTCTGCTATCTCAGAAAGTGAAATAAAATTCGCCTCTTAAACATTTGCAAAGCAAATATTACATAGCGAAGCTATTTCATATTACTAAGTAATATTTCACTCGCCGCAAGGCGAATTTCATTGAAAAAGCGACTTGTCGAAACAAGTCGCTTTTTCTGGTGCGAGGGAGGGGACTTGAACCCCCACGCCATTTGACACACGCACCTCAAACGTGCCTGTCTGCCGATTCCAGCACCCTCGCATATAACAGGAGTTATTATACCACCTCCTTTTTACTGTGTCAATGCTTTTCCATCCTTTTCTTGACTAAAATTCAACGAAAGTCTTGACATTTTTGTATCAATCCCTCATAATAGATATGTTAACGTTCTATGACTGTGAGGTGTTTCCTATGGCGAAAGATTCCACGATTTCTCTGCGCGTGATTCAGCGCTTGCCCCGCTATTACCGCTTTTTATATGACCTGAAAGAGAACGGCATCACCCGTATCTCCTCCCGCGAGCTGGCCCAGCGTATGCGGCTGACCGCCTCCCAGATCCGTCAGGATCTCAACTGTTTCGGCGGATTCGGTCAGCAGGGCTACGGCTATCTGGTAGACCAACTGTACGACGAGATTGGCCACATCCTCGGTATGGATAAACTGACCAAGACCATCCTACTGGGCGTGGGCAATCTGGGTACTGCCGTGGGCAATCACATCGACTTCAAGTCCCGCGGTTTTAACCTTATCGGTCTGTTCGATGACAACCCCGAGCTGGTGGGTGACACCCGCGCGGATATGACCATCCGCTCCACTGCCGAGGTAGAGGCGTTCTGCCGCAAGGAAAAGCCCGAGATGGCTGTGCTGTGCATTCCGAAAGAAGCCGCTCCCCGACTGGTAGAAGTGCTGGTGGACTGCGGCGTGAAGGGGTTCTGGAATTTCTCCCACTACGACATTCTCAACGACTATCCCGACGTGATCGTGGAGAACGTACATATGGGCGACAACCTGATGACCCTCTCCTATCACATGGTGCAGGGCGAAGAAGAATAACCGATACGGCGTGTGTATACCACACGCCGTATATTTTTTGTATTCCCTCGCACAATAGATGTGAGGTGATAGTATGAGCGACGAAAAACGACCACTCCCCCACCCCGACGATATGGAGATGCGGGTGAACCCTGTCCTCGGCGAACCGGTGGACGTGTGGGATCAGGTGAACAAGTATGGTACCTATGAGGTGCAGGACACCACAGATACAGACAACGTGTTCCCGTGCATTGGATATGAGGGTAGCGAAAACGCCTGTGTGGATGCGGCTAATAAGATGATAAAGAAAAAGCCCGAGCTGTAAGCTCGGGCTTTTCATGTTACTTCACGCGCTTCATAAAATCCAGAGAGAGGTTGCCCCACTGGCAGGCGCCGGGGAGCCAACCTGCCATGGCGTTGCCGTGCTCACCCTCGGGGAACAGATGGCACTCCACGTAGCGGCCTGCGGTAGCCATCGCCTTAGTCAGGCGGATGGAATGCTCAAAGGGCACCAAGGTATCGGGGATGGTGTGCCACATAAAGATGGGAGAGGTTTTCTCGCTGACGTGCTTCTCCAAGGAGAGGGTATCCAGGCGCTGCTGAGAGGCATCCTCGCCGAGGATATGGCGGAAGGAATCCTGGTGGCCTGCATCGGCGTCGGCGCAGGTGACGGGATAGCCGAGGATAGCACCGGTCAGGCGGGAATCGGTGGTGGGAGCGGTGGGCAGATACTCGTTCACAATATCATCAAACACCGCCACGCAACCGCAGAGGTGACCGCCTGCGGAGAAGCCGACACCGAACACGCGGTTAGGGTCAACGCCCCATTCCTCAGCGTGGGCACGGACATTCTTCACCGCATACTGGGCATCCAACATCGGCGCCGGATGGGGATAAGGGCGGACACGATAGTAAACGATAAAGGCGTTGTAGCCATTGTCGTAATAGAACTGCGCCACGGGATCGCACTCCCACTCGCCGTGGATGCAATAGCCGCCACCGGGATAGACGATCATAGCGGGATGTACCTCGCCATCCTCGTGGAGGTAGGCGGTCATCTTATTCTCGAAGGGGATGTTTTCGTCATACAGAGGGATGTCGTTCTCCCAGATTTTCATATCCTTAATCATAATTGGCACTCCTTTACATTTTTCTCAGCAAGTCGCTTAAATCGGTCAAGCGGGAAACGGTGACAAAATCGCCATCGTGATAGTAGCCTCGGGCACGGCGGAGGAGGTGCTCCGCCATCATTTGGCGGTAGGGTCTCCCCTCTTCGGCGGTGAAAAAGCCGCCGTAGATGAGCAAGTCGTCGCAGACAGGGGCGGCGGTGTACTCCGCCGCCAGTACGGGATAGAGGTGGCGGCCGTCGATGATGAGGTGCTCCTCTAAGACGGTGAAGCCATGGGTCAGCAACCAACGTCGTAAATCCTCCGCGCGGGTCATAGGCTGTAAAATCAGGCGGATGCCCTCGTTTTGTACCCACGGGGCGGCCTCTAAGATGGCGGCGATGGTCTCGCCACCCATACCGGCGATGGCAATATCCTCTACCTCCCCTGCAGACACGGTGGAAAGGCCATCTCCAAGGTGTAAAGCGATTTCACTTGTCAGCCTATTTTCCGTGACGGTGCGGCGTGCGGCGTCCAACGGACCTGCCCCGATATCCGAAGCGATGGCGGACGGGCACACACCGCTCTGTACCAAATAAACGGGCAGGTAGGCGTGGTCGGTGCCGATATCCGCAAGGCGGCTGCCCTGCCGCACCAAGGCGGCTACGGCAGACAGGCGTTTATCTAAAGTAATCATAATGACTCCTATGGAAAAACGGCAGAGGTATGCCCTCTGCCGTTTTTGATCAATTACCGAAGTGCTTGTTCAGCTTCTCCACCAGATCGTCCACAGACACGCCGTGAACAGCGCAGGCCTGCTCCAGATTCTCGCTACGGGCACCGGGGCAACCCAAGCAGTGCATACCCATCTCCAGGAAGTAAGGAGCGGTGGTGGGATCGGCGTCCAGAATGTTGCCGATAATGCTCTCTTTGGTGATAATCATAGGGAAAACTCCTTTCATTTGGTTACAAGGTTATTATATCATTTTAACTGTAAAAAGCAAGTGGGATTAGTTGGCGTTTTTTTCCACGGCCAAGGTGACCACCTCACCGTTGATGTTCCACTCCTTGACGTAGCCGGCGGCAGAGCCAACGGTCAGGGCGGTAGCCATCACGTCGGTGCCGATGGAAGCCCAGTTGCGCTCCACCAGCTGCTCCACGCTCTCGTTGCCAGTGACGTAAACAGAGATGGTATCCATCACCTCAAAGCCGGCCTCTTTGCGCATGGTCTGCAGCTTGCTGACCACCTCGCGGACAAAGCCTTCCTCGATCAACTCAGGAGTCAGGCGGGTGTCGATCGCAACCGTAATGCCACGATCCGAGACGGTATAATAACCCTCGGTCTGGGTGGTCTCGATGAGCAGATCCTCAGTAGCCAGCGTAACGTCGCCGGAGGCGAGATGCAGGGTGATGGTGCCCTTCTCATTCAGCTCGGCCATGGTGGCGTTGCCGTCCAGCTCGGCCAAAGCGGTGCGAATCTCGCCCAACTGCTTGCCGTACTTCGGACCCACAGTCTTGAGCTGAGGCTTGAAGGAGTAGCTCATAAAGGCGGCGGCGTCAGAGATAAACTCCACCGACTTAATGTTCAGCTCGTCGGCGATGATGGCGGTGCAGAACTCGTCCAAGGAGCCGTCCATCTGGACGTACATCTTGCCCAAGGGCTGACGGTTCTTGCAGGCGGCGCCGTTACGGGCAGCACGGCCCTGCACCACGATCTGCAGGACACTGTCCATAGCGGCCTCCAGGGCGGTGTCGATGTAAGCCTCGTTGACCTCGGGGTAGGCGCACAGGTGGACACTGGCGGGAGCGGTGGGATCGTTCTCGCACACCAGGTTGCGGTAAATGTCCTCTGCCATAAAGGGGATCATGGGAGCAGACGCCTTGGCCACCGTCACCAGAGCGGTGTACAGGGTCATATAGGCGTTGATCTTATCCTGGGGCATATCCTTACCCCAGAAGCGCTCACGGCTGCGGCGGACGTACCAGTTACTCAGCTCGTCCACAAAGTCCTGCAGCACGCGGGACGCCTCGGGAATGCGGTAGTTGGCCAGGTGGTCGTCAACGGCACGCACGGTGGAATTGAGACGGGACAAAAGCCACTTATCCATCACGGACAGTTTATCGTACTCAAGGCTGTACTTGGTGGCATCAAAATTGTCGATATTGGCGTACAGCACGAAGAAGGCGTAGGTGTTCCACAGGGTACCCAGGAACTTGCGCTGGCACTCCTGCACCGCCTTACCGGAGAAGCGGTTGGGCAGCCAAGGAGCGGAGTTGGAGTAGAAGTACCAACGGATGGCGTCGGCACCGTAGGTCTCCAGTGCCTCGAAGGGATCTACGGCATTGCCCTTGGACTTACTCATCTTCTGACCGTCGGCATCCTGCACGTGACCCAAGACGAGGACGTTCTTGTAGGGGGCCTTATTGAACAACAGGGTGGAAATCGCCAGCAGAGAATAGAACCAACCACGGGTCTGGTCCACACCCTCGGAGATGAAGTCCGCGGGGAACTGCTTAGCGAAAACATCCTGATTCTCAAAGGGATAGTGATGCTGGGCAAAGGGCATCGCACCGGAGTCGAACCAGCAGTCGATGACCTCGGGCACACGCTTCATCTCGCCGCCGCAATCGGGGCAACGCAGGGTAACGGCGTCGATAAAGGGACGGTGCAGCTCCACGTTCTCAGGGCAATTGATGGCCATCGACTTCAGCTCCTCACGGCTGCCGATGGCGTGCTGACAACCGCAGGAGCACTCCCAAATATTGAGAGGCGTACCCCAATAGCGGTTACGGCTGATGCCCCAATCCTGCACGTTCTCCAGCCAGTCGCCGAAACGACCCTTACCGATGGACTCGGGAATCCAGTTGACGGTGTTGTTGTTGCGGATCAGATCCTCGCGCACGGCGGTCATCTTAATAAACCAAGACTCACGAGCATAGTAGATCAGAGGGGTGTCACAACGCCAGCAGAAAGGATAGTCGTGCTCAAACTTAGGCGCATCGAATAGCTGACCGCGGGAGTCCAAATCCACCAGAATCTTGGGGTCGGCATCCTTAACGAACAAGCCGGCGAAGGGGGTGTCCTCGGTCATGTGACCGGCACCGTCCACCAACTGCACGAAGGGCAGGTCGTACTTACGACCCACCTGGGCATCGTCCTCACCGAAGGCGGGAGCGATATGCACGATACCGGTACCGTCGGTCATAGTGACGTAGCCGTCGCAGGTGATGTAGAAGCCTTCCTTGCGCTGTTTATCTGCCAGCGCCTTGGCACAGTCGTACAGAGGCTCGTAAGCCTTGCGCTCCAGGTCGCGACCAACGTAGGTCTCCAGCACCTCGTAGGCGGGAGTATCCTCGGTGGCCAGCTTACCCAGCACGCGGTCCAGCAGAGCCTCAGCCATATAATAGGTGTAGCCGTCGGCGGCCTTCACCTTGCAATAGGTCTCGTCAGGGTTGACGCACAGCGCCACATTGGAGGGCAACGTCCAAGGCGTGGTGGTCCAAGCGAGGAAATAGGCGTCCTCATCGGCGACCTTAAAGCGCACCACAGCGGAACGCTCCTTGACACACTTATAGCCCTGAGCTACCTCGTGACTGGACAGAGGGGTGCCGCAACGGGGGCAATAGGGAACGATCTTAAAGCCCTTATACAGCAGCTTCTTGTCCCAAATCTGGCGCAGAGCCCACCACTCGGACTCAATGTAGTCGTCGTGATAGGTGACGTAGGGGTCATCCATATCCACCCAGAAGCCAACGGTGCCGGAGAAACCTTCCCACATGCCCTTGTACTTCCAGACGCTTTCCTTACACTTCTCGATGAAAGGCTCAAGACCGTATTTCTCGATCTGCTCCTTACCATCCAGACCCAGCTGCTTCTCCACCTCCAGCTCCACAGGGAGACCGTGGGTGTCCCAACCCGCCTTACGGGGAACCATATGTCCCTTCATGGTGCGGTAACGGGGAATCATATCCTTGATAACACGAGTCAGCACGTGGCCGATATGGGGCTTACCGTTGGCCGTGGGAGGGCCATCGTAGAAGGTGTAGGTCTCCCCCTTCTTGCTCTGCTCCAGGGACTGCTCGAAGACCTTGTTCTCGGTCCAGAACTGCAGCACCTCGCGCTCACGCTGTACAAAGTCCATATTGGTCGATACTTTCTTGTACATCACAATACCTCCAAACAATAAAAAATCCCTCGTCCTGCCAAACAGGACGAAGGTCAAACTTCGCTATACCACCTATTGACACGTACCATCATACGCCGCCCCGCTAACGGTGGGCAACCGTCCGCGCCTAATAGGAAAATCCGTTCAGCCGGCAACTCCCGAGGGATATTCACGCCGCATGCCTACCGTCGGGCTTACACCCTCCCCGACTCGCTGTGGGAGCACAACTGCGCTACTGACTCGTTCACTGTTTTTAATTATCCTACAATATAATAGCGGATAGAAAAGAAAAAGTCAAGAGGGAAAAGCGGAAAGCCACCGCAGACACTATCTGCGGAGGCTTTTTTGCTATTTGATATTACCAAAGCTCTTCAAACTCCATCGTACCAAGGAGTTTATCCAACGGCAAAGCCAAACTAAACATATATCCGCTTCGTTCGGCCAGTGTGTTGATTTGATCCGCCGTCAGTTCAAGATAATAGCTGTACAGGCATAACCGCTCCTGCGGGATAATTTGAAACGAAACGGCAAGAGGCTCTGCCCCATAGAAGTCCACTAATTCTTCAAATCGCTGCTCCAAAACACGCTCATAGTAAGGAACCCTATGCTGTTCCTCCAACGCATTCCGTTTCGTATTGAGAACACGCCAGTCATCGTACTTAACTCGCATGGTATCGCTCCACACCTCTATGACACTCATGTCACGACCATCCCATGATGGATACAGTTTCTTCGCCTCTTCCACAAAAGCATTGTAAGCGGCTTGATATTCCTCATAAAATTTTGTTAATTCTTCAGCACTCTCCCAAAACGCATCATAAATTCTCTGAGTAGGACACACTTTCACAACAACACCATACACAACGTCCTCATATTTGTGTTGCTTCATCTCCTTTTCTAAACTACTTGAGATCAGATAACGATCATTAGGAAAACTCAACATGCCCTCATCAAACAAATCATCAAATTGGCTATCATATCCCTCTCCGGTTATCAGCACTTTTTCCGGCACCGTAGGAATGGTAGGTTTCGTTTGTGTTGCCGTAGATTCAGTCGGTACGATGGTCTGTACCGGTTCGGTCTTGCTGGGGGTGGTTGCTGTGGGAGGCTGGGTTTTGCTTGGTGTGGTCTGAGACGGAGCAAAAACCGACGTGGTAGGGGTTGTAGGGCTGACGATTCCGCTGTGAGAGGGGGTGACAGACGGCGCCGTACCGACTGCCGTGCCCTCTGTCACGGGAGAATGAGTGACAGTGGTGGTAGATAGGCTATCGGAAAGCGGCGGATCTTCCGTCAACACCCCACTACGCCACACGCTCGCACCCACCAGCGCCACCAACGCACAAGAACAAATCGAGGTGATCGCGCTGACCGTATGCTTTCTCTTTCTCTGCTGGGCGGCAATATACCGCTCTCTGCGTTCAAAAACGCTGTCGGCAATTTCTCTATAACTCTTCATAAACAAAATTCTCCTTTTCGAGTTGTGCCTTGAGAGCCTGCTTTGCCCGATAAACCAAATTTTCAATCTGGCGTTTACTCCTATTCATCGCCACCGCCGCATCGGCGTTGCTAAAGCCGTCAAAAAAAGTCAAATACAGGATTTGGCGGTATTCGGCTTTCAGCTTTTGCATGGCTCTGTGCACGGTGATCTTCTGCTCCTCTTGCAAATAGGAGCGTTCCACACTCTCTTCCTCAAACAGGCAGTTTTCCAGATCGTCTATGGGAGTGTCGGCAATCTTTTTGCGATGGCGGAGGTAATCCACCGCCACATTGCGACCAATCGTATACAGCCATGTCTTAAAAGCGTATTTGCCGGAAAATTTCGGTTTTTTCGTTACGAGCTTAAAGAAGGTCTCTTCCATCAATTCTTCCGCTACAAAGATGTTGTTCACATATCCATTCAGATAGAGAATCAAACCGTCTTTGTAGTCCCTGATTATTTCAACGAAGCCTTCGTCGTCACCATCAAGGAAACGGCGGTAGCTACTGGCACCGTTATCCATTGATTCTCTCCTTTCCGAAAGGTATTTTTTGCCTTTCATCTGTTAAACGGATGGAATGGTAAATTCTCTCACCTACAGTGTAGAATACTTGATGCGAGAATGCAAGAAAAAAGAAAACCCGCCTGACAGGGGATGTCAGGCGGTTTTCCTTTTGTTAGAGGGGTGTTTTGAGGAGGATGTACCCAGACTTTAGTCGGCATTCCGGTGCGGCTCCATCCTGCCCTCGTTGGGTACAGGTTTATCATAACCGATAGATATGAACTTTCTGTGACCGAAAAATGAATTCTCCGTAAGAAAATTATGAATTTTAAAAATAGCAAACAAATGTTTGACTTTTCCGAACATATGTGCTATACTGGTGCCAAGAGTAGTAAAATACGCCATTTTAGGAGGTTTTTATGAAACCGTTGAACGAAAAACAGCAAAAAGTGTTGGCATTTGTGAAAGAACGCCTAGGCGACGGCATCCCCCCCTCTGTGCGGGAGATCTGCGACGCCTGTGGCATTAAGTCCACCTCCACCGTCCACGCTTATCTGAAGCGTTTGGAGGAAGAAGGTTATATTGACCGCATGGACGGACTCAACCGCGCCATCCGTCTGCCCGGCGAGAGTGTCACCCGTGTGCCGCTGTTGGGTAAAGTTACCGCCGGTTTACCCATCCTGGCGGTGGAAGAGGTGGAGGACTACGTCCCCTTCTCCGGTGGCAGTATGTATCCTGCCGGTGAGCTGTTTGCCCTGCGGGTCAGCGGCACCAGTATGATCAACGCCGGCATTCTGGATCGTGACGTAGTGATCGTGCGCCGCACCAACACCGCCCAGAACGGTGACGTGGTGGTGGCGCTCATCGGCGACGAGGCCACCGTTAAACGCATCTATATGGAGAGCGACCACATCCGTCTGCAACCTGAAAACCCCGAGTTTGAGCCCATCATTGTCAAAGAGGCGATTGTACTGGGCAAGGTCATCTCGCTGGTGCGGTATTTCTGATGAGTATGTATAAGTATTTGATCAGCGCCTGCCTGTGCGGCGAGTATTGCCGCTACGACGGCGGCACCTTTGACTATCCCCACCTGCGGAAGCTGGCAGAGGATGGGGTGGCTCTCCCCTATTGCCCTGAGCACTGCGGCGGATTGCCCATCCCCCGCAAGCCCTGCGAGATCGTAGGGGACAAGGTGTTGGCTGCGGATGGCACCGACTGCACGGCGGAGTACACCCGCGGTGCAGAGGGAGCGCTGAGGCTATGTAAAAAACACGGCATCACCGCCGCCATCCTCAAAGACGGCAGTCCCAGTTGCGGCAGTACCCGCATCTATGACGGTACCCACACGGGGGTAAAGATTCCCGGCATGGGGTTAGCCGCTCATCTATTGGCGGAGAACGGCGTGACGCTGTATAGCGAAGTGAATCTGCCGACGGAAATCCAAGAATAAAAACAGCAGTCCGTACCGATGGTACGGACTGCTGTTTTGTTTGTATAACGCCATCTGCGATGGCTACACCTCATCCACCGCCATTCGGCGGTCCCCCTTCCCCTCAAGGGGAAGGCCGGCGAAGGTATCGTTAAATTAAGCCAGCGCGTATTTCTCTTTATACGCAGCGTAGGCCGTCTGGAACTCCCCACTGGTGTGCTTAACATCCTGCAGATAATGGTGAGTGTCAAAGGCGTTGTGCTCCACCTCAATGACCGCCACCGCCACGTTGGAGCAGTGGTCAGACACACGCTCGAAGTTGGTGAGCATATCCGCCAACACAAAGCCCATCTCAATGCTGCACTCGCCGTTACGCAGGCGGCGGACGTGACCGGCACGAATCTTGGTGATCAGGCCGTCAATAACCTGCTCCAAAGGCTCCACCTGTTGGGCCAACGCGATATCGTTCTCGGCATAAGCGCGGCTGGTAATCACCAAAATCTCGCGAATGGCGTCCGCCAGCACGCTCAACTCCTTCTTAGCCTCGTCGGTGAAGGACAGACCCTTCTCATCCAATTCAGCGGCACAATCCTTCAGGTTGAGGGCATGGTCGCCCAAACGCTCGAAGTTGCCGATGGCATGCAGCATCTTGGACACCACCTGGGAGTCCTTTTCGGACAGAGCACGGGAGGACAACTTGACCAAATAGGTGCCCAGTTTGTCCTCGGCGTCATCCAACTGATGCTCCACCTCACGCATCTGCTCGGCCACATCGGCATCGTACTTATTGAACAACTCCAAGGAGGTCCACACGTTACGGCAAGCCGACTCGCACATAGCGACACTGGCGGCATTGCTCTCAGACACAGCCACAGAGGGAGAATTGAACAAACGCTCGTCCAGGAACAGCCCCTGCTTCTGCTCGGTTGCTTCGCCATCCTTGTCGCGGATGATTCTGCAAGCCATCTTCTCCATCTGCTTGCCAAAGGGCAACAGCAAAGCGGCAGTAAGAACATTGAAAATAGAGTGGCAAATGGCCACAGCGAAGGCACTGGCTTCTGTCTTATCATGCAGGAAATTGTAAATGAAGCCACCCTCGGCAAGGAAGGAATTGAACAACATCAGCACCGGTAACCAAACCAACGTGCCAATAAGATTCATGGCGAAGTGGAGTACCACCACCCGCTTGGCGTTGCGATTGGTGCCAAAGGAGGAAATCAGCGAGGTGACGCAGGTACCGATATTAGCACCCATCACCAACGGAATGGACATATAATTGGTGATCGCACCCTTCATGGCGAAGGTCTGCACAATACCAATCGTAGCCGCAGAGGACTGGACAATACCGGTCAACACGGTGCTGACCAGCAACAGCAGCACAGGATGGCTGTATCGCTTCACCAAATCGCCAAACTCCTGCAGCTCAGATAAAGGCTCCACAGCGTCACCCATCATCTCCATGCCATAGATCAGCACGGCAAAGCCGATGAGGATGGTACCAACGCTCTTACGCTGATCCTTTTTAGACATCATAACCAGCACAGTACCAATCAATGCCAAGATAGGAGCGAAATTCGCCGGTTTGAGCATCAAGACACCGATATTGCCGCTGTCAATGCCGGACATGGACAGAATCCACGAAGTAAAAGTGGTGCCGATATTGGCACCGTAGATGACATACAGGGTTTGGGACATGGTCATCAAACCGGAGTTGACAAGACCCACCAGCATAACGGTAGTTGCAGACGAGGACTGCACCGCAATGGTGATCGTCGCACCCAAGAAAATACTGATGAGGGGATGGGCAGTCGCCTTTTTAAGGGTGCGTTCCAGCTTACCGCCCGACATCTTCTCCAGATTGCCGGACATCACATTCATACCGAACATGAAGAACACCAAGCCAACAATGATGCCAATAATAATAGGCAGCCAATCGGCAGCTTGCATATCCACGATGCTGGGTTGGACAGAAAGTGTACTCATTTAAGTCATCCTTTCGTTTAACGCAAAAAACAAATGGGTGAATTATCATCATCGGACCATGTCCGTCGTTGTTAACATACCGGGCTAATATCCAGATTACCCCAATTTGTTAAAATTATAGCATACCCAAAATAAAAATTCAATATTAACCTACCAAAAACCACCTCGTCAAATATGATAAAGAAATGTCCACAAATTCTACATTTTTGGATAAAACAGGGAGGGATCGCACGCACGATCCCTCCCCTATCGGAGTTACGTTATATTAGTCAGCCTGACGGGCGGCGATGACCTTATCCGCCACGGGCTTGGGAGCCTCCTCATAGCGCTCAAAGGCCAGAGTGAAATAGCCACGGCCCTGCGTAGTGGAGCGCAGCATCACAGCATAGTCGCCCAGCTCGCCCTGAGGCACCTCGGCATCAATGCAGGTCAGCTCATCCTCGGCGGGATTCATGCCCAGCACGCGACCACGACGCTTGTTGATGTCGCCCATAATGTCACCGGTATTATCGGTGGGCACGTAAACAGACAGATGCATCACAGGCTCCAACAGAATGGGATTAGCCTGAGCGATACCCTCTTTGTAGGCGATGGACGCAGCGGTCTTAAACGCCATTTCGGAGGAGTCGACAGGGTGGTAGGAACCGTCCACCAACGTGGCCTTAACGCCCACCAGCGGGTAACCGGCCAGCACGCCCTCCTTGGAGCAATCCTGCAGACCCTTCTCAACCGCGGGGAAGTAATTCTTGGGCACAGCGCCGCCGAACACCTTCTCCTCGAAGACCAGCTCGTCGCCCTCCCAGGGCTCGAACTCAATCCACACGTCACCGAACTGACCGTGACCGCCGGACTGTTTCTTGTGGCGACCCTGTACCTTCACCTTGCGGCGGATGGTCTCGCGGTAGGCAACCTCAGGCTCAGACAGGGTGACTTCGGCACCAAACTTTGCCTTCAAGCGGGATACGATGATATCCAGATGCTGCTCACCCAAACCGGAGAGAATCAGTTCACCGGTTTCGATGTTCTTCTCCACCTTAATGGTGGGATCCTCTTCGCACAAACGAGCCAAACCGGTGGCAACCTTCTCCTCGTCGCCCTTCTTGGTGGTATTCACCGCGCGGGACAGACAAGGCAGATCGAAGGGAACACCGGGCAGGGTAACAGGACAGCTGGGGGCACACAGAGTGTCACCGGTGCCGGTGTTGACCAGCTTAGCCACAGCACCGATATCACCGGCGGCGATATAGGGAGCCTCTTCCTGCTTCTTACCGCGGACATAGAACAGCTTGCCCAAGCGCTCGGACTCGCCGGTGCGAGTATTCAGCAGAGCCATATCCGGCACGATCTTGCCGCGAATGACCTTGAAGTAAACCAACTTACCCACGAAGGGGTCAACCACGGTCTTAAAGACGGTGGCGACGGCGGGAGCGTTCTCGTCCACCTCCAGCTCAATGGGATCGCCATTGGCATCGGTGCCGATCTCACCGGCCACAGACTCCGCCCAAGGAGCCAGCCACAGCAGACCGGTCAGCAGCTGATCGATAGCCTCCAGCTCCTGCGCAGAGCCGCAGAAGACGGGAGCGATCTCACCGCGACGGACACCAGAGGCGATACCCTGAATCAGCTCGTCGGGGGTGAACTCCTCGCCGGAGAAGTATTTCTCCATCAGTTCCTCACTGGTCTCGGCAACTGCCTCGTTCATAGCGGTGCGAAGACCCTCCAGGCGGTGACCCATATCGGGGATGGGAACCTGCTTGGCCTTGCCATCCTCATAGGTATAGGCGCGGTACTCCAACAGGTTGACGTAGCACTGCACCTTATGATCCACCACGTGGGGAACCACCATGGGACAGACCATAGGACCAAACTTGCCCTTCAGATCCTCAAACACTTTATAGAAATCCGCGCTCTCGCGGTCCAGCTTATTCACAAAGAAGATGGTGGCGATGCCCTTCTTCTGCGCGGCGGCAAATGCCTTCTCCGCACCGACGGTCAAACCACTCTTACCAGAAACGACGATGACCGAAGAACCGGCGGCACGAATACCCTCGCGCAGACCGCCCACAAAGTCGAACAGACCGGGAGTATCCAGAATGTTCAGCTTGGTATTCTTCCACTCCACGGGAACCAGAGAGGTGGAAATCGATACCTTGCGGCGGATCTCCTCGGGGTCAAAGTCACTGACGGTGTTGCCATCCGCGATCTTGCCCAAACGGTCCGCCTGATACGCCAGGTAATACATCGCCTCAGTCAGGCTGGTCTTACCCGAGCCGGCATGACCGGTCAAGGCCACGTTACGGATGGTTTTTGCATTGTAGTTTTTCATGGATGCACGCCCTTTCTCATAACCCTCCCCCACCCTTTGGCTAAAATTCATAGCAAAACGGCGGGAAATAGCATATTTTGCACAAAAAAATTAAATAAAACCCGTAGGTTTTATACGATTATACTACATTAAAATAGGTTTGGCAACACCTTTTTGTGAAATTTATGAAAAAATATCAGAATAGTATAAAGGAGTGAAAGAGGATACTGTGGGAGGGCACGGAGGTCCCCTCCCTTACGGGGTCTAAGCATCGCCCCCTACGCATTCTGTGTAAATGAGTGCGGAGCAGAAAACCGATCATAGGGACGGCGGACCCGACGGTATGGGGGTTGAGATAACATACAAATCGGGGGTATCAAAAAGGGGGGCGAAAAATTGTGCAATTCGACAAACTTTGAAAAAGTCAAGAAATCTCTCTTGACGGTCACTTGACCGTGTGATATAATCAAATCACAGAAACAAAGGAGGTGATGGGATGACCACCACTCTACCGGGGACCACCATTGAGGTCTCCGAGATACGCAAGGGAATCTCCCGGCAACTGTTCGACGGCATCTTTGCCGCAGGCGGTATTACCCTATCCCAAGTGGCGGTGATGACCGATCTGGAGCCCTATCGCATACAAAACTGGGTCAAACGCGGCTTTGTCTCCTCTCCCCAACGGCGACAATACAGCAAAAATCAATTTGCCCGTATCGTCATCATACATATGTTGTGCGAATCCCTGCAACTGGATCGCATCTGCGAACTGCTTTCCTACATCAACGGCAACCTGCACGACGAAAGTGACGACATCATCGACGACAGCGAGCTGTACCACCGCTACACCGATATGATCGCCGATGCCGGCGGCGTCATCAGCCGCGAGACCATCCGTCAGGCCGCTAAACAGGCCGCCGCCGACTATGCGGAGCCGATTCCCGGTGCACGGGAACGATTGGAGCAAACCCTGCAGGTCATGGCCTATGCCCACTATGCCGCCATGGCACGGCACACGGCAGAGGAAACCTTGGCACAACTGCTGTAACAACAAAGCAACATCATTTAAAGGAGGATTCGATTATGTTAGCTTGGTGGGACTCTTTGAGTCTGTTCTCGCAAATCTTTGCCTGTGTCGCCATCCCCACCACGTTGGTGCTGGCCATCCAAACGGTGATGATGCTCATCGGACTGGACGGTGACGGTGTCGGGGATACGGACGGCGACCTCTCTCTCGATCACGACATCGGTGACATCGACGTCGACACCGACGCAGCCGACGGCATCTTCGGTGAAGATATGCCTTTAGGTGACCCCGACCCTTCCGGTCTGGGTGACCTGCGTATCCTGTCAGTTCGCGGTATCATCGCCTTTTTGGTGGTGTTCGGTTGGGTCGGCTTTGTGATGGACAGAGGCGGTGCGGCCATCTGGCTGTGCCTGCTGATCGCCACGGTATGCGGCTTTGCCACTATGCTACTGATGGCTCTGCTGATGCGTGCGGTGATGGGGCTGCGCAACAACGGCAACATCAATAACCGCAACGCCATCGGCACCGCAGGACGTGTGTATCTCACCGTGCCCGCCTCCCGCAGCGGCGAGGGCAAGGTGAACGTACTGCTCCAAGGCTCCTACGTGGAGCGGGAGGCCGTCACCGACGAGGACACCCCTCTCCCCACCGGAGCGGAAGTTATCGTGGTGGGTGTCAGCGGTCAGACCACTTTAGTGGTCAAGCGAAAATAGGCCATTCCCGTTCCACACCAACGGAACGGTTAAGCAAATACATAAACGTATTTTGAATGAATTAGGAGGTATTAGTTATGGGTTCCGGTACTGTATTTTTAATCATCGCTGTAGTTCTGATCTTACTGTCTTTCCTCATCTGGGTATGCTCCCGCTATAAGAAGTGTCCCTCGGATAAGATCATGGTGGTCTACGGCTCCATCGGTAAAAACAAAGACGGCACCAACCGCAGCGCCAAGTGCATCCACGGCGGTGCCGAGTTTGTCATCCCCGTTTTCCAGTCCTATTCGTTTCTGGATCTGACCCCCATCTCCATCCAGGTAGACCTGAAGAATGCTCTGTCCCGTCAGAACATTCGTATCGACGTGCCCTCCCGCTTCACGGTGGGTATCTCCACCGAGCCCGGCGTGATGCAGAACGCCGCCGAGCGTCTGCTGGGTCTGCAACTGTCTGAGATTCAGGAATTGTCCAAGGACATCATCTTCGGTCAGCTCCGTTTGATCATCGCTACCATGGACATCGAAGAAATCAACACCGACCGTGACAAGTTTCTCGCCGCGGTCAGCAGCAACGTGGAGACCGAGCTGAAAAAGATCGGTCTGCGGCTCATCAACGTGAACGTTACCGACATCAGCGACGAATCCGGCTACATCGCCGCTCTGGGTAAAGAGGCGGCGGCTAAGGCCATCAACGACGCTAAGAAGAGCGTGGCCGAGCAGGAGCGCGACGGCTCCATCGGTGAAGCCAACGCCCACATGGATCAGCGTATCAAGGTGTCCGAAGCAGACTCCATCGCCATTCAGGGTGAAAACGAAGCCAAGATGAAGATCGCTATGTCCGACGCCGCTCTGAAAGAGAAAGAGGCAGAGGCTCTGAAGATCGCTACCACCGCCGAAAAGATCCAGGCCGCCAAGGCGTTGGAGGAGTCCTACGCCGCCGAGCGTGCCGCTGAAGAGGCTCGCCGCTCCAAGGAGCAGGCCACGCTGGAAGCGGACATCATCGTGCAGGCCGAGGCCAAAAAGCGCGAGATGGAACTGGAGGCCGAAGCCGAGGCCGAGCAGATCCGCCGCAAGGCCAAGGGTGAGGCGGATGCCATCTATGCCAAGATGGAAGCGGAAGCCCGCGGTATGGAAGAAATGCTGAAAAAGCAGGCGGCCGGTTTTGCCGAGATCGTCAAATCTGCCGGCGGTGACCCCGAGGCCGCCCTCAAGCTGCTCATCGCCGACAAGCTGGAAGAGTTGATGAAGGTACAGGTGGAGGCTGTCAAGAACATCAAGATCGACAAGGTCACCGTGTGGGATAACGGCCAGAGTGCGGACGGCAAAAATGCCACTGCCGGCTTTATCTCCGGTATGATGAAGTCGGTGCCCCCTCTGGAGGAGGTCTTCTCCATGGCCGGTATGCAGTTGCCCGAGATCCTGGGCAAGAAAGCGGAGGCTCCCCTACCCGCCGCCGAGTAAGGTGATACATAATGAAACCTTTTAAAAAGACGCTTCTCTATTTCATCTACAATGAATTGGCTTTCTTTGCGGGCGGTATCCTCGGCGGTTTTCTCGGATTGGCGTTACATCTCATCTTAGGAAACCGCGTCGACCGCACCCTGCTGTACGGCATCACGGGAGCACTGGCTACCTGCACCGCGCTGTTTCTCCTGATGCTGCGAGACGCCTATGAAGAACGGCAATTCCCGCTGAAGAAAGCGTGCCTCGCCATCCTTCCCGGTTTTATGCTCCGTTGGCTGGTGGTCTTTCTCAGCAAAGGCGACCAAGGCTTCCTGCTGTGCGGCAGTGCGTCGATGTTCACCGACGGCGAGACCGTAGCCGAAGTGCTCATCACCCTCATTTGCTTTGATCTGCTCATCCATCTGCCTGCTATGTTGCTGGGCGGTTGGTGGGGATGCCGCAATCGGAGACGCGAAACCGAGGCGCTGACCAAGAAAGAGCTGTAAAATATTTGAACAGATGCAAAAAAGGCCACCCGTGATGGGTGGCCTTTTCTCAAGAAAATTTATGCCATATACTCAGCAGCGGTAGCAGAATTCATCTCGCCATAGATCACGATTTGCTCACCATTAACCTCAATGACGTAATACGGGCGTGCGTAGATGATGCGATCTAACGCACTTTCAGGAATATTGATGATACGGATGGCAAAGGAGCAGGAATCCTCGTTCCATTCCGTAAGATACACCACCGGCACGTCGATCACCGTGGTGCCGTTGACGTTCTCCAGCACGGGATCCACATCCGCTCGGTTGGTGACGACAGAACCCATCCCCACCAGTTTGCAGGTATATCCCATATACTCAATGGTGGCATCGGTGTAATCCACCTCATTGCCGTTCTTGACGCCCACCGACACGGACAAATCGAATTTGAAAGCCAGGCCGGTGCCGCTCTCGGTGTCCATAGCGCTGTGCTCCACCTCGTCCGCGTACTGCACCTCAAGGGCGGCGCTCTCATAATACCACTTGGCGGCATCCAGTTTGGGACAATCATACATCAGATAAGAGATGTTTTCTCTGTCGGCCACGGTGCCGCGATACCACACGGAGCTCAACTTGGTATTGGCGAAGGCGGCGCCGTCAAAATACTTGGTGCACGTACCCATAGCCACAGAAGCCAAATTTTCACAGTTGGTGAACGCGCTCAGGCCTACGCTGACCACGTTGTTGAGATCCACCCAAGTCAATGCACTGCAGAACAAGAACGCACTGTTTTCAAGGGTCTCCACGCTATCGCTGAGGGTCACCATAGACAGACCGGTGGCATCGTAGAAAGCACGGGTACCGATGGTGGTCACGCCCTCCGGCACCGTATAGACGCCGACTCTGCCGGCGGGATACCGCACCAGAGTAGTGCCCTCCTTATTGAACATCACACCGTCGATGTCCATATAGTAGGGATGATCCTCTGCCACGGTGATGCTCCGCAGGGTGGTGGGCAACGCGTTGTAATCAAAGTATTCCAGAGTAGCCGGAATGTGGATGGAGGTCAAGCCGCTTTGAGAGAAGGCCATTCCCCTAATCTCATAGAGACTCTCGGGGAACACAATGGACTGCAAGGATTCGCACTTATAGAAGGTTTCATCATTAATCGTTTCAAGGCTTGCGGGAATGTTGATGGAGGCCAGCGCCTTGCACTCCGCAAAGGCGCTCTCACCAATGGATACCACGGTGTCCGGCAGCACCATAGAGGTGATACCGCTGGCGTAGAAGGCACGGGCTTCGATTCTCTTAACCCCATCCCCCACGACCACGTCGGTGAGGTTATCGGTCTCGGCAAAAGCACGGTAGCCGATGGTGGTGACGCCGTCACCGATGACCACGGAGGTCAGCTCCTTACACTTCGCAAAGGCGCTGTTGCCGATGCGGGTAACGCTGTCGGGAATCGTCACCGAGGTAACGTCGGGATTGTTGATAAAGGCACGATCCCCAACGGCGATGACGGGATAGCCGTCGATCTCATCGGGAATGACCACGTCGCCGCCCTCGCCGGCATACCGGGTGATGGTCACGTTACCGTCGTCACCGACCTCGTAATAGAACCCATCCTCGGTCATTAGGGGGCCTTCCGGCTCTTCCGGCTCCTCTTCCCCATCTGCATACTGCCAAGTGGCATTCAACAAATAGTCGTTTCTTTCACCGATCGCGATCTCAGCCGCCTTGGTCTCTGTGCCGTTGTATTTGACCAGTTCCAGCGAGGTGCACCCCTTAAACGCGCTCTCTCCGATGCTTTCCAGAGTAGAGGGCAGGGAGACCCACGCCAAACTCTCGCAACCGCTGAAAGCATATTCTTCGATATAGGTGACGCCCTCGGGAATGACAACGGAGGTCAATTCGGAATAGCTGAAAGCACCGTCGCCAATGCCAACCACAGGGTCGCCGTAAATTTCAGCAGGAATCACAATGTCGGTATCGCTGCCCCAATAGCCGGTAATCACCACGCCACCATCCACATAGGTGCGATAGAAATAGTCCGGGTTGGTTTCGGAACCGCTGGGTTTTTCCGTCAACGGAGGCATGGGGCCGATCCATCCATAGTGCCAGGTAGCATCGTACAAGGGATCGTTTTCAATATCAATATTGGTAAGATCTCGCGCTTCCGGCGTACCGCTATAATACACGTCGGTCAGACTGTCACAGAAACGGAAGGCCGCCTCCTGAATGTAGCCAACGGTGGCCGGCAGAGCGATCTGCTCCAAAGCAGAACAGCCGTTGAAGGCATACTCACCGATATAAGTGACACCCTCGGGGATGGTGATCTCCCGCAGAGACTCGCACAAGCTGAATGCATTGTTGCCGATGAAATAGAGGCTATCCGGCAGATACACATTCTGCAGAGCGGAACAACGGTCAAAGGTGCGGTCTTGCAACACCTCTACCCCATCGGGGATGGCAATCTCCTCCAAAGAATAGCAAGAATCAAACGCATGTGCTCCGATCTCTTTCACACCGGTGCCGAAGTTGACCTCTTTCAAGCTCTCACAGGCAATGAAGGCATAATCGTCGATGATCTCGACGTTGTCGCCCATATTCACGGTCTCCAGGAAGGTGCACACGCCAAAGGCGTAATAGCCGATCTCCACCACGCTATCCGGGATGTCCACCTCGGTCAACCAATCTTTGTAGGCACAGGCAGATTCACCGATAACCTTTAACGGATAGCCGCCCAACGTATCGGGGAGGTAGAAGGACTCGCCGTCACCCCCATAGCTCGTGAGGGTGGCACCGCCGTCCTCGACGATGTAGTACCAAGTTCCCCACCCTTCAACGTACTCGTACACGGTGGGGTCGCTCTCCGCCACGGTGCCGAGGGGGGTGAATGCCATAATCACCAGCAACGCCATCACCGCGCTCAATAGTTTTACGTAACGTTTCATAGATTTTTCCTCCTTTTCTGTTTACATTAAAGATAGTTGCCCATCCTGATTATAACAGTAATACTATGCGATATATAAGCACCCTTAGGGGTGAAAATCTTCTTTTTCGGGGTGAAAAAGGGGTGAAAATCGGACAAAACAGAAAAAGGCCACCCGGGATGGGTGGCCTTTTTTGTCGTTCTATTCAGATTACAGGTCGCTGAACAGGTCGGCGTTGTACGCGCCGGCGGCGTACAGCTCCTTGAAGCTCTCCACCACCAGAGGCTTATCCTCGGCGTAGGTGACGCCGAACCACTTATCGGGGGTGGGCAGAACCTTAACGGACACCTTGCCTGCCTTAAGCAGATCGCCGATGTGACCGGGCAGCAGGTACTCCGCCTTCAGCTCGTTGCCGGCAATACCCTGCAGGAAGGTGACGAAATCAGCCTCCAGCATAGGCAGGTAGGCAGGGGTCAGACCCCAGAAGTTCATAGACACAGCGCCCTCGGCGTCCAGAATCTTGTCGCCGGTAGCGGCACCGCCATCGGCGGTCTTGACGATATCGCCGGTCTCCACCACGTCGGTGAGGTAGTTGTCGGCGTTGACCTGGCAGACACCGCGGGTAACGCCGCCGTTGTCGGACAGGGTGTTCTTCAGCTGGAAGCCGGCCATGCAGAACTTGGTATCGGCGGCCTCATTGATCAGGAACTCGTGCAGCTCCTTGAACGCCACCTTGCCATAGTAGTCGTCAGCGTTGATGACCACGAAGGGCTCGGTGAGCAGATCCTTGGCGGCCAACACAGCCTGACCGGTACCCCAAGGCTTAGAACGACCCTCGGGAACAGAGAAACCCTCGGGCAGAGCGTCAAGGGCCTGGAAGGCGTAGCCGACCTCGACGTCGTGGGCGGCGCAGATCTTCTCAATGCGGTTGCCGATGATCTCGCGGAAATCCGCCTCGATGTCCTTGCGGATGATAAAGACGATCTTGTTAAAGCCGGCCTTGATGGCGTCGTGGATGGAATAGTCCATGATGATCTCACCGGTGGGACCCACGGGAGCCAACTGCTTAATGCCGCCGCCGAAGCGAGAGCCGATACCGGCCGCCATAATCAACAGAGTGGTTTTCATAGTGCATTTCTCCTTTATGTTAAAATTTATCAAACCAGTTTATCCACGCAAACACCGCCGTAGGGACGGATGTTCAGCACGTGGCAGGAACCCTCACCGAACACCTGCTCGATGGTGGTCTTGAAGGTGTCCAGCATATCCACAGGCACAAAGTTCTGGGTGGTGCCGCCAAAGCCGCCGCCGTGGACACGCCATGCGCCCTTGCCCTCCAGCAGGCGGTGAGCCAGCGCCAGAGCCAGAGCCATGCTCTGCTCGCGGACATCGTGAACGGCGTAGACGTTCTGCAGATACTGGAAGGAGGAGGTGCCGGAGGCGATGATCAGTTTCTTAAAGCCCTCAAAGTCGCCTGCCTTCAGCGCGGCGACCTGATCCACCACGCGGTCGTTCTCCTGCAGGAAGTGGATGGCACGCAGCACAGCGCGGTCGCCGTGTTCGCGGCGCAGGTCGGCGATGTTCGCCAGCAGAGCCTCCATATTGGTCTGACGCAGGACGGGCACGCCCAAAGAGGCGGCCACTGCCTTCATCTCGCCGGGGACAGCAGCGTACTCGTGGGTCAGATCGGCGTGGTCGCCGCCCACATCCACGATGCACAGGGCGTGACCGGTAGCCGCAAAGTCCACGTCCACCTTCTCAATGATGGGGTTGGCAGGATCGGCGAAGTCGATGGTGATGATGTTACCCACAGAGGAGGCCATCTGATCCATTAGACCGCAGGGCTTGCCGAAATACACGTTCTCGGTGTACTGGGCGATCTGGGCGATCTCCACGGCGCTGACCTTGCCCTCGTTATACAGGTGGCTGAGGATGACACCAATCAGCACCTCGAAAGCGGCAGAGGAAGACAGGCCACTGCCCTTGAGCACGTTGGAGGTAGCATACGCATCAAAGCCGCCGATGGCATAGTCCAAATCGGCAAAGCGCGCGGCGGTACCGCGAATCAGAGAGGCAGAGCCGTTCTTCTCCTCCTCCACGGGGAGCAGTTCGGAAATGTCCACCTCAATGATGGGATAACCCTCAGACTGCATACGGATGCCGCCATTGGTAGGACGCACCACGGCGATGACGTCCAGGTTAACGGAACCGGCCAGCACGCGGCCGTAGTTGTGGTCGGTGTGGTTGCCGCCGATCTCGGTACGACCGGGGGCAGAGAACAGATACAGGTCACCCTCGTCACCAAAGGTGTTGACGAAGCCCTCGACAGTAGCGGCGTAACGGTCGCGCTGAGCAAGCACCTGCGCCTCACCGTACAGCGCGGCAAAAGCGGTGTCGTAACCGCCGGAACGAATCTTATCTAACAGAGTTTGAGCAGACATAATACTACCTCCCCTATTTTTCTATTTTTATTATACCGCCTACGTATCGAAAGTGCAAGAATTTTATTTCGGCATTTGTATGGACAATTGTTGCATAACATGGTATACTGACCGTGACAGACCGTAAAGGAGGGATAGTATGTCCCACGAGAAATATCAATTCCGGGATACACTGAAGGAGAATGCAGGTCTTTCGGTGTACAACACCGGCTATGAACAATGCGACAGCGGTCAGATTTGGGGGCCTGCCCTACGCGACCACTATCTCATCCATTATGTGGTATCCGGCGGCGGCATCCTGCGTTGCAACGGGCAGGAATACACCGTTAGTGCGGGGATGCTGTTTATCATCTTTCCCTCTCAGGTGGCCAGCTATCAGGCGGATGCCAACGATCCGTGGCAATACAACTGGGTAGGCTTTAACGGTGCGGATGCGCGCCGCCTGGTGAAGCTGACCGGATTGAGCAAGGATCAGCCGGTATGGTACAGCAACACCCCCGACGAAACCTGTCGTCTCATTCGCGGTATTGCGGACGCCAGCGACAACACCGCCGCCGCCGATGCGGAGATGGTGGGTCGGTTGTACCTCTTCTTGGCGCACCTGATTAAACGTAGCCGCAATCAGTCAACAGGCGACGCCCACCAAACCTATGTGAACAACGCCCTGCGCTATATCCAGTACAACTACGCCAGCAACATCGGCGTGGCGGATATTGCCCGCTACGTGGGTATCAGCCGCAGCCAGCTGTACCGCGCCTTTTTGCAGGACTTCGGTGTATCTCCCCACGCCTATTTGCAGACCTATCGCATTAACGAGGCCTGCAGTTTGCTCCGCGACCCCGCCTATTCGGTGGCAGAGGTGGCAGGCTCGGTGGGATTTAACGATCCACTGTACTTCTCTCGTGTGTTCAAGAGCATTAAAGAAGTCACTCCCTCGGATTATCAGAAGAAACGCAGTGAGTAAAAGAACGGTGAGCCGATGGCTCACCGTTCTTCTTTTTGCAGCTCTTCCCGCAGGTGACGGATGATGCGCTTTTCCAAGCGGGAAATGTAAGACTGGGAGATGCCCAGACGATCCGCCACCTCCTTTTGGGTGTGCTCCTGCTCCCCGCCAATGCCAAAACGCAGGCGCATAATCTGCTGTTCCCGCGCAGGTAAGCGGCTCACACAACAGAGTAGCTCCTGACACTCTGCCTCCGACTCCAGCTCACGGTGAACAATGTCGGCGTCACTACCAAGAACGTCGGAGAGTAAGAGTTCATTGCCGTCCCAATCCACGTTTAGTGGCTCATCAATGGAGATTTCACTCCGCTTTTGGGCGTTTTTGCGCAGATACATAAGTATTTCATTTTCGATACAGCGGGAAGAGTAGGTCGCCAACTTAATATTACGACCGGGGCAGAAGGTGCGTACCGCTTTAATTAAACCAATGGTGCCGATAGAAATGAGGTCCTCCAACCCCACACCGGAACTCTCGAATTTACGGGCAATGTACACCACCAAACGCAAATTATGGGTAATAAGGATATCCCGCGCTGACTCGTCCCCCTCCTCAAGGCGAGCCAAAGTGGCTCGTTCCTCCTCCAAAGTAAGCGGTGCCGGCAATACGTCCGCCCCATTAATATAGTGGATCGATTCCCGTCCGAAAAAGCGCCAAAACCACCACCGCAAACGGCTTATCAACCTGTAAAGCATAATGCCTTGTCATCCTTTCTTGCCAGATTTTCTGCCATATTCGCCCCCATCAAGCCCTCATACTCTCCCCTGCCCAAGGTTTCACACACGGCGACATAACAAGGAGGTAGTGGGCAGGTGTCGCCATGCAGAATCACGCGAACAGCATCGGGAACAAAAGCAGGCAACAACCCATTTCCACCTAGGGTATTGTAGGGAATCAGCCGCCATCCCGCTGGGAGGTTTGAGACGGTGGGTATGTAGGACAGCAACGCTTCCGCCACCTGCTGTTCCACCACCAACACAGCCTTGCCCGAAAAGGGTTCCACCAGATGGTTACCACTGTCATACAGACACGAAAAGGTGACGGTGTTATCACCGCAGGTAAGACCGACGCGAAAAAGATGCGCCTTGGGGGCACGGCGGCGTAGGACTTGCTCAGCGAGCCACAACAGGCCGTAACACGCCACCGTAAGCGCCACCAACAAAAGGGGCGGAACGGAGTAATACACCACGCCGTTGAATACGTAGAAGCCGCGCGGTGCCAGAAAGAAGTAAAGAGCACCGCACAGTCCCGCCAAACCGGCGGAAAGAGAAAACAACAACAGCACCCGCCGTATCCAAGCGCGGCGAGAGTGAAAACCGAAGGCAACCGTCACCATACACATCGCCGCAGCCAGCCGTATCAGCAACGACAGCCACACAGCAATCGGCGGCAAAAACAAGATTAGGCAGGATAGCGCACCAGCCAACGCCCCCACCGCTAACCGCCAGGGTTTACCCTCACCGCCCATAGAACGGCGCACACCCAACAAAAGGAGAAAATCCATCCACCAATTGAGGGCTAACAAAATATCCACGTAAATAACCATTTGCTCACTTCCCTCGCTTATTATACGGCAATGGGACGGCGGATTTTTGCCGAAACAAGGGAGCAAAGAAAAAAGGGACAAGCGGGTTGTTTTCTGCGAGAGAATATGTTATACTGGCTGGGTAAATCCCACCTCACGTCATATACTATGGCCGAGGTGAGCAATATGACGGAAAAACCGGCGAACTGTGTGCTGTGGTCCTGGGTGACCCTGCTGGTGATCGTAGCGATTCCCCACACGGTGGCCTTGGCCGTGGCAGCGACCTATCTCCCCCATCCGTGGCGGTGGCCACTGTGGGTGCTAGGGATTGGTGGGCTGGCGGTTATCGGAGGGGTGTACCTGCCACTGAGACGGAAACGCCTGCGCTTTACCCTGTCCGAGCAAGGGATCGAAACCACCGGCGGCGTGGTATTTACCACCACGCGGTGTATCCGCTACGATGCGGTGCGGCAGGTCACCCTGCTGCAAGGGCCGATTGAACGGCGGTGTGACACTGCCTTTCTGCTGGTGAGTGGCACCGGCGGGTATCTGCTGGTGGAGGGCATCAGACTGAAAACCGCCGAGGATTGGTGTCGCCGTCTGTGCCCCCTATGAAAGCAAGGCGAGAACATCCCATCGCCATCCCCGGCCACATTCCCTACTACTATTTATTGCTACTCCTCCCCCTCCTGCGAGGGGTTTGGTATATTCGCTTACCTGACGGGTTCCCTCGCTGGTTACGAGGGACTTGGTTTGACGGGGCGGTGATAGCGGCTCTGCTGGTGCTATCCGCCATTGCGTGGAAACGACGCACCTATCACGTCGACCGCCACCGTCTGCAGTTGTGCCGCGGTATCTTCTGGACACGTACCACCATCGTTCCCCTGCGGTGGGTGACCACCTTGACGGTGGAACGACCGCTGTGGCTGCGACCATTTAACGCAATTAAGGTCAGCGCTGACACCGATGCCGGCAGCCATAAACTAGCCGACCTGCAGCTGACGGTATGGCGTAAGCAAGCGGGACTGTTTTTACCGGAATCGGAAGACGGAATATATCTCACCGCCAAAACATGGCGTATCGGACTGCTTTGTCTGCTCTCTTCCGACTCCTTCGGAGGACTGCTGCTACTCACGGCGGCTCTGCGGCAAAGCAGCGTCATACTGGGTGAAGGCGTCCGCAACGCGGTGATGGATAATCTGGAGATGGCGGCAGACGCCCTGACCATCATCCCTCGTACCGCTGCCTTACTCATCCTCATACTAGCCATCGGCTGGGTGATCGGGACGACACGCCACCTGCTACGGCACCTACCCTTTATGCTCTGCCGACGGAAAGACACCCTGACGGTGTATATGGGAAGTTTTACCAAACGCATCCATTGCTGTTCCATGGGTGCCATCAATTATATCGACATCCGCCAGACGCTGACGGCACATCTGTGGAGGATCCACACGGTGTATATCAACTGCACCGGCTACGGCAAGGACAAAAACACGCTGGCGGTGGTCATTCCACCCTGCGGGTGGCAACAGGTGACAAAGGAATGGGGGTTGCTGTTCCCCCATCGGAAACCTTGTCGTGTGACTCTGCGACCGGCGCGAGGAGCTTGGAAACGCTATCTGCGATTACCGCTGACGCTGTTACTGCTACTGCCGTTGGTAGGACAAACGGTGGGACGGATATTCCCAATTTGGCGCGAACTGGCCGTCTACCTATCCCTCTTGGCGGTACTTCCCTGCCTGTGGTTGGGGGCGGTGCGGATTGCCGCCCACCGCGTGGCAGGCATGGGATATGAAGAGGGGCAATACAGCCTGTGCTATGCCCATCGGCTCACCCTGCACCGTGTCACCATCCCGCGCGAAAAGATCGCGGCGGTGTGTGTGCGCCAATCCCCTGGGCAACGCCGTCGAGGTGCCTGCGACGTGTGCCTCTACAGCCATCACGAATTCTGCCGCCCTCATAAGGTGCGGCATCTCAAATACGACGAAGTACAACAACTGCTAAAGGAAGTGTGAAACGATGGAAACCATCCGCACCGATGAATTGGTCGCCCGTCAACTGGAAGTGGATTTGGCTACCGCCGCCGCTCTGATCATGGAGGGGCGTATCTGGATCGGAAACGTGCCGGCGGAAAAGCCCGGCTCTCCCCTGCCCGCCGACACGGTGATTACCTGCCGCGAAAAGGCAAAAAAATACGCCAGCCGCTCCGGCTATAAGCTGGAAAAGGCGCTGGCGCATTTCGACATTGACCCCGCTGACCGCATTGTGTGCGATATCGGTGCCAGCAACGGCGGATTCACCGATTGTCTCTTGCAAAACGGTGCACAGCGGGTATTTGCGGTGGACGTAGCCTATGGCATTTTAGACTACAAACTGCGCATTGACGAGCGGGTGACGGTGCTGGAGCGTACCAACGCCCGCAACCTGACGTCAGAGCAGTTGGGCGGCACCATCTGCGATATGGTGACGGTGGACGTGTCCTTTATCAGTCTGAAAAAGATCTATCCCGCCATTCACCGCGTGCTGAAAGACGGCGGCGAAGTCGTCACCCTCATCAAACCCCAGTTTGAGGCCAAACAAAAAGAACTGGGCAAAAACGGCATTCTCAAAGACCCTGCCGCTACCCTACCGCCCCTGATGGCGGAGCTGTTCCAATCGGCGGCTGAAAACGGGCTGACGGTGCTGGGACTGACGGTCTCCCCCATCCACGGCACCAACGGCAACGTGGAGTATCTTGCCCACTATCGCCACACCGCCCCCTCCGAAGAGGAGATGGCGGCCTACCCTGCCATGGTGGAGGCTGTGATGGAGTTACAGCCGGACGTGTAAATTGTAAAATAACGTAAAAGGCTGGCAACGATTTCGTTGCCAGCCTTTTTGTTATGAACTGTTTGCAGCAAGGTTAAAAAATGATACCCGTTCGATTTTCCACCTCTACCATAATACGGATGTAATCCTTAGTCATCGTGATGGAACATTTGCCTTTTTTCGCCGTATGTTTTACCTTTCCTGCAGAGGTGATCGTAAATCCTTGGCGGGTGAGCGCATCGTCAAACTCCTCAAAGGAGGAATCTAGCGAAATGCCATAGAAATACACAGCGGGATCGGTGATTTCGATCGCCGTGACGTGTTTCTCCAGATCGGCATAATCGGGATAGGAAGTCACGGTATAAATCACACAATGTTTAGGGTCGATTTGTTGCCCATCACTGCCGATGGTGGGAACATAACCGGTACCGTAATAATCTGTTCCGCCAAACAAGCCGTATCTTTCTTGATACCCGGAAAAGTCGAACTTATGCACGTTTTCGGCAATCCAAAATTCTAGATTGGTTTCGGTTTGCGGTATATTTCCGGTTTCATAGCCTTGATCGATGTAGTCGTTGCCGTCTCCCACCAAGAACAAGCCGTAGATGGTGGCATAGGCACTACCTGTCTCACAGAAGCCGTCGTAGGCGATGGCGATGGTGTTCCCTACCGCAGGCGGGTTGGAAATGCTCATAAGATGGGTATATACACGAACACGTTTACCCAAAGCGGAATCGCCTTTTGTGACCTCCAGCGTCATATACCGACTCTGCTGATCCCACTCCACCAATTTGCCGGTGACGTAGGTGTCCGCCTTAACCGGAGCGACGCCCCTGATGTACTTGGTCATCATGGCGGTTTGCTCGGCGTTCAGAGTGGCAATACGCTCACCATCGAAGAGAGTGGTGCCATCCAAACTAACATAATAGCGCTTGCCATCGTCCATGGAAAAATAACCGATAGTCTTGAAGGAGGTGCTTTCCGCTTTATGCCAGGTGATGTAACGCACCAATTGCCACGGAGCGCCGTCGATCCAGCCACTACCGGAGGTGGAGCCGACAAACTCGTCTCCGCTGCCGGCCATCACAGGATGGGTGTAATTTTGCCAATAATACGTAACAAGCTTCTCCTCACGAATCACCGCACGGAAATCGGCATTCGCCACCTGATCACGAGGCACTTCTGCCAACACAAAATTTTGGCTAACAGCATCGTTCATTGCCCAGGGCAGATGGATATCCAGCTGCACCGTCACCAGATCGGTGCCGTTGTGGTCGATGGCGACGATCTGGGGGTAGGCCGGCGCACTGTGATACGGGTGATACACCGCCAGCAGCATATGATTGGCGAAGAAATCGTCTCCATAGATGCTCAATGTTTCAAGGGAAGGAAGACCATATCCCCCACGGAAACCACCCTTATATTTCTCAATAAAGGCGTTCAACTGCGTACGAGACGTGATGGGAATGACGGGGAGATCTTTGCCGCTGTTTCGATCATACGCATACTGCTGATACAGCGCATCCAGCTTATCCTCCACCAACATGCCATAACTGAAGAATGTGCGGGATGCCACATAGGGCACCGCATGGGGAGCGTTGGAAAGTGTGGGGTCGATGGTCGAATTTGTAGGCGTGGTAGGTTTCGTAGGGATAATCGTGGGGTTCGTAACGGTAGGATTCATTGTGGTGGTACCGTTAACCGGCGCCAACATCACACGAACAGGGATGACCCGAGGCGGGTCGGTGACTTCCATATAATCGTAGAAAATGCGGTAGTGTTCACCGATTTTTACGGTAGATACCGAAAAACGGCTGAAATCCACCCACACGTCTCCGGTGAGCCACTCGCTCTCCACACACTCCATCAGGACATGGTTTCCGTCCACCTTTTTGGCTTTGGCAATCAATTGGTAAATGGGATCCTCTTCCCTATCAAACAACCAGCTGACGCGGACAGATTCCTCGGTGGTGAGCCAGCCGACCTTGCCGTCTGTAGACATAATGCCATCAAACTGGTGGGTAATGTAATAGATGTTACCATCTATCCACACACAACCGACAAAATTGAGGGCTCGGTTGATGGCAACGGAATCTTCCCATCCACCATCATTTAGGCGGGTGAGCATCTCCCGCAGATGCATCCCTGCCCAATCTTCATAGAACTCACGCCACTTCTCGGTGGCGGTTTCGGGATGCTCTGTAGGCTCGGTAAAGGCAGCAACATAGGTATCGGTGGGAACCTCTTTCAGTAGATGGGAAGTAATTGTGGTGACACCTTCCAGATCGGTCTTTTTGATGCCGGAAAACATCAGCCAAGCAGCCAGATCACTCGAAACAAAACTCGGATGGTATTCCACAAACTCCACGGTAAGAACCATGCCGTCGTCCGAATAGGTATAACCTGCCACTTCAGGTGTATGCATACCGCTGAAGGTGCCATGATAGGTCAAAAGCAAGACGTTATCCACGAAGAATGTATCGTCGAATTGGTCAAAATCACGGATCTGCCAATCCACACTGGCCCAATGCATATCCTCTTCATGATGAGCGTTGAGGAAAGCCAGTAAATCGGTACGGGACGTAATTTGTTGCACGTCCGAAGAACCAAAATATTCGATAAATCCGGTATCGATCAGTCCTGTACGAATCACATGGGTAAGACCTAAAGGCGCGGTAGGATCAGCAGAATTTGCGTCCTCGTCAGGGTTGGTGGGTTGATCGGTGATATCCGTCTTGGAGTCGGGTTCCTTGGCAGGCTTATCCTTGGGGTCGGTGAGCAGGCAGACACCCGCCACGGTGGACGCCAGCAAAGCGGCAACAATAATCCATATCGTCGGCTTTTTGTAGCTGAGGACGGACGTGACACGGCTCTTCACCCCTGTTTCGCCAAAGGCGAGGGGGCAAGCAGAAACCAACCGACGAGGAGTACTGCAGGTCAGCAACACCTCGGAATACATCTTGCGGTCAGCGGCGGTCATATCCCGCACCACCCGCTCATCACAGGCAGCCTCGATGTCACGGCACAGGAGGATATACGCTACCCACATCAGGGGATTGAACCAGTACACCGCCAGCAAGAGGAAGCCCAAGGGTTTCCACCAATGGTCACCACGGTGCAGGTGAGCCTGCTCGTGGGCAAGCACACTATCCCGCGCCGCACCGCTCAAGTCGGAGGGTAGATAGACACGGGGACGGAACACACCGAGAATAAAAGGTGTGCGGATATGGTCACAGCACCAGACGCGGTCGGTGAGGCGGGCTGCCTCACGCACCCGACGACGCAGGCGGAGGGTGGTGACGGCGGCGTAGATCACCATCGCCGCCACACCGCACAGCCACACGTAGGTGGCGATTGTCGCGGCAATCTGCCACGGGTCAACGCTAGCCTCCGGGGTGGGCGTGGACACCGACAACTCGGGCGCAGAGGGGGTCACAGGGGTGTTTGTAATCGGCGGGTCAACGACGGGGGTGTCTGTCACAGGAGTGTCGATGACGGGGGTATCGATAACAGGAGTGTCGATGACGGGAGGGTCAACGACAGGGGTATCTGTCACAGGGGTGTCAGTAATCGGAGGAGCAACCACATCCTCCTGCGGGTCAGAAGGCTGTCCTGTCACAACGGATAAGGCCGCCTCGGTATCCGGCATCAGACTCAGCGAACTCTCCAGGGTGAACGGGCACAACAGACGCACCGCCACCAACGCCCACAGCAGACAATGGATCCAGCGGGGAGCCTTGTAAAACATCAAGCGAAGCAACAACACCGCCACCACCAACACAGCGGCAGAAAGACTCATATTCAGTACACGTAAGAAGATGGTATCCATAATTACACCTCCTCAATCAGACGGCGAATCTGCGCCACCTCATCCTCGGTCAGCGGTCTCTGCGAAGAAAAGGCCGCCAAAAAGGCAGGCAAAGAGCCACCGAAAGACTCCTCAATGAACTGACAACTGCGGTGGCCGTAAAAAGCGTCACGGCTCACCAAAGAGGTCACCTGTCCCCCATTGTTACAAAACAGACCACGCTCGGAAAGACGCTTGAGCACCGTGTAGGTGGTGGTACGCTTCCAGCCCAGCTCCTGCTCGCACTGCTGGGTCAACTCTTGGGTGGAGATCGGCTCGTTAGCCCAGATAATATCCGCAAAGCGGGATTCCACCACGCCCAAATGCATATCGCTCATCTTAACACCTCATTTCTTTGTCTACATCTTGTCGACAATTACAGTCTACACAATGTAGACGGATTTGTCAAGAGGGTAGCGAAAAGTTTTTCGACATATAAAAAGGTCGAGCAACAAAACATGGTTGCTCGACCTTTTTTGATTATGATTTAGGAGTAACGGTGATGGCGGTGATACGAGGAGGCAACGAAGGCATCACGACGTCCTCGTAGGTGACGATGTAGGTCTCACCTACCATAGGATCCAGCTCGGCATCGCCCAGCTCCACCCACACGGTGGTAAACTGGCTGTTACCCTCACATTCCAGCAGCATCGCTCTGCCGTCAACCTCTTTGACCGTACCGATCAGGGTGAAATCGGAGGCGGCAGCATCCACTGTGACGGTTTTTTCCACATAGGCCTCGATGCCGTTGGTGAAGCGCTTGTGATCCTCCTTAGCAATACCGGAGAACAGAAGCCACTGACCCAACGCCGCGTCGCCACCGGCGTTTTCCACCTGCAGGCGCACCGACAACCAAGCGCCATCCTCAGCAAAGACATAAGAGGATACCTTGGGCACGCTGGAAATGGAGCCATCCTTGTAGTAGGTCATCATCAGGTAATTGTCCTTAAAGAACGCTTCGTCATATTGGGCGAAGTCTTCCACCTTCAAGTTAGACCACTGAGGATCGTCCTTGTAAGCGGCCAGTAACGCATCCAGGTCATTGCGATACTTGATGGTCAGGACCGGGAGATAATGCAGGTCAGCGGAATCATAGGGGAAATTGCTGACCATATATTCGCCGAACAGCTGGCGCAATTCTTGCTCATTCATCCAACCCGCACTCGAGACGGTGACGGTGGGACCGACGGGAGCCGTTTCTTCCTTAGTATCCGGGATAGGATTGGATCCGTCCTCAAAGGTGAAACGCACACCATCGACAAAGTAAGACACGTCGCCGGCCTGTTTCCACTCTTCGGGCAGGTCGGACGACCCTGCCTCGGTATAGACGTATGCGTCGCCATCGATGGCAAAGGCTACCTTGTTGGCACCAAAGGTGAACACCACCTTGGTCTCCCCCTCACGGGCATAAGCACCATCGGTATTGTAACCGCCGGAAAACGCCACGTAAGCACAGGTGTTGTTGGGGCAATAGGCCAAACGCACATTGTGCTCTTCGGACTGCAGTACCACGTATTTATCGGCATCCGCGATATTGGCCGCGGCCTGCGCTCGGCAAATGGCGTTGTGAGCAGAAAAATACTGCTGTGCATCCACGGCATCGTCTCGCACCTGCTTGGGGAACTTTTCCTCAATAGAGGAAACGTACTCTTGACCGTTTTTGGGCCACCAACACTCCACCAATTCGTAACCGTCGTCGGTTTGCTTGGCGGTAATGGCAAACGGCATATTTGCCGAACCCCAGTCCCGCAACTCCCCATGGGTGGTGCAGGTGTACTCGCAATACATCATCACACCATAAATGGTAGTGGTACTTCCCTTTTTCTCCACGCCGAGGGGGGTATAGGTAACAGCGGGATATTTGCCCGTGGTATGGTCGGTATGCAGTTCTTCACGCAGGGTGGACAGGAGCCATGTATCCAATTCAGAGGACACCTCTGTGGTGATCTTAGATGGCCACAGCCACACCGCAAGTACCACGACTGCCGCCAGCACCACCGCCAATATCACCCACAGCCACGGCTTTTTCTTTTTTTGCATTTCCGAAAAAGAGTTCTTCATAACTTACACCTCATTAGGTCTTTTGAAAAAGGACGCCTCTGTCCTTGGACAGAGGCAATCTTTCACAATTACAGTTTGGAGTAGCCGAAGCCGTTGACCAAAGCGTCCAGCTTAATGCCCGCCTTGCACTGAGGGCACTCGTGGGCCAGGTGGCTGGCGTAGTCCGGCAGGTTGTTGGGGTTGAAGCAGGAGCGCACGGCGTAGTCCCCCACCTTTTCGGTGGTGGCAAAGATGGAGGAAATACCCACCACGTGACCGCCATAATAATCTACCGCCTGAATAGCGCCCAAAGCGGTGTAACCGGTGGTGACCGAAGCGGCCAAAATCAGCACGTGCTTGCCCTGCACCATCGGCACCATATTGTCCCGTAACACCAGCTGACTGCCAACGGTATGCTCGGGGGTTAGAATATAGATGGTCTGGTGAGCGTTCAGGTTCATATAGCCGCTATTGGTGAGCTCGTCTGCCAAGCAAGCGCCGATGACCTCGGTACCGTCCAGGCACAGGATGGTATCCACAATCGTGGAGCTGTTGTAATAGGGCAACAGCTCCTGAGCCACCGCCTTGGCCTCCGACAGACGCATCTTCTGTGTCGTCACGTCAATATAATAATTGGTATGGCTATGGCTGGTGGCAAAGTGACCACGGGTCACACGCAAAAACAGATTTTTACGTTTAGAAGGGATCTTAAAGGTTTCTTTAGTCGGCATAGGGATACCTCCTATCATTAATGTGTGAATCATTATACCGCATTTCGCGCAAACATACAAGGGGTAAACGGAAATTGGTGGGATTTTTATGCAAAATGCTTGAATTTTTTTCGACAGAACGGTTGACAAACTCACTTTAAAGTGTTAAACTATTGAAAACTAAATCGCTAGGCGAAGTCTACGGGAAACGGAGGAACCCCCTCCACCGAAGGAGTAACACTCTCAGGTCCCAGACCGTAGACCGATAGCATTCTGGAGAAGTCCGTGCCCGCCACGGATGCCGAAGGTGCAAAGGGATATCCCCTAATCTCTCAGGCAAAAGGACAGAATCACCACCACCGTAGCCGCCCTCGTTGGGGTAGGTGTTTATCGGTGCTTTGATTGTGTGCGAAAGCCTGTTGGGCTTTCGCATTTTCTTTTATACCGACGCATAGCATGTAAGAAGAAAGGATGTATGAGCGTATGTTTCTGGAAAAAGTAACTGAAGTCAACAATAGCATCAACACCTTTGTATGGGTGACACTGGGATTAGCCTTGCTCATCGGCACAGGCATCCTGATGACGATGCTGACTAAGTTCTTTCAGGTGTTTCACTTTGGACACTGGATGAAAGAAACCATCGGTAAAGTGTTTACCAAAAAGGTGTCCGGTCACACCAAGGACAGATCCTCCATCTCACAATTCCAAGCGCTATGTACTGCCCTTGCCGCCACCGTGGGCGTAGGTAACATCGCCGGCGTGGCCGCCGCTATCGTGGCGGGTGGTCCCGGTGCCATCTTCTGGATGTGGGTGGCGGCATTCTTCGGTATGATGACCAACTTCTCCGAAAACGTGCTGGGCATCTTCTACCGCCGCAAGGTCAATGGCGAGTGGGCAGGCGGTGCCATGTACTATCTGCGGGATGGTCTGGGCAAGAAGAAGGGGTGCAAATGGATTGGTCGCATCCTGGCGGTGCTGTTTGCCTGCTTTGCGGTGCTGGCTTCCTTTGGTATCGGTAATATGGGTCAGGTCAACAAGATCGTGTCCAATATCGAAAGTGCCTTTGCCATCCCTGCCCTATCCGAGAAAGTGCTGTACGATGGCGTTTCCCTCTATGCGGTCATCATCGGCGGGGTGCTGCTGGTGCTGGCGGCACTGATCATCCTGGGCGGTATGCAGCGCATCGCCAGGGTAGCGGAAAAGATTGTCCCCTCCATGATCGTGCTGTTTATTGTCGGTTCGCTGATTATCATCTGTATCAACGGCAACCGCGTAGGTGCGGCTTTCGCCTCCATCTTTGACGGTGCCTTCAGCGGCAAGGCGGTATGGGGCGGTGTCGTGGGCGTTTCCCTGCGGCAGATCATCACCTGGGGCTTCAAGCGAGGCGTTTTCTCCAATGAGGCAGGTCTCGGCTCTTCTGTGATGGTACACTCCTGCTCCAACGTCAAGGAGCCGGTGCGTCAGGGCATGTGGGGTGTGTTTGAGGTATTCACCGACACCATGGTCATCTGCACCATGACCGCGCTGGTGATCCTCACCGGCGGCATGGTGGATCTGAACACCGGTGCGCTGGCCAACGGTCTGACCGATGCCACCCTGGTATCCGCCACCTTCGGCAACGTCTTTGGCAAGGCCGGTGAGATGTTTATCGCCGTCGCCATTCTGCTGTTCGCCTTTACCACCGTGTTGGGTTGGTCCCAGTACGGCTCCAAGGCGGTGGAATATCTGGGTGGCAAGAAAGCCAAGCAGATCTATCAGGTGTTCTTTGTGCTGCTGATTATGTCCGGTGCGCTGATGACCTCTTCTCTGGCGTGGGATATTTCCGACACCTTCAACGGTCTGATGATGATCCCCAACCTCATTGGCGTGATCCTGCTCAGCGGTCAGGTGATGAAGATCACCCAAAACTACGTCGACCGTAGGATTAAGAAGAAAAACGTAGCCCCTCTCCTCTCCTACGACGCCCGTATTCAAAAGCAAATGGAAGATGAGCTGGCGGCAGAGGAATAAGCCGCACAACAACGACCTACTTCGAGTCCTCTACATAGGCACCCCCGTCCACCGTCTTGGGTGGCGGGGGTGCCGCCTCGTTTATGGAAATAAAAAGAAGGCTTGCCAAAGTGTACCTTCCATAAAGCAGGTTTTACCTGCCGCAAAATCAAAAGGAGTACGAACAAAGTGTTCGTACTCCTTTTCGCACTCTTGCTCTGCAAGGTATAGTATGTTACACCTTTTAGATGTACTGTCGGGCGGTAATAAGCCTCCATTTTTGTAGGCAAAAAGCGACATCCTGCAAGATTTACAATTTAAGAAGAGATTGAAAATCCTCTCGGTCACGAAGATCGTCGAACTCTTTCCAAGTTAGATATTCTCTAAAATCTTCGACCAATGTAGTTGTTCCGCTTACTGACATATCGTTACCATCAAACTCCAACTTGTTCAGCACGGGACTGGTGTAAGTAATAGCTTTTTTCTTTGCATTCTCCAATACACCAACATAAGCTATCGCATATTCATAAGATTCTTTCAATGCAGAGATTGCTTCGTCAAATTTCTTTTCTCGTGTCAAACACATTGCTTGCCATATTTTATTGTGCATTAAGGTGCCATTGTGAAAAAGGTAGTTTCCGTCGGAAATAATCGTTTTGACAATGCTTTCTGCGGCTTTTATGGATGGAAGATCGTGCTTTCCCCATTCCAGCCATCTCACCAATTTATTCATACACTCGCATATCAAATTTTGCCTGCATTTTTCTTTTTCATCACCAACCAAGCACCACATAAGCAATTCATCCGATTTCGGATGTTGCTTGGCATAGGGTATTGCGTCCTCCCTTCTTCCAATGTCGGGTAATGTCATAACGATTCCGTAGATGGCATCGTTCTTGACATCTGTATCCGAGCAATCTTCGATAATCATTTCATAATATTTTACAGCATTTTGATAATGCTCTTTTTGTTCATCCGAGTGACGCTCACAATGATGGATTGCATACGATGCCTCTGCATCCGCAAGCCACATTAGATAATCAAAATTTCCGGGATATTCCGAAACCGCGATTTTAGCTATTTCATATCGTTTTTCTGTGTCTCCCGTGTTCCACGTTTCTTGCCATAGTTTCAACAATTCCTCTTGGCGCTCATCAACAGCAGTAACAAGTCCAAAAAGCTCATCGGTCGTGACATCTAACAGTCGTGCCAACGGTACTATCATAGATAGGTCAGGAGATGCCACGCCCGTTTCCCATTTAGAAGCCGCCTGAAATGATACGTTGAGATATTGCGCAAGTTTTTCTTGTGTCATATCTTTTTTCTTTCTAAGTTCTTTTATTCTCATACCAATATGCATCATAGTTGATCTCCTTACAAAAAGATAAGCGAGCTCTGCTTTCACTAATATTATATCATAAAATCAAAGTCATTCCATAACTTGTTTTTTGATGATAATTCAACTAACATTCGAGTTTTTAATATAATAATTGGCGCACCTGCTCTATCGCAAGTGCGCCAACGGCAAGCCTTTCTTTTTTACAGAATGATGAGGTTTTTGGGAGAGGCGGTGAGGTTGATACTGCCATTCTCGGTGACACACACCATATCCTCAATGCGAACACCGAACTTATTCTCCAGATAGATGCCCGGCTCCACGGTCATCACCGTGCCGGGACGAAGGACGGTGGCGCAGTTGGGGCTGAAAGCGGGGCTTTCGTGGATCTCCACGCCCACGCTGTGACCCAGACCGTGACCGAAGCAGCCCTCGTAGCCGGCGGCGTTGATGATGTCGCGGGCGATCTTGTCGATATCCTGACACACCGCACCGGCGCGGATGGCCTTTTCCGATTCTAACTGGGCTTTCAGCACCGTGTCGTAGACCAAACGCATCTCGTCGGTGGCAGAGCCAACGGCGATGGTACGGGTCATATCGGAATGATAGCCGCCCACCACGGCGCCGAAATCCATGGTGATAAAGTCGCCTGCCTCCACCAGCTTGTCGGTGGGCTCACCATGAGGCAGAGAGGAGTTTTTACCCGACACGACGATGAAATCGAAGGACACGCCTTCACTGCCCATGCGACGCATAAAGAACTCCATATCCAGCATAATCTCCCGCTCGGAACGACCGGGGGCGATGTGACCCAGAATATAGGAGAAGGTCTCGTCGGTCATACGCTGAGCCTCCCGAATGAGGGACAGCTCCTTTTCGTTCTTGACGGTGCGCATCTCTTCAATCATGCGGTCAAAGCGGTCGCTGTCCGACACGGTAAGGTCGGGCAGAGCGGCACGGATCGCCGCCAAACGGCTGACGGAAATGACGTCTGCCTCCACGAACAGCTCCGTAATACCATGGGCGGCACAGATCTCCCCCACCTCGGCAAACAGCCGCTTACACAGCTGGACACGGCAACCGGTCACGGTGGCGGCGGCACGCTCGTAATAGCGGAAGTCGATGAGAAACACCGTCTCATCGGGGGTAAACAGCACCGAGCCGGCGCTGGAATGAAAACCGGTGAAATAGTAACGGTGGGTATCCCCCGTCACCAGCAGAGCCTGACCCGGCTCCAAGGCGGACTGAATCCGTTCTACACGCTCTTTAAACATAGCTAACACTCCTTTAGAGTTCTTTTAAGACGTCGCACAAATGGGCGTACACCCGGGCGGCGGAGGCAACGGACAGCCGCTCACGATAGGTGTGAACGTCCCACATATTCGGACCCACAGACACAGCGTCCAGACCGGGGATCTTTTCGCAGAAAAGACCGCACTCCAAACCTGCGTGGATGGCCGCCACGGTGGGCTTTTCGCCATATTTCTGCTCCCACACGGCGCACATCACGTCACGCAGGCGGGAATCCTTACGATACTCCCACGCAGGATAATGACCGTAGGAATCATAACCACCGCCCAATGCGGTGATTTGGCTCTCCAGTTTTGCCAGCAGGGCGATTTTCTCAGCACCCACGCTACTGCGCACCGCAAAGGAGGCACGCAGGGTGCCACGGTCGGTGGTGAGGATACCCAGATTAAGAGAGGTCTGCACCAAGCCGTCAATGTCGGCGCTCATAGCCTGAATGCCGTTGGGAACGGTGGTGAGCAGCTCCAGCACCTGTGCGGTGGTATCGGCGGTCATCGCCGTATCCGCGGTGGCAGGGGTGACGGAAATCGTTAGGTTAGGGTCGCCCGCTACGCGGTGGGCGATGGCAAAGGCAGCAGCGGCGGCGGTAGGATCGGTATCGCAGGTAATCACCGCCTGACAGGATACGGGAATGGCGTTATCCTTGAGACCGCCGGCGATGGTGACAAGGCGGCAATCCAAGGAATTGAGGAACTGCGCCATCACCACGTTGGCGTTGAGGCGTCCCTTGTCAATCTCAATGCCGGAGTGACCGCCCTGCAGACCACTCACCTCCACCTGCCAGCAAGGGGCGGTGTTGGGAGCGTAGGTCAGCGGCAAAGTCAGCTCAGCACGAGCGCCACCGGCACAGCTGACGGTGAGGACGCCCTCCTCTTCGCTGTCAATGTTGATGAGTAGTTTACCCTCGAGGTAAGCCGGGTCAAAACCCTCGGCGCCGTACATACCTGTTTCCTCGTCTACGGTGAGCAATACCTCCAAGGGAGGATGGGCAAGATCGGTAGACTCCAGAATGGCGAAAGCCATCGCCACGGCGATGCCATTATCACCACCTAAGGTGGTGCCATGGGCAAAAACCAGCTCGCCATCAGTGTCCACGTCCAGACCATCGGTGGCAAAGTCAATGGGGCTATCGGGAACTTTTTCACACACCATATCGATGTGCCCCTGCAGAATCACCGCAGGATGATCCTCATAGCCTGCGGTGGCAGGCTTTTTGATGATGACGTTGCCGAGAGCGTCCTGGTGATAGGTCAGGTTGTGTGCCTTGGCAAAAGCCACGCAATAATCGCTGATGCGGGCGGTATCCCCCGATCCGTGGGGAATGCCGCAGATCTCTTCAAAATAGTGAAAAACCCGTGCGGGTTGCAGATGGGACAGTTTGCCCATAAGGGTCACCTCGTGTGTGGATTGGAATAAAGTAATCATAACACAAAAAGAAAACAATGGCAATAGTTTGAAAAAACAATCCCTCCGTCATTTGCTACGCAAATGCCACCGCCCTTTACACAAGGGAGGCTTGAAACACCTCATCCACCGCCGTACGGCGGTCCCCCTTCCCCTCAAGGGGAAGGCTCAATCGGTTTGTGCGGACTTTAAAACAAAAAAACACCCCTGAAACGGGACGTTTCAGGGGTGAAGGCGTTAAGCTTTACAGATCATAATCCGTTGATACGACTGGGTTTACAGCTTTTCTAAGTCGGCGTCGGTGATGAGGTGGAAACCATTCTCCTCCAGCGCCTTTTCAGCGGCGGCGTTGTCGGTGGGACGGAGCACCACGTAGGCATGGCGCTCGGTACGGGCCATAAAGGCGTACAAGTACTCCACGTTGACCCCGGCCTCTGCCAAGACGGACAGCGCCTTGGACAGTTTGCCGGGCTGGTCGCCGATCTTGACACCAATGACCTCGGTAACCTTCAAAATATAACCTTTCTCCTGCAGAGCGGCAGAAGCGGTATCGTTATCGTTGACAATCAGACGGAGAAGACCAAAATCCTGGGTGTCGGCGATGGACAGTGCGCGCAAATTCACGCCGTTGGTTGCCAAAGTGTCGGTGATATCTACCAAGGTGCCCTGCTTATTCTCTACGAATACGGTTAACTGTTTCAACATAATCGTTCTCCCCTTAGGGTAGAGCAACCAATCCGCATTCCGTTTTAGAAAGAGGGATTTTTTACTCTACCTTCGTTAAAATACTCGCGAATACATCGTATTCGCTGTGTTTTGTGCCTTGTTAGAACAAAAATCCCTTTCTTTCTAAAATCTTCGACTTCAAAGCGAGGAGATTTTGAGAGATTTTTATTCTATTTCGGCGAAGCAAGGCTGACGCCTTGCAAGATGAAATGGATGAAAAGCGCCAAAATCCACCGCTTTGAGGCGGATTCAGATTGGTTGCTCTACCCTTTAATCGTGCAACTTACGTTTATCAATGACGCGAACGGCCTTGCCCTCGCTGCGGACAATGCTCTTGGGTGCCACCAAATGCACCTTGGGGTTGATACCCAGCATAATCTTCATCGCATTGGCCAGCGCACGCTCCTGCTCGGTGATGCCGCTGACGGTATCGGAGAACATCTCTGCGGTCATCTCCACGTTCACGTCGAAGGTGTCGGTATTGCCCACACGGTCTACCACAATCTGATAGTTAGGCTCATAGCCTTCCTTCAGCAGCACTGCCTCGATCTGGCTGGGGAACACGTTGACGCCGCGAATAATCATCATATCGTCGCTACGACCCATGGGCTTGGCCATCTTGATGAGGGTACGGCCGCAGGAACACTTCTTGCGGCTGAGCACGCAGATGTCGCGGGTGCGGTAGCGGAGCAGTGGGAACGCCTCTTTATCCAAAGAGGTGAACACCAATTCGCCCTTGCTGCCCTCCGGCAACACCTCGCCGGTGTCGGGGTCGATGATCTCGGCGAGGAAGTGATCTTCGTTAATATGCATGCCGGTCTGCTCACAGCACTCGAATGCCACACCGGGACCGGAAGTCTCGGTCAGGCCGTAAATATCGTAAGCCTTGATACCCAGCGCCTTTTCAATGCCGCGGCGCATCTCCTCCGTCCACGGCTCAGCGCCGAAGATACCTGCCTTAAGGGACAGCTGATCGGGAGTGATGCCCTGCTCCTTCAGAGATTCACCGATATAGGCGGCGTAAGAGGGAGTACAGCACAGAATGGTGGCGGAGAGATCCTGCATGAACTGAATCTGGCGCTCGGTATTGCCCGAGGACATAGGCAGGGTCAGGGAGCCCACCTTATGCGAGCCGCCGTGCATACCGGCGCCGCCGGTGAACAGGCCGTAGCCGTAGGCCACCTGCACCACGTCCTCCTCGGTGCCGCCGGCGGCCACAATGGCGCGGGCACAGCAATCCTCCCACAGATCCACGTCGTGCTGGGTGTAGAAAGCCACCACACGACGACCGGTGGTGCCGGAGGTAGACTGGATACGGACACAATCCTTGAGGGGTTTGCCCAGCAGGCCATAAGGATAGGCGTCGCGCAGGTCTGCCTTGGACAGGAAAGGCAGTTTGTGCAAATCCTCGATGCCATGGATGTCATCGGGGGTAACACCCTTCTCCTCCATCAGGTTGCGGTAGTAGGGAACGTTATCCCACACGTGGCGCACCTGCTTGACCAGCTTTTCAGACTGGAGAGCCTTCATTTCCTCTACGGGCATGGTCTCGATTTCTTGTTGATAGTAGCGCTTTTCCATTTGTCATTCGTCCTTTCTGCAAAAGAAATGTGGTGTTGCGAGATGCAGAAAACAAAAACGTCCTCTGCATTCCGCTGTCGGAATACAGAGGACGAGATAAATCCCGTGGTACCACCTCTATTTACCGCTATCTCACAATAACGGCCTCCGAGTGCAAACACACCCTACTCGATGTAACGGTCGAACCCGTTTGGCCTACACAGTCGCCCTTCAGCCAACGACTCACGGAATGAATTCACCGACTTTACACTGCCGCATCGCACCAACCGCGGCTCTCTGAGAGTGGACATGTTCGGTTACTGGTTTCCGCTCAAACGTCTTTATGTGTTGTATTGTAGCACCATCATTGGGGGTTGTCAATAGGTTTTTCGCAATTTTACGCGTTAAAGCCCAAATTGAATGCCACCTTATTCATCTCCACGAATTTGGGTGCCACCGTATTCTCGATGGCGGCAATCCAGCGCTCGTAGGGGATGTCGAAATACTTGGCCGCGCGACCCATCAGCACGATGTTCACCGCCTTAGAGGAGCCTGCCTGCTGTGCCAGCGACAGGGCATCCAGTGCATCCACCGAGAGACCCTTGGCGGTCAGCTCATCCAGCACGCCCGCAGGATACTCGGCGGCGCCGATGATGACCGGCATAGGATCGATCTGCTGGGTGTTGACCACGATGCGACCATCCGTCTTCAGATATTTGGCATAGCGAGCTGCCTCCAGCTTTTCAAACGCAATGATGACGTCGGCCTCACCCTCGGTGACGATGGGCGAATACACCTTGTCGCCAAAACGGACGTAGGTAACCACCGAACCGCCGCGCTGGCTCATACCGTGTACCTCGCTGACCTTGACGTCGTAGCCCTCGTCCATCAGCAGACGACCGAGGAGTTTGGAGGCCAGCAGACTACCCTGACCGCCGACACCGACGATCATAACACTTGTGGTTTTCATAGTCTTCTACCTCCTTATACGATAGCGTCAAAGGGACACAACTGCTGACACACGCCGCAACCGACGCACAGCGTAGCATCCACGCAAGCCTTACCGTCCTTCATGCTGATAGCGGGACAGCCAAGGGTCATACAGCGCTTGCAGGACTTGCACTTGTCGGCATCTACGGTGAGAGCAGGCAGTGCCTTAACGGATTTCAGCAACACGCAAGGACGGCGGGAGATGATGACAGAAGGCTCCTCTGCCGCCAGCTCTTCCTTAATCACGGTGTCGCACTCTTTCAGGTTATAGGGATCCACCACACGGACGCGATTGATGCCCAGCGCACGACACAGCGCCTCCAAATCCACCTTGGCGGCGGGATCGCCCTTGATATTGTAGCCGGTGGTGGGATTCTGCTGGTGACCGGTCATGCCGGTGATGGAGTTATCCAAGATAATCACGGTGGAGTTGGTGGCGTTGTAGGCCACATTGACCAAGCCGGTCATACCCGAATGCATAAAGGTGGAATCGCCAATGACGGCGACGGATTTGCCCTCCGCCTCCGCACCGCGAGCCAAATTGAAACCGTGCAAGCCGGACACGGAAGCGCCCATACACAGGGTGGAATCCAGCGCATTCAGAGGAGGCACAGCACCCAGGGTGTAGCAACCGATATCGCCCAAAGCGGTGATCTTGTTCTTTGCCAGGGTGTAGAACAGACCGCGGTGGGGGCAACCGGCGCACATCATAGGCGGACGGTTGGGGATAACGGAATCGGCCGACACAGAGGCGTTTGCCTCCTTGCCAAAGGCGGCGGCGATGGTCTGCTGGGAGAACTCACCCAAGAGGGAGAACATCTCCTTGCCCACCACGTCAATGCCGAGAGAGCGCACGTGGGTCTCAATAATGGGATCCAGCTCCTCAATGACGTACAGTTTCTTCACCTTAGCAGCAAAGTCACGAATCAGCTTGGTGGGCAGCGGATAAGGCATACCGATCTTCAGCACCGAAACGGTGTCGCCCAACGCCTCTTTGACATATAAGTAAGAACAGCCGGAGGTGATGATGCCGATCTCGTCGGAATGCATCTCCACGGTGTTAAACACACAATCCTCCGCCAGTGCACGCAGAGCGTCGGTGCGCTGCTCCACCACAGGGTGGCGGCGAATGGCGTTGGCAGGCATCATAATGTACTTCTGGGGGTTCTTTACATACTCCTTGATCGGAGCGGCGTCTCTCTCCCCCATCTCCACCACAGACTGGCTGTGGGCGATGCGGGTGCAGGTGCGCAACAAAACGGGAGTATCGTATTCCTCGGACAACTTAAAAGCGGCCTTGGCAAAGGTGTAAGCCTCCTGGGAATCGGCAGGCTCCAGCATCGGCACCTTGGCCGCCATAGCGTAGTGGCGGCTGTCCTGCTCATTCTGAGAGGAGTGCATAGCGGGATCGTCCGCCACGCAGATGACCATACCGCCGCCCACACCCGTATAGGACAAGGTGAACAGCGGGTCGGCGGCCACGTTGAGGCCTACGTGCTTCATAGCGCAGGCGGAGCGAGCGCCGGCCAAAGAGGCACCGAACGCCACCTCGCAGGCCACCTTTTCATTGGGTGCCCACTCGCTGTGGATGTCGTCGTATTTAGCCAAAAACTCGGTAATCTCGGTGGAGGGGGTGCCGGGATAGCTGGATACCACCTGCAGGCCGCCGTCGTACAGACCTGCGGCCACCGCCTGATTGCCGATCATTAACTTCTTCATACTTACTATACCTTCCTTTTATGCGTTGTTCTGCATAGCCACCAGGCCCTCGCCGCCATACAGCTTGCGCAGTTTGGGCTTTTCAATCTTACCGGTGGGGTTGCGGGGAACATCCGCAAAGATAATCTTACGAGGACGCTTGTAACGAGGCAGGTCGAGGCAGAACTCCTCAATCTCCGCTTCGGTGCAGGTCATACCTGCCTTCACCTCGATGATGGCGGTGGCGATCTCGCCCAAGCGGGAATCCGGCAAGCCGATAACCGCCACATCCTTGATCTTGCTGTGGGCGGCCAAGAAATTCTCAATCTGGACGGGATAGAGATTCTCACCGCCGGTGATGATGACGTCCTTCTTGCGGTCCACCAGATAGATAAAGCCGTCGGGATCCTGCATAGCCATATCGCCGGTGTACAGCCAACCATCGCGCAGGGTATCAGCGGTGGCGGCAGGGTCACGATAGTAGCACACCATCACGCCGGGGCCACGCAAACAGAGTTCGCCCACGGCGCCCTGCTCCACTTCCCTGCCCTCGGGGTCCACAATCTTGACCTCCCAGCCATAGCCGGGAACGCCGATGGCACCTACCTTATGGACGTTCTCCACCCCCAAATGCACCGCACCGGGACCGATGGACTCCGAAAGACCATAGTTAGTATCATACTGCTGATCGGGGAAATAGTCAAGCCATCTTTTAATAAGACTTTGCGGCACAGGCTGGGCACCAATGTGCATCAAACGCCACTGCTTCAAATCAAACTCGTCGAGGGAGATTTCACCGCTGTCCAGGGCGTTGAGAATCTCCTGCGCCCACGGCACCAACAGCCACACGATGGTACACTTTTCCTCGCTGGCGGCGGTGAGAATGTGGCGTGCCTTAGCACCCTTGAGAATGACCGCCTTAGAGCCGGCCAAGAGGCTACCGAACCAATGCATCTTGGCACCGGTGTGGTACAGCGGAGGAATGCAGAGGAAGCAATCCTCACGGGTTTGGCCATGATGAGCCTGCTCCACGCGGCAGGAGTGAATCAGACTGCGGTGAGTATGGAGAATCGCCTTGGGGAAGCCGGTGGTGCCGGAGGAGAAGTAGATAGCCGCCTCGTCCTCCTCGGTGAGGGTACACTCGGGAAACATACCCGAACACTCGGAGATGAGGTCGTTGTAATCGTCCGCAAACACAGGGCAACCGGCACCCATATAAATCAGGTGGCAGGAGCGGCTGATCTTATCCGCCACCGCCTCCACACGACCCACAAACTCGGTGCCGAAGATCAGCACGTCTGCCTGCGCCAGAGAAAGGCAATAATCAATCTCGTCGGAGGAGTAACGATAGTTCAGCGGTACCGCCAAAGCGCCTGCCTTTAATATACCAAAATAAATAGGAAGCCAGTCGATGCAGTTCATCAACAGAATAGCTACCTTCTTTCCCTTGCCGACGCCGTTCTGCTGTAAGAGGTTAGCCAACCGATTGGCCTTTTCGTTAAAAACCTCCCAGGTAATCTCACGGCGATAGGAACGCGCACGAGGGGTGGACTCCACCAACTCAAACTCGTGCCAGGTAGCACGGCGGGTCTCCGGCTGTTCGGGATTCAGCTCCACCAAAGCCACATCGCGGGCAAACTCGCGGGCGTTTCTCTCTAACAGATGTACAATAGTCATAGCACTACTCCTCACAAAAAGCATGTCTATACTTTATCACTTTAAAGCGCGATTGTCAACCGTTTTTTGCCTATTTTTCGGGGGTTTTACGATTTTTTTGCAAAATTTTTCGAAAATCTATTGACACATTTGCTTTAAAGTGATAAAGTGTACCCAACGCAAGCTTGCTTTAAAGCACTAAATTGAAAGGAAGATGCCCTATGTCCCCCTGTATGTTACCAAAAATGGCGTTCCACCTCTCCCCTACGACGTGGATCACTATCCCCATGCTAATCGCTTTTTTTGGGCTGATGATCGGGGTGGGATTGGCCTGCCGCAAGCACTCCACCAACGTGGAGGGCTTTGTGCTGGGCGGTCGCGCCGTCGGTCCGTGGCTCACCGCCTTTGCTTTTGGCACCTCCTATTTCTCGGCAGTCATCTTTGTGGGCTATGCAGGGCAGTTTGGCTGGAACTTCGGTTTGGCATCCACTTGGATCGGTCTGGGAAACGCCTTTATTGGCTCATTGTTGGCCTGGTCGGTGTTAGGACGGCGCACCCGTGTGATGACCCAACACTTGGGCAGCAAAACCATGCCGGATTTCTTCGAGAAGCGATATGACTCCAAGAAATTAAAGGTAGTCGCTTCCTTTATTGTCTTTGTCTTCCTCATCCCCTATACCGCTTCGCTATATAATGGTCTTTCTTCCTTATTTAATAATGTATTCAGCATCCCCTACTGGCTGGTGGTGATGATCATGGCAATCCTCACCGGCGTGTACGTCATCTTTGGCGGCTATATGGCCACCGCTATCAACGACTTTATTCAAGGCATCATTATGCTGGTGGGTATCGTCACCGTCATCGCGGCGGTGCTGATGCAAAACGGTGGATTTAATGCCGCCGTGGAGGCTCTGAACACCAGTCCTCATGCTGGTCACGCCTACACCTCTATGTTCGGTCCCAATCCTCTGTTTCTCTTATTTGTGGTGCTATTAACTTCGCTGGGCACATGGGGACTGCCTCAGATGGTGGGCAAATTCTACTCCATCAAGGACGAGGGATCTATCAAAAAAGGTACGATTATCTCCACCATTTTTGCCATTGTGGTAGCGGGTGGCTGCTACTTCCTCGGCGGTTTCGGCAAGCTGTACTTTGATGATATGCAGGCAGCCGGTCACATCTCTGAAAAAGGCGTGCTGTTTGATAAAGTCATCCCCACCATGTTGCAAGACTTAGCTCCTATCGTAGTAGCTCTGATCATCGTGTTGGTGCTAGCCGCCTCTATGTCCACCCTCTCCTCGCTGGTGCTCACCTCCTCCTCCACCCTGACGCTGGACGTGGTAAAGCCTGCTGTGGAGAAGAAAAAGCGACTGAGCGAACAGCGCAGCGTACTGATCATGCGACTGTTTATCGTCTTCTTTGTGGCGGTATCGGCGGTCATCGCCATCCTCAAGGATTCCGTGTGGAAAGACTCGGTGTTTATCGCCCAAATGATGGGCGTGTCCTGGGGTGCTCTGGCGGGTGCGTTCCTCGCCCCCTTCCTGTATGGTCTATACAGCAAAAAGGTCACCAAAGCAGCGGTGGCAGTCAGTTTTGCCTTTGGTACGGGACTGGAGATTGCGCAGCTGTGCATCAGTTTGGGCTGGCTATCGGTGAAGGGTATGCCGCCGCTGGAATTCGTGTTCACTAATTCCCTATACTCCGGCGTGTTCGCCATGTTGGGCGGATTGGTGCTGGTGCCGATTGTGAGTGCCTTTACTAAAAGATCTCTACCCGATAATATCGAAGAAAAATTCAGCTGTTACCACCAAACAGTAGTAACCACTTCAAAAACATCTCTTGGCTAAACGCAAAGAGGCAAGCAGACTCATCTGCTTGCCTCTTTCTTATTGGTTTTATTTCTTTTTGCGGGTCAAAACAAGCGCAGCGGCAGTGAGCACACCACCAACGACTAATACAATAGCTGCGATAATATACCAATTATCATTACCTTTTTTCACAATCGTCGCCTCCACCTTCTCCTCGTTCTTCAGCGGATTAGGAGCGGTCACCGAAGAAGAAGGCGTGGTCTCGGTGATGTCGGTGGGAGTTTCCACGGCGGGAGTGCTGGTAGTGGGATCTGTCACCTCGATACCCGTAGTGGCATCGCCAACGACAGGGACAGACGGCTCCGTCACGACAGGAGCAGCCGTAGTGCCGGCAGTGGTAGGTGTCTGCGTAGCGATAGGCTTTCCCGTCGTCGTGGTGGTAGTCGCCGTCGTCGTGGTAGTAGTAGGCTCCTCAGTAGTGGTCGCCTCGGTGGGACGGGTGGTGGTGGGGAACGCAAAACCATTGTCCAATGCCAAATCAACAAAGATGGGCTGATGGTCGGAAGCACCGGCCAAATCGCTATCGCGCACTACCGTGAAATACTTGGAGGTCACTCCCTCGGAATACAGCGCATAGTCGATACCGCCGCGATTGTTGCTGTGGGAGGTCATGCCCGCCTGCTCGCGGATAATGGAAATCGGCTCATCATTAAAGCCGCTGTTGTAGTCACCGGTAGCGATGACAGGGCAACCGTAGGTCTCTTTGTAGTAGTTGATAGCCTCCGCCAACTCGGTGGCCTGCTGACGGCGCATTTTTTGGCCCTTGGCGTCCTTTTCAGCGTCCAAGTGGGTGCTGATAAAGACAAACTGCTCGCCGGTGGCTTTCACCTTAAACAGAGCCATACTGATATAGCGCATACGCTGAATGCAACCCCAATAGTTGCAGGAATAGCCATACAGCTCGCGGTCTACCAGCTCCAAGGTCTTGGTGTTGTACATCATAGTAGTGCACATCCAATCCTTTTTGCCCAGGCTCTCTTTCGCCTCTAAGGTAGAACTCAACGGCACGTCAGCGTTGACATAATCGTAATCCGGTAGGTTCTTACGCAAGGCAACGTGCCACTTATAGTTGTTCTCCTGCAGACCAATGACATCGGGTTTATAGTAATTGATAGCAGCAGCGGCTTTATCTCCACGGTCGGCGATCGGTTGACCCCAAGACCAGCCGCCCAAGTTCTCGTCGTTATCCACCAACGTGTTGTAGGACATCACGCGGATGTCCGCACCGGAGGTGAGGGTTTGAGCACTGTTTCCGGTATAAGCAGACACCGAAACACCGCCAAACAACAAAGTGATAGGCAGGATACCGCACAGAGCGGACATCAGGAACAAACGCAACATCTTTTTCATTGGTTAATACCTCCCGCATTTAGAACTGGATATATTATAACATATTCCTATAGATAGAGCAAGAGGAAAAAGAAAGACGCGGAGCCCCAAAAAGGGGGCGGGGGGTCCGTTAAATTAGGTTTTCTCCGTT
>JAZNED010000121.1:0-7158 GCA_045588425.1 Acutalibacteraceae bacterium
CCCGGCTTTACGCCGTGTCTTTTTGTTTGCTCTGGATTCTACTTCTTTTACCGGTTCCTGCGAATAGCCAACTTAAATACGGAGCTGAACTGCGGGAATAGGCACCGCCGGTGCCTATTCGAGCCGTGGCACACAAAGTTAGCGGTCTGCGGACGCCGTTTCGGATGGTACGCATCGAGAGTTTCATTCGGCGTCCTCGAATATGGTGCTGTTGCACCATATTCCGAAGATAAGTGCAGGGGAATATGCCGAGCCACGGCAAGCGGCACCGGTAAAATAGGTAGGTGCTAACATAAACAAAACAAGATACGGCTTAGGTGTTGCACACGCAAGGTCATACCTGGTGCGTATAGACTATCTGCGTTCTATACACAACAAAACCCCCACCCATGAATGGGCGGGGGTTAAGATTACACAATATCGTCGGTTTTGGCAGCGCTTTCTTCCATCTTTGCCTTTTCGCGTGCGCGAGCGGGTTCCTTTTTGCGGCGGGCGTAGATGTCGCGGACGATCATCTGGATCACACCCATCAGAGGAGGCCCCAGCAGGATGCCCCAGAAGCCGAAGAGACCACCAAAGAAGGTGATGCCCAGCAACACGTAGATGGGACGCAGACCCATAGAGTCGGCGATGATGCGGGGTTGCACGATGTTGGCATCGATCTGCTGAATGATCAGAATAAAGGCGGCTACTCCCAGCGCAACGGGGAATCCGTTGGTGAGCAGCGCGATAAAGGCTACCGCAATGCCGCCGAGCAAGGCGCCGAAATAGGGGATGAGATTCATCATGCCCAGCAGCATACCCAACAGAATGGCATAGGGTACGCGGAAAATCAGCAGGCCGATGGAGGAGGTCACACCCACCAGCAGGGCATCCAGCAACGCACCGTAAATATACTTGGAAAAGATCTGACCGCTACGGCGGGTGTAGTGCCGCAGGTTAGCCAGCGTGCGGCGGCGGAGGAACAATCCCGCAAAGTTGCGCACCGCATGCATCAGACTCTCGCGGCCGGAGAGCATATAGATGGACACCACAAAGGCGATCACCACGTCAATCAGGGAGGAGGCCACACTGCCCACGCCCTTGATGGCGGACATGACGTTTTTGGTGGAGAACAGGCCCTTGATAGCGGCGGAGAGACCGTTGAAGATGTTGGGCAGAGCCTTGTCCAGATTCAGTCCGCCCAACGGACCGTTGGGGGATATCCATTCGTTCAGCTTGCCTTGCGCGTTGGCCAATCGCTTGGGCAAGGTCTCTGCCAAATCGCTCAAGCTGTCGACGAGGATGGGGATAATCAAAGAGGACAGCAGCACCAACAGCCCTAAAAAGCCGATATAGGTAAGGAGCATCGCCACGGGCCGTGCCCACTTCTGCCATTTTTCACTCTTGAGGCCGAGGAACCGCACCTCCAGCCAGTGGCTGGGACCGTACAGCAAAAAAGCCAGCAGGAAACCGCCCAAAAAGGGCGCCAAAATTCCAAAAAAGCGGCCGACGAGATCCAGCGCACTGCTGGCGTTGTCGTACATCTTGTACAGCAGGACGCAGGCGGCGGGAATGCTGAAGTACCACAGCCATTTTTTAAGTTGTTCTTTGCGACTCATAGGGAACCTCCCTTTGCACAATCTCTGTCTTACCAGTATAACAAATCGCCGCCGCAAAAACAAGACCATTTTTGCAAATCTTATTTGGGGTATAATATGTGCGAAATCGTCACGTTTTAATCTGCGTTTTTCGGTTGTGGTTTGCCCCAAAAGGTGCTATGATAAAGACAATGTGAAATTCTTGCACAATGGAGGTGGCGGATATGATGTTTGGTGAGCGGTTGCGTGCCCTGCGCAAGCAAGCGCACCTGACCCAGGAGGCTGTGGCAAAGACGTTGCGGATTCACCGCACCACGTATAACCGCTACGAGGCCGGTTCGGTTGCCCCTGACCAGCAGGGGTTGGTGCAGTTAGCGGAGATGTTCGGCGTGACGGTGGACTATCTGCTGGGCTGTGAGAGGGTGGTGGACGGTCTGTCGGACAGCGACAGCGAAATGGTGCGTCTGAACGCGCAGGAGAAGCTGTTGGTGCAGATATTCCGTCAGCTGACCGATGAGGAGCGGCAGGAGTTGCACCAGCGGATCCAGCAGGAGTATCATCTGAGTAGAAGAAAAAAGAAAAAATAATAAATCAGACGAGGTGTCGTTTTGACACCTCGGCTTTCTCATTTACTCAATATAATCGTTATCGCGGAACTGCAGGGAATACAATTCCTTATACTTGCCGCCCTGGGCCATCAGCTCCTCGTGGGTGCCGCGCTCGGTGATGCGACCGTCCAGCACCACGGCGATCTCGTCCGCACCGCGGATGGTGGACAGGCGGTGGGCCACCACCAGGGTGGTGCGACCCTTGCACAGCTCATCCAGCGCCTGCTGGATGAGCACCTCGGTGGTGTTGTCCAGCGCACTGGTAGCCTCGTCCAAAATGAGGATGGCGGGGTCTTTGAGGAACACGCGGGCGATGGAGAGGCGCTGCTTCTGTCCGCCGGACAGCTTCACGCCCCGCTCACCGATCTCGGCGTCGTAGCCCTTTTCCAGCGACATCACGTAGTCGTGGATGTTGGCCCGCTTGGCGGCGAGGATCATCTCATCCTCGGTGGCGTCGGGGCGGCCGTACATAATGTTGTCCCGGATGGTGCCTACAAAGAGGAACACGTCCTGTTGCACGATGCCGATGTTGCGACGAATGGATTCCAGCTTGAGATCGCGGATATCGTGACCGTCAATGCGAATGGTGCCATCTTCAGAACCGAGCCGATAGAAGTTGGGAAGCAGGTGGCACAGGGTGGTTTTGCCACCGCCGGAGGGACCAACGAGGGCTAACTTTTTTCCCTTTTCCAGCTTCAGATTGATATCGTGGAGCACCTCTTGGGAATCTACGTAGGCGTAGTTCACGTTTGCAAACTCAATGACACCCTCCACGTCGGTCAGTTCCACCGCATCCGCTTTTTCTTCCTCTGCCGGCTCGTCCATCAGCTCGCAGAAGCGCTGGAAGCCGGAAGCACCGTTTTGGAAGGACTCCATAAAGAAGATGAGGGAGTTGACCGGACCGATAAAGAGATTGACCGACACGATAAAGGCGGAGTAGTCGCCAAAATCAAAGGAGGGGTCGTAGTAGAGGAACAGACCGCCTGCAATCAGCACAATGACGTTGAATACGTCGGAGATAAAGGCGGTGGAGGAGTGGAACCGTGCCATCGCCTTATAGGCACGGCGGGAGGAGTCCACAAAGGTGTCGTCGCCCTTTTTGAATTTCACCTTCTCCTCGTCGGCGTTGGTATAGGCCTTGGTGACGCGAATGCCGGTGATGCTGCTCTCCACCGCGGCGTTGATGATGGCGTTAGACTTGCGGCGGTCGGAGAAGGCCTGCTTCATACTGCGGCGCAGGAAGAAGGACACCACCACCAGGATGGGCACACAGCCAAAGACGATCAGCGCTAACTGCCACTTGATCGAGCAAAGGTAGGCAAAGGCGAGGATCATCATCACCGAGCAGGTCAGCAGACTCTCAGGGCCGTGGTGGGCCAATTCGCAGATTTCAAACAGGTCGCTGGTGATGCGGGTCATGATGCGACCGGTCTCGTTATTGTCGAAATAGGAGAAGGGTAACTTTTGCAGATGGGCGAATAGATCCCGCCGCATCTGGGACTGCATCCGCACGCCGATCATATGACCGTAATATTGCACGAAGTAGTTGAGCGCCCAGCGCAGCACGTACAGCCCCAGCACGATCAGACCGGCAAAGATGATGGTGCGGTATTCCTTGTTAGGGATATAGTCGTTGAGCATCTGGCGGGTAACGATGGGGTACACCATACCGATGAGCGAGATGGAGATGGAGGCGGCCATATCCAGCGCCAGCAGCTTTTTGTGAGGTTTGTAATAGCTGAGAAATCGCTTAAACATATATATTATACCTCCTTATTATACTCTCACCAGGGCGGAGAAGGCGGCAATATCCTCTTCCCGCGCCAGTTTTGGGTTGTCAATGGTGCTCTCCACAAAGTGGGTGGCATAACCCAGCCCTTGCATCAGCAGGGTCAGGCAGCTTTCGGTGAGGGGGTGGTTTTGCTGGGCCGCCTTGAGGTAGATCTCGTTGAGCAGTGACAGACGGTGTGCTTCGGGGGATTGCAGGGCGATGATGGAGTTGCGGTCTAAGTAGTGGGCTTTACCGCCCTCGGTGAAGAACTGCACAAACTCCTTCATGGAATAGCCGGCGGTGGCACTGCCGTGGTCGGCGCAGACCTGCAGCAGACGGGAGATGGTTTCGGGTCGCACCAGCGGACGGGTGGCCTCTTGGATGAGGATGGTGTCGTTGACGCCGTACTTACCTTGAATGTGGTCGAGGGCGTTTTTCAGCGATGCCACACCGCTGTTGCCGGCGGGGATCAGTCCCCGCAGCTTGGTGATGCCGTATTGCTCCGCGTAGGCCCGCACAATGCTTTCCCAACCTTTGAGGCATACCACGTAGATGTCGTCCACCGAGGGGTGTGCCTGATAGGCGTCCATGCAGTAGACCAGAATGGGTTTGCCGTGGACGTTGACAAACTGGGTGGGGACGTTCTGGCGGTTTTGTCCCGCCTTGCCGCCGGCGAGGATGATCACCGCACCGCGGGATCGGCGTTTGCCACCCACGGTTGCCTCCACAGGCGCGGGGGAGGGGGTGGCATAGCCGGAGATGAGCGCCTCCACCGTGGTATCCAGGGCGGTGGCGAATTTTTGCAGCTTTTTCTGGGAGACGTCGTTTTCTCCCGATTCGATCTTGGCGATGGTGGAGCGGGTGGAATATCCCATGGCGTCTGCCAATTCCTGTTGGCTCATCCGCAATTCAAATCGCCTTTTTTTGATGTTTGCGCCTACAGACACGTCGGCACCTCCTCAAAAACACTTGCTTTGTATATTATAAATCAACACGTGGTGATTTTCAAGACCAAATCGGGAAATAAATCCACAAAAATGTTGATTTTTTGTTGACTTTTTGCGGTTTGATGCTATAATTTGCAAGGATAAGGCGAGCGATGACTCGCCTTTTACTATGCACAAAAATAAATTGGTTTTATTTTGAAAGGAGATTTTCATCATGAAAGCAGTGATCTTTAACTCCGGTCTGGGCAATCGCATGGGCGATTTCACCAAAAATAATCACAAGTCCATGGCTCGTCTGAAGGACGGCGAGACCATCTTCCACCGTCAGATTCGTCTGCTGTCCGCCGAGGGCATCACCGATTTTGTCATCACCACCGGCCCCTTCGAGGAGCAGCTGAAGGCGGAGGCTGCGGATTTCCCCCACCTGAACTTCACCTTCGTGCGCAACGAGATCTACGACAAGACCAACTACATCTACTCCATGTTCCTGGCTCGCGAGGAGCTGAACGACGATCTGCTGTTCTTCCACGGCGATCTGGTGTTCAACCGTAAGCTGCTGCACGACGTGCTGGCCTGCGCCGACGAGAACACCGCCACCGTCAACTTCAAGAAGGCTCTGCCCGAGAAGGACTTCAAGGGTCGCGTGAAGGATGGCAAGGTGGTGGAGGTTTCCATCAAGATCTTCGACGAGGATTGCTTCGCCTTCCAGCCCTTCTACAAGATGTCTAAGGCCACCGCTTCCGCTTGGATCGGCAAGGTGGTGGAGTTCATCCACAAGGGCGAGGACAAGTGCTACGCCGAGAACGCTCTCAACGAGATCTTCCCTGCCCTGAATGTCCGCGCTTTCTCTTATGAGAACTATTACATCGACGAGATCGACAACCTGGACGATCACGCCCGCGTCACCGCCGACATCCTGGCTTATGACGAGGCAGACGCCAAGATCTTCGGTTAATTACGGAGGTACACATGAGCACGAAATTGAAAAATCGTTTTACCTACGGTTACAACGAGGCGGATTTTAAGAAGTTTATGCGTCTGGCTTGGACGGTATTGCTGTCCTTCGGCCTGATGTACATGTTCTTCTACAATGGCCGCCAGAATATCAACCTGGTCAAGAATGACATCGCCGGTTTCTATGGCTTCTTCAAGTGGGATGCCGAAAAAGCAAAGATGGTGCCTGACTCTCACGGCATCAGCTTGATCACCCAGTCTCTGTTCTGGAGCTATGCTCTGGGTCAGCTGGTCAACGGTCGTATTGGCTCTGCTGTTGGTTGCAAGCGCTACATGACCATTGGTGTCATCATCTCCTGTATCTGTAATGTGGCCATCTCCTTTGTCAGCGAGATGTGGCAGTTTGCCGTGCTGTGGGGTGTCAACGGCTTTGCCCAGTCTATGGTGTGGTCCAACGGCTTGGAAGTCCTTAACCGCTGGTGGCCCAAGAAGCGCCGCGGTTTCTCCTCCGGTTTGGCTACCGCTTTCTCCGGCGTGGGTCAGGTTGTCACCTATTTCTCTGTGATGCTGAGCCAAAAGATTCAGCACGTTCAGGAGGGTGACTACGAGGCCAGCTGGCGTGCCGCTTTCAATTATCCCATTATCCCCTTGGTGATTGCTTTGGTTGCCTTCATCATCCTGTTTAAGGAGCGTCCCGAAAAGGCGGGTCTGGCTCCCTTCGAGGAGGAGGACAAAGAGGCTGCCGAGCGTGACGCCGCTTTGATCGCTGATGTTAAGAGCAAGGGCTTCTTCTATCCTTACAAGAAGTTGTTCAGCGAGCCTAAGTTTATCGTGTTCTGCTTCATTTCCGCCATCGCCGGTATCGGCCGTTACGGTCTGCTCAACTGGATGCCCACCTATTTCTCTGAGGTGCACGGCGCCGGTGTGGATGAGATGTTCAAGTATATCGCGCTGCCTTTGGGTCAGGCTTGCGCCATGTTCGTCTTCCCCTTCATCACCGATAAGGTGTTCAAGGGTAAGCGTGAACCCATGTTGGCTCTGGCGGCTATCGCCACCTTCGTTTCTCTGCTGGTCTTCCCCTTCATCACCAACCAAGTGCTGATGTCTGTGATGCTGTTTGTGGTGGGCGTGTTCAGCATGGTGACCGGTGTGATCTGGGCCATCGCCGGCGACATCGGCGGTCGTGCCTTTGCCGCTACTGTGGTTGGTACTTTGGACTGCGCTGTGTACATGGGTGCCGCTCTGCAGGAGGGTGTCTTCGGCAACTTCGGCAAGATGGGCACCATCGATCTGGGCTT
>JAZNED010000122.1:0-36008 GCA_045588425.1 Acutalibacteraceae bacterium
AAAAACCGAGGGCGATCGCCCTCGGTTTTTCTTGTATTATGGAAAAATGTGTGGTATACTGGTTGCCGTGAGAGGAGGTGTCTGCCGTGAAGCCCTGTCCCCATTGTGGGAAAGAACTGCCGCAGGAGATGCAGTTTTGCCCCTACTGCATGGAAAAGCTGATACCGGAAACGGTGATCGGCGATACCCCCATTCGTCAGCGCCGCCGATGGCTGTGGTTCGTCATCCTGCTGTTGCTGCTACTGCTACTGTTGTGCGGGCTGTGGCTGATGTGGAAATGGCGACACCCGCCACCCCAAAAAAAGGAGGATGCCGCCATACTCGGCGGCAACAGCGCCACAACCACCACAACAACGGTGATTTCCACCGCTCCCTCCACGATCGTTCCCACTACCACTACCTCAACAAGACAGGTCACTAACAGCACAGCTACCACTACGATGGCGACCCAAAGCACCGCCTCTGCCACCCATACCGCCTCCCCCTCCGTCAGCACCAGCACCTCTACCAGATCTTCCGCCGCCCCCTGTGCGGCAGGACACAACTGGGAGGACATCACCGAGATGGTGCACGTGGAGGAGAAGGGACACTACGAAATCAAGACCGTGGAGAAACGATTGACCCTGTTCCGGTGCGCTTTGTGCTATGAAGAGTTTGGCACGTTGGAGAACTATTACGACCATTTTGACTCCCAACACGATGGCGACTCATTGGAAATCGTTTTCCGTGACCGCTACGAAACGTTTGCGGAATACCGCCAGGTAGAGGAGCAGACTTGGGTGGTGGACACCCCCGCCTATGACAAGACCATAACCGTGGGACGGCGTTGCCGTGACTGCGGAAAAACCGAAACCAATGAACATAAGGAGTGACCGATATGAGCGAATGGACCTATCCCCTGTGGAACGATGGACAAACTGACTACGTGTACAAGGTGACCCCTCAGCGAGATCTGCAGCTGACCTTTGTGCCGCCCAACAAGCCCAAGTACGACAAGGCTCCCCTGTACTTCGTTCTGCCCGGCGGCGGCTGGTACGTGGAGGAGCGTCTGGGTATACTCAACTACGCCAAGGTGTCGGTGGGTGCGCTGCTGGACGAAGGCTTTGCCGTTGTCGCCGCCGACTACCGCGTCACTCCCGAGGGCGTCTTTGTGGCGGACATCATCGAGGACTGCCTGGACGCTCTGCGCTATTGCGCCCATCACGCCGACGAGTGGGGTGTCGACCGCGACAAATTCTTCATCTCCGGTCACTCTGCCGGCGCCCATCTGGCGCTGATGACCGGTATGATCAAGGACGGTTTTAGCAGCGATGCGTCCTACACCGATCCCTACACCGTGGTGGCCATCGCCCCCATGAGCCCCATCACCGACCTCAGCGATGAAAAGGCGATGCAATTCGACCACGGCTATCTGTTTGCCGACCCCACCGATGAGAGCGAAAAGGCGCGGGTCAGCCCCATCACCTATGCCTGCGCCACCACCCCCGACACCCTGCTGATCGCCGGCACCAGCGACTATCACGTGCTGCCCCGCCACAGCGAAAAACTGTTTGACAAGCTCAACGCGTGCGGCGCCAATACCCGCCTGCTGTATTCTATCGCCGGCGGTCACGGCTTTGAGCCGATGCACTACGGCGTGGAGCCTCAGCCCGGCATGGACGGTGTCCAGCAGGAAATCGTGAAATTTATTCTGGAACGAGTATAACAACAAAAGAGCCTGACCATATAACGGTCAGGCTCTTTATTGTTAATTACTTGGGGGTGACACCCAAGGCGATGAGCACCTGCAGCACCACAAAAGCAGCGTAGATACCCAGCAGGGACACGCCCTGCCAGCGACCCAGCTTGCCCTTTTTCAAAGTGGGCAAGGTCATCAGCGCCATCACACCCACCATCAAGGGAATCTCAATGAGCTGAGAGGTGTTGAAGCCGCACAGCGTGCTGCCCGCAGGGATGGCGAAAGGAGAGATGGTAACAGCCGCGCCGGACACCAGAACCAGGTTGAAGATGTTGGCACCGATGATGTTGCCCAGCGACAGAGCGCCGTGACCCTTGGCAAGGGCGGTGACGGCGGTGACCAGCTCAGGCAGAGAGGTGCACAGCGCCACGATGGTGACACCCACCACCTCGGCGGGGATACCGGCCATAGTGGCCAGCGACACGGAGGAACCCTCCAGCATATCCGCGCCCACGGCAATGATGGCCGCGCCAATCACCAAAACGATGAGATTTTTCAGCAAAGAGCCGCCGGAAGACGCCTCTTCCTCCTCCGCGTGGGACACTTCGGGGTTCTTAAAGCCCTTGCGGATGGTCAGGGTCATATAGATGGCAAACACCGTCAGCATCACGATGCCCAGCCAACGATCAAAGCGACCAAAGTAGTAAGCGGCAGCCACGTAGATGGCGGCAGAGGCAAAGAAGAACAGCACCGGCGTGACAATGGTCTTGCGATTGACCGGTGCGGGACGAATGGCAATGGTCAAGGCGGCAATCAGCGCCGTATTACAGATAATGGAGCCGATGGCGTTGCCATAGGCCACAGCCGCATTGTTATTGACGGCCGCGGTGACCGACACCATCACCTCGGGGAGAGTGGTGCCGATGGACACCACCGTAGCACCGATGAGGATCTCCGGCACGCGGAACTTCTTAGCCACCCCCACGGCGGCGTCCACAAACCAGTCGCCACCCTTAATCAGCAGAAGGACACCCACCGCAAACAGCGCCAGCGAGCCCCACAGGCTAGCAGTCAAACCGTTGTACCAAGCGAAAAATTGTTCAAACACAGCGATAAACCCCTTTATACAAAAATGACAATGCCAAATTCACATTACATCATTATGATACAAAAAAACATCCGTGTCAAGGTTGAAATGTGAGCAAAAATAAGATATACTGTTTAAAAATGGAGGTGGCACTATGAATTTTACCGAGATTGCGCTGGCGCGTCAGTCCTGCCGCGCCTATGACCCCACCCGCGAGGTGGAACAGGAAAAACTGGACGCTATTTTAGAGGCGGTGCGGCTGGCCCCCTCCGCCTGCAACGGTCAGCCCTATCACCTCACCGTCTGCCGCGGCGAAGCCGCTAAGGCGGTGGCAAAAGCCACCATGGGCATGGGAATGAACAAGTTTGCGGCACAGGCGCCCATTCTTATTGTCATCTCCGAAGAACCCTACGTGAAAACCGCCGCCCTGGGCGCGAAGGTCAAGGGCAACGACTACCGCTCCATCGACATCGGCATTGCGGCGGCCTATCTCACCGCCGAAGCGGCGGCACAGGGACTGGGTACCTGCATCCTGGGCTGGCTGGACGACGAGAAAATCCGCGCCATCTGCGGTCTGAGCCGTCCGGTGCGGTTGGTGGTGACGGTGGGCTATGCCGCCGACACCCCCAGAGAGAAAAAGCGGAAGAAAATCGCGGATTTGGTCAGCGAAAAGTAACCGCCACACCCCAAATCAGCACCGTAGGGGAGGGCCTCCGTGCCCTCCTTTTTTGTGTGTTAACCATTCGGGAGGGGACAGAGCCCCTCCCCTACAAACCCCATTCAACCTTGGTACGTGCCGTTTGCCGTCCCTTTTCATAAGGGGATCTTATTAAATCTATACACATCCCCCAACAAAAAAAACGACCCGAATCATCGGGTCGGTTTTGCTGTTTAGAGGGGGTCTACCTCGGTCTGGGCACCGCTGATGGCGTATTTCACCTCTTGAGAGTAGCCGTCGGGGTAATACCGCAGCTCCCACCGGGCCTCATTCTGCTCCACGGTGTAGCCGCTATAGGTGCTGTCCTTGGTGTAATTGCTGGTGAGGATGTTGCCGTAGGCGTCGTAGGTGTACTCGCAGACGTAGTCGGTGTCCACGCCGTCCAGCTCCTCCTTGATGCGATTGCCGGCCTCATCGTAGGTATAGGTGTAATTGCTCCAGCCGGTGTTGCCGGTGCTCTTCTCGGTTACGAGGCGGTTTTGCTCGTCGTAGGTATAGGTGGTGCGATCCCAGTCAACGCCGAACACACGCTCATAGGTCAGCGGCTTTCCCGCCTCGTTGTAGGTGTACACCGACATGGCGTACAGCTCGCCATCCTCGGTGGTTTCAGAGGTGAGCAGTTTTCCCTGCTCGTTATAGGTGGAGTTGGTGATAAACTCCTTGCCGTTGTACACCGAGCGATGGTAGACTTCGTTACCTTGTTCATCGTAACGCGTTTCGTAAGCTTCGTCTATCTCATTGGTGATCTTGTTGAGCAGTTCGTGCTTGATGATGCGATCCTCGGTGTCATACCAATAGGTGGCGGTGTAGTAGTTGCCGTCATAATCGTCGTAATCGTAGGTGTAGCGATAGCTGCCATCCGCCTCGTAGGTGTAAGTGCGCACGGATTCTTTCCCGTCATAATTAATGCGGGTGCGGGTGAGCAGGCGATCCTGCTCGTCGTAAGTGAAGACCTCAGTATAGTTGTACGCCGCGTCGATCTTGTCCATATATTCCTTCTTCCCCAGATTGCCGCGCTGGTCGTAGGTGCAGGTGTAGCCGTTTTGTACTGCGCCGCTGTAATTGCGATAGGTATAGGTCAGCTCGTTGCCATCCTCATCGTAGGTATAGGTTTCGAGACTGGTCTCGTCCTGAAAACGATAGGTTTCGGTCAGCTTGCGGTTGTGGTCATCATAGGCGTAGGTGGTTTCGCTGTCCGATTTCACCGTCCAGGAATAGTCACCCTTGTTGGCGCGGGACAACAAATTGCCCCGCTCGTCGTAGGTGTAGGTGTGGACAAGATCCTGCCCCAGAGAATTTTTACAGGTGACGGTGGTGGGGACAAAGGCGAACTTTTCCAGCATTTCTGCCGCCTTGGGGTCGGTGGCTTTTTGGAACAATGCGTAGGCTTCGGTGAGGTTGCCCTCCGCCAATTTCGCCATGGCCTCCTCGTACACCTCGTCCACCGGTGCGGCAGGCGCTTTGGTGGTCGTGGTAGTGGGGGTGGTTTTGGCGGGCTTTTCTGCCTTTTTGCCGCAGGCGGTCAGGGAGAAGAGAAGTAACAGGGAAAGGGTGATGGATAGAGTCTTTTTCAGCATAAAACCATCTCCTTTATTTTACCAGGTAATATCGTCAGCCTCATTGATAGCGTAGCGAACGGTGTTGGGGACGCCGTCGGGATAGTAGCGCAACTCCCACGCGGCGGTCTCGCTGCTCACATAGCTCTCGTCTTTGTCACAGCGGTAAGCGGTCAGGGGGTTGCCCCACTCGTCATAGGTGTAATCGACAGTGCCGCTGTTTTGAGAGCTTTCCCACTCTTCCTTGATGCAATTACCCGCCGCATCGTAGGTATAGGTGGTGTTTTGCCAGCCGCCTATCCACGTCTCCCTTTGGGTGAGCAAGCGATTCTGCTCGTCGTAGGTGCGCTCCAACGTTTTAAAATCGGAGCTGTTCATATACACCATATTGCCCCGCTCGTCATAGGTGTACTCGGTGGCCGACACCACCTCACCATTCTCGGTGCGCTGACTGAGGATGGTTTCCCCCTGCTCGTTGAGGGTGTCCTCCCTAATCGTTTCGCTCTTTTCACCGTCCCATGCGTAGAGCGCATAATCGTAGATCTCATTACCATCGACACCGTAGCGGGTTTCCAGCTTCTCATAGACGGTGCCGTCCTCGCTCACGTATTCGTGACCCACCAGGCGATCTTCCTTATCGTAATAGCGGGTGTAGGTGACGGGAATCATAATGCCATAATTCTTTGCATCGTAGGAATAGGAATAGTGGTAAGAGCCGTCCTCATCATAGGTATAGTCGTATACGACGGTTCCCTCCCGCTGGGTGGTAACGGTGGCAGTGAGCAGGCGATCCTGCGCATCATAGGTGTAGACAGCATCGTAGCTCTCATCCTGCTCATACTCGGTGTAGTGCTTAGTGGTGAGGACGTTGCCCCGCTCATCATAAGTGGACTCCGTGCGGGAGGTCAGGTCATCACCCTCGTAGGACTCATAGAGAATCTCGTTACCCGCCTCATCAAAGGTATAGAGCGTGGTGTAGGTAAAGCCGGAACCGTCCCAGTAGAAGTGACTCAGTTGTCTGCCCTGTTCGTCATAGGTGTATCGGTCACCGATGTCCCTATCGTTATTCCAGCTATACGAGCCCAGCGACTTGCCCTCCAGCAGATTGCCTCGCTCGTCGTAGGTGTAGGTGGTGGTATAGTCGGCGCCCTTGGAGTCCTCACAGGTGACGGTGGTGGGGACAAAGGCGAACTTTTCCAGCATTTCTGCCGCCTTGGGGTCGGTGGCTTTTTGGAACAATGCGTAGGCTTCGGTGAGGTTGCCCTCCGCCAATTTCGCCATGGCCTCCTCATACACCTCGTCCACCGGTGCGGCAGGCGCTTTGGTGGTCGTGGAGGTGGTGGCGGAGGACTTGTCCTCCGCCTTTTTGCCGCAGGCGGTCAAGGAGAAGAGCAAAAGAACACATACCCACAGAGATAACCATTTTTTCATTACACCATCGTCCTCCTTATACAATGTTTGATAGGGCTTCTGTTAATAGTCTATCACTGTAGACAGCCAGTGTCAAGGTGCTGCATACACGCTTTTCACGATTTGTACGAATGCACAATTTGCTCCATAGCCGTTGGTAATTTTGACGGAAAGTGTTCCGTTTTTCGTCGCCGTGTTGTGCGTTTTTGCGGTTGTTTTTCTTTTTTTATAGGAGTATAATACAAAGCGTTTCAAAACGTGTACATACTGGGGATTTGAAAGAAGGTTTTAGCGTGCAAGCATTACTCACCCTGTCTGTGGCACTGGTTGCGGGTCTGATGCTCTCCCGTCTGGCAAAGATGGTAAAGCTGCCTGCGGTTACCGCCTATTTGGTGGCCGGTATTTTGGTCGGTCCCTATCTGCTCGGACAGTTCCATTGGTCGAATGCCGACATCCATCTGGGCTTTGACAGCATGAAGGATATCGAGACCTACGGTCTGCTGTCCGAGGTGGCCTTGGGCTTTATCGCCTTTGCCATCGGCAACGAGTTCCGTCTGGCGTCCCTCAAAAAGACGGGTCGTCAGGCCACCGTCATCGGCATCGTGCAGGCGGTGGCGACCACCCTGCTGGTGGATGCCGCCCTCATCGGCTTGCACTTCCTGATGCCCGATATCTTGCCCCTGCCGGCCGCTATCGTGCTGGGTGCCGTGGCCTCCGCCACCGCCCCTGCCGCCACCCTGATGGTGGTGCGCCAGTACAAGGCCAAGGGTCCCCTCACCGATATTCTGCTGCCCATCGTCGCCTTGGACGATGCCGTGGGTCTGGTGGTGTTTGCCGTCTCCTTTGGTGTGGCGAAGGCCCTCATCCACGGCGAGGTGCATCTGCTTAGCGTGGTGCTGGAGCCGATTCTGGAAGTGGTGGGCAGCTTGGCGCTGGGTGCACTGATGGGCTTTTTGTTCCATTTCTGCGAGCGCTTCTTCCACTCCCGCAGCAAGCGTATGGCCATGTCGGTGGCCTTTGTGCTGCTCACCGTGTCGCTGTCGATGGTGGAGTTCACCGTGGGCGGTGTCCATGTAGCCTTCTCCTCCCTGCTGGTGTGTATGATGATGGGCACTGTCTTCTGTAACGTCTGCGACTTCTCGGAGGAGCTGATGGACCGTGTGGAGCGGTGGAGCACCCCTCTGCTGGTGCTGTTCTTCGTCATCAGCGGTGCCGAATTGGAGCTGTCGGTGTTCACCTCCGGCGCCATCGTGCTGGTGGGCGTGGTGTACATTCTCTTCCGCTCCTGCGGCAAATATTTCGGCGCCCGTCTGTCGGCGCAGGCCGTCAAGTGCGACCCTCATATTGTGAAATTCCTCGGCATCACCCTGCTGCCTCAGGCAGGCGTAGCGCTGGGTATGGCCATCAAGGCTGAGGCCGGTTTAGGCGAGGTGGGCCACATGGTGGCCAACATCACCCTGTTCTCGGTGCTCATCTACGAGTTGGTGGGTCCCTTCCTCACCAAGATCGCCCTGCAGAAGGCAGGCGAGATTCGACCCGAAGAAAAAACCTCTGCCCGTGGCAAGAAGGATATTCTGGGTCATTGATACACATAAAAAAGAGCCTGACCGATCGGTCAGGCTCTTTTACTTACTGATTGAGGATGTCCTCCATGGAGTACAGTTTCGGCTCTTTGCCGACAATGAAAGCGGCGGCGGTGACGGCACCGCTGGCAAACACACTGCGAGAACCGGCGGAATGGGACAGGGTCAAAACCTCCTGCTCGCCGGCGAAATACACGCTGTGCTCACCCACCACCGTACCACCGCGGAGAGAGGCGATGCCGATCTCCTGCTTTTGCCGCTTTTGGCGGCGGGTGTGACGGTCGTAGGTGTACTCCGGCTCGTAGTTAAGACCGACCTTAGCCGCGTTCGCCAGCATCAGGGCGGTGCCGGAGGGAGCGTCCAACTTTTGATTGTGGTGCATCTCCACGATCTCGATGTCGAAGGTGTCCCCCAACACGGCGGCCGCCTTCTTGGTCAGGGCGGACAACACCGCCACGCCCAAGCTCATATTGCTACTAAAGAACACCGGCACCTGCTCGGCAGCCTTATTCACCACAGCAATCTGCTCGGTAGATAAGCCGGTGGTGCACAGCACCAGAGGCAGGTTGTGAGCGGTCACATACTCCAATTCTACCTCCAGCGCGGAGGGATTGGAAAAGTCAATGACCGCGTCGGCGGCGGGCAGGTTGGCCCAGTCGGTATAGACAGGGAAAGTGGCATCGCCCACGGCAACGTCCACACCCGCCACGATCTCATGACCGCGGTCGGCGGCCAGTGCCGCCACGGCGCGACCCATACGGCCGAGGGCACCATTAAGAATCAGTTTCATAAGGATGTTCTCCTTTTAGTTCGTAATCAGTCCGTGACGGAGAAGCAGCTTAGCCAACTTCTCCTTAGCCCCCTCCTCCATGGGATAGAGGGGCAGACGACATTCACCCACACCCATACCCATGAGGTTCATCGCCTCTTTGACGGGGACGGGGTTGACATCAGTGAACAGTCCCTGTGCCAGATCCATCCACTGCAGGAACAGGTCGCGGCTCTGGGTGGTGTGTCCATCCAGCCACAGCTGACAGATGTCGTGGGACACGGTGGGGGCGATGTTGCCCAGCACCGTGATAACACCGATACCGCCGACAGACAGCACCGGCACCAGCAGATCATCGTTGCCGGAATAGATGGGGATGTCGCTGACGGAGGCGAGATAGCCCGTCGCCGCCATATCGGGATTGGCCTGCTTGAGACCCACCACGGTGTCCACCTCGCGGTAGAGTTTTGCCGCCGTGTCGGGCTTGATGTCCAGACCGGTGCGGGAGGGGACGTTGTACAGGATCAGCGGCAGGTCGGTGGCGGCGGCCACCGCCTCGTAGTGGGCGATCAAGCCTCGCTGGGAGGTCTTGTTGTAATAGGGGGTCACCAGCAACAAGCCGTCGGCACCAATCTCCTTGGCGGAGCGGCAGGACTGGATGCAGTGGTGGGTGTCGTTGGAGCCGGTTCCCGCAATCACGGGGATGCGACCCGCCGAGCGAGCCACCGCTACACGGATAGCCTCCAGATGCTCCTCCATCTTAAGGGTGGGAGCCTCGCCGGTGGTGCCGCAGATAATCAGGGCGTCGGTGCCGTTATCGGCGTGCCAGTCCACCAACTCTTCAATTTTGCCATAGTTGATACTTCCATCGGGATGCATGGGCGTGACCAGTGCCACACCGGAGCCGGTAAACAGAATGGGTTTACTCATAGCAAAACCGCCTTTCTATTAAAATGGGAGTATATCTTCGCCTCCCTCGGGGAGGGAGGCGGCCGAGCGAAAGCGAGGTCGGAGGGAGTTTTTTGCTCGCCGCCTATCGGCGGCAACTCCCTCAGTCAGCCTGACGGCTGACAGCTCCCTCAAGGAGGGAGCCTACACTCTATCCAAATTGGCAACGACCATCAATCCATATAGCCGTCGGCACACAGCAGCTCCGCCAGCAGGACGGCGCCGCCTGCGGCACCGCGCAGGGTGTTGTGGGACAGGCCCACAAACTTGTAATCATACTGGCTGTCCTCACGCAGACGACCTAGAGAAACGGTCATACCGCCCTCGAGATCGCGGCACAGCTTGGTCTGGGGCATATTGTCCTCCTCGTAATACTTGAGGAACTGCTTGGGAGCGGAGGGCAGCTGCAGTTCCTGAGGACGACCGCTGAAGGTGTTCCAGATCTCGATGATCTCCTCCTTGGAGGGCTTGTTCTCAAAGCGGACGAACACCGCGGCAAAGTGACCGTTGGTGACCGGCACGCGCAGGCACTGGGCGGTGAAGGCGGGAGAGGTGGCGTTGACAATGGCGCCGTTCTCCATCTTGCCCCAAATCTTCAGAGGCTCCTGCTCGCTCTTTTCCTCCTCGCCGCCGATGTAGGGGATGACGTTATCCACCATCTCGGGCCAACGCTCAAAGGTCTTGCCGGCGCCGGAAATGGCCTGATAGGTGGTGACCAGCACGTCCTTGACGCCGAACTTGTCCAAGGGGAACAGGGCAGGAACGTAGCTCTGCAGAGAGCAGTTGGACTTGACCGCCACGAAGCCGCGCTTGGTGCCCAAGCGCTTGCGCTGGTCGTGGATGATCTCCTCGTGCTGCCAGTTGAGCTCGGGGATGATCATGGGGACGTCGGCGGTACCGCGGTGAGCAGAGTTGTTGGACACCACGGGGCACTCAACCTTGGCGTAAGCCTCTTCCAGAGCGCGAATCTCCGCCTTGGGCATATCCACAGCGCAGAAGATGAAATCCACCTTAGAGGCAACCTCCTCCACGTTGGAGGCGTCCAGCACCATCATATCCTTCATGGATTCGGGCATGGGGATGTCCATGGCCCAGCGGTTACCCACCGCCTCGGTGTAGGTCTTGCCGGCAGAGCGAGGGCTGGCAGCCAGACAGGTGACGTTAAACCAGGGGTGACCGTCCAGCAGGGTCATAAAGCGCTGACCCACCATACCGGTGCAACCGACGATACCCACGTTAAATTTCTTGTTCATTGTTATCGACTCCTTTTTTTAGAAAAAACCGTTGAAAATCCGTTTCATGTATTATATAATGTATGGAATAACGGTGGCATACCTCAAAAATGCCTATTCGTAGACATTTTAACACTCTAAAGGGGCAATGTCAATGAAACATCCCCTATTTCCAGAAGAAAGTCGAGAATTTCTCTATGCTGAAAAGTGATTTTTTCTACAACCTGCCCGAAGAGCTGATCGCACAGGTGCCCATCGAGCCTCGTGACGCCAGCCGTCTGCTGGTGATGGACAAGCAGAGCGGCACCCTCACCGACGGCACCTTCCGCGATATTAAGAGCCTGCTCAAGCCCGGTGACTGCCTGATTCTCAATGACAGCCGCGTGTTGCCCGCTCGTCTGCTGGGCGAGCGCATCGGCACCGGTGCCCACGTGGAGCTGCTGATGCTCACCCCCCACGGCAACGACACCTGGGAGGTGCTGGCCGGTCCCGGTCGCCGCGCCAAGCCCGGCAACACCATCTCCTTTGGTGGTGGCATGCTGAAAGCCAAGATCTTGGAAGTGCTGGAGGGCGGCAACCGCTTGGTGAAGTTTGAGTACAAAGGCAACTTTTACGAGGTGCTGGAGCAGATTGGCCAAATGCCTCTGCCCCCCTATATCAAGGCGCGGTTAGAAGACCGCGAGCGGTATCAAACCGTCTACTCCCGCGAGGTCGGCTCTGCCGCCGCCCCCACCGCGGGTCTGCACTTCACCCCCGAGCTGCTGGACGAGGTGCGTGAAATGGGCGTAGAGGTGGCGTTTGTCACCCTGCACGTGGGTCTGGGCACCTTCCGTCCCGTCAAGGAGGACGTGGTGGAGAACCACAAGATGCACGCCGAGCACTACGAACTGTCCCAAGAAACCGCCGACGTCATCAACCGCACCCGCCAGCGGGGCGGTCGTGTGATTGCCGTAGGCACCACCAGCTGCCGCACGCTGGAGAGCGTGGGTCTCACCGACGGCATCGTCAAACCTGCCGACGGTTGGACCGAGATTTTCATCTATCCCGGCTATGAATTCCAGGTGCTGGACGGTCTGATCACCAACTTCCACCTGCCGGAGAGTACCCTGATTATGCTGGTGTCCGCCCTGGCAGGATATGACCACACGATGCACGCCTACGAACACGCCGTGGAGGAGAAATATCGCTTTTTCTCCTTTGGCGATGCCATGGCGATACTGTAAAACTTGTCCCATTTCACTGAGGATCAAGGCCCCCTTGCCTAAAGGGGGCTGTCAGCCGTGGGCTGACTGGGGGATTCCAAACCGCTTTACGGTTTGCCGTGCTACGCACGGTATCCCTCCGTCACGGCTACGCCGTGCCACCTCCCTTTAGGCAAGGGAGGCTTGCTCTCCTCTGGCTGAGATAAAAGGAGCAAACTATGAAAATTCTAAAAACCGAGGGCAAAGCCCGTCGTGGTATCTTTGAGACGCCCCACGGCACGGTGCAGACCCCTGCCTTTATGAACGTGGCGACCAGTGCCGCCATCAAGGGCGGCATCTCCGCCCACGACCTCAAAAACGACCTGCGTTGTCAGGTCATGCTGTGCAACACCTACCACCTCCACGTCCGTCCCGGCGACGAACTGGTCAAGAAGATGGGCGGCCTGCACAAATTTACCGGCTGGGATGGTCCCATCCTCACCGACAGCGGCGGATTTCAGGTATTCTCCCTCTCCACCCTGCGCAAGATCAAGGAGGAGGGCGTCACCTTCCGCTCCCACGTGGACGGCAAAAAGATCTTTATGGGTCCCGAGGAGAGCATGCAGATCCAGTCCAACCTAGGCTCCACCATCGCCATGGCATTTGACGAGTGTGTGGAGAATCCCGCCAAATACGCCTATTCCAAGGCCTCCTGCGAGCGCACCGTACGGTGGCTCAAACGATGCAAAGCGGAGATGGATCGTCTCAATAGCCTCCCCGACACCATCAACCCCAAACAGATGCTGTTCGGCATCAATCAGGGTTGCACCTACGAGGATTTACGCATTGCCCATATGAAAGAGATTGCGGAACTGGACTTGGACGGCTACGCCATCGGCGGTCTTGCCGTAGGCGAGCCGGCGGAGGATATGTACCGCATCATCGACGCGGTGGAGCCTTATATGCCCAAGGATAAGATCCGCTATCTGATGGGTGTGGGTACGCCGGAGAACATCCTGGAGGCGGTACACCGCGGTGTGGATCTCTTCGACTGCGTCATGCCCAGCCGCAACGCCCGACACGGTCACGTATTTACTTGGCAAGGACACCGCAACCTCATCAACAACAAGTACGCCGACGACCCCCGTCCCATCGATGAGGAGTGCGACTGCCCTACCTGCCGCAACTATTCCCGCGCCTACGTCCGCCATCTGCTGAAGGCGAATGAGATGCTGGGCATGCGGTTGACGGTGCAGCACAACCTGTACTTCTACAACCGTCTGATGGAGCGCATCCGCGAGGCACTGGATAACGGCACATTCGAGGAGTTTTATCAAAAATACACCAATTTCCTCGACGTGCGTATTTAAATAATCTGTAAATAAAGGAATAAGGGCTTGCACTTTGGACCAAATTCCTTTATAATACAATAAAACACTGTAAACTTTGGAGGTATTCTTATGAATCACTTGTTCTTTACTCGTTTGGAGGCCGCTGCCGGCGGCGGTGGCATGGGCCTGCTGGGCTTGGTGCCGATGCTGCTGATGATCGTGGTACTGTATTTCCTGATGATCCGTCCCCAGCAGAAGAAGCAGAAAGAGGAGCAGAAGATGCGCAACAGCCTGCGCGTCGGCGACGAACTGACCACCATCGGCGGTATCAAGGGCCGTGTGGTCGCCATCAAGGACGACACCATCACCATCGAGACTTCCAACGATCGCACCAAGATCGTGTTTGAGAAAGCCGCCATCGGTGCCGTGCATACCAAGCACGACGATCCCATCGACGATGACGACGATGATGATGACGACGATATCTAATGCATAATCCCCCTCCCCCGCGCATAAGGTAGGGTGACGGCAACCCCGTCACACATCGCCGCAGGGAGGAATATCGTATGTCTACCCACACTCGCCTTTCGTTGCCCCCGTTGGTCAAACCACTACTCATCGGTATGTGCGTGGGGGTGGTGACGGCAACCCTCTTGCTTCTCCTGTGTGCCCTGCTGGTGTTTAAGACGACGCTACCCAGCGGTGCCATCACGTCGATGGCATTGGTCGCCACGGGAGTGGGCGGTCTGGCAGGTGGCATTGCCACCGGCCTGAGCGCGGGACAAAAGGGACTGCTGATAGGGGCAGTATGCGGAACGCTGTTGTATCTGATTTTGCTCATCATCGGGTTGGCTCGCGGGGGTGTTGCTCCTGCCTATGCTGCCATCAAATGGGCGATGCTGACGGTGTGCTCTGCCGCCGGCAGTGTATGGGGCGTCAACCGACGCTGACCGTAAAACTGACGGAGTAAGCCATCGGCTTACTCCGTTTTGCGTTCTATTTTCCTCCCGCATCGCATACATTGTGGCGGAGGGATGCCTATGCAACGGACAACCACCCGCCGCCAGCGGGAAATGAAACATTTTATGACCGATAACCGTCGCCTGTTTCCTTTTATCGCCCTGTTTTTGGCGGGGGTCGGCATCGGTGTGGCGGTCTTTTTGACCTCATCCCGCACCTTGCCGTCCGGGCTGTTGACCCTGTCACCCGTGGGGAAAGGGGCAGCAGGCTGGTTTGGGACGCTGTGGGAGGCCTGCTTTTCCACAGTGGTGCTGTTAGGCACCTTGTATTTACTGGGACTGTGGGCTTGCGGCGCCCCCTTCATTCTGTTGGTGCCGTTGTTCCACGGTATCGGGCTGGGGCTAACCGAAGCCCATTACTACCACACCGGCATGGGCGGCGTCGGCATTGTAGCCGCGCTGGTGATGCCGGTGGGACTGCTCAACGCAGCGGTGCTGATTGCCGCCTGCGCCGAAAGCGTGCGGCTGTCCTCCCGCTTGAGCCGTCAGTTGCTCCCGGGCGGGAGTGAGAGCGGACTGTGGAGCGGATTTCGGCTGTACAGCCTGCGATTTTTACTGTTTTTGGTTGCCGCCGTGGCGGTGGCCATTCTTGAGGTGCTGTTGCGCCAGATGGTACTATAAACGATTCGATTCAACGGACTCGTATAAAGGAGAGGATATCCATGGCAGGCTTCAACCTGTTCAACTATGCAAAGGAAGGTCCCGGTGTGGCCAAAAACGCCCCAAAAAAGCGTACGTTCTTTGACTTTATGGAGATCTACGGACGCAAATTCTGGAAATTGGCGATTGCCGGTCTGCTGTGGGCGCTGGTTTCCCTGCCTATCCTCACCCGCGGTCTGGCGGATGCGGGTCTGACCCGCATCACCCGTAGCTACACCCGCGAAAAACACGCATTCTTGCGGGAGGATTTCTTTGAATCCATCAAGAAAAACGCCAAAACCGCCTTACCCATCGGTATTATCAACACGTTGGTAACCGGTATTTTCATCTACAATATTCTATCGGCCACGTTGATCATGATGCCCGACCTAACCCTGTTGGTTGGCGTAACCCCCGCCTATGAGGCACGCACCCTGACCGGATTGGAGAGCATTATTTTCATCCTCTCCCTGATGGGCTACGTCACCTTTACGTGGATGAAATATTACATCCCCTTCCTGATGATCACCTTCAAATTGAAAAAGCGACAAATTTACAAAAATGCGTTTTTGTTTGCCGGTGCCAACATGAAGGTAAATCTGGCGATTTCCGCCATTCTCATCGTCATCTACGTCCTGCTGTTGGGCATTTTGGCCCTGTTCCCCAGCGCCATGACGCTGGCCCTCCTGGTGATGCTGTGCATCACCATCGTGCCCGCGTTCCGCTCCTTCCTCATCCAGTACAGCATCTTCCCCGCCATCAAGCGGCTGATTATCGACCCCTACTATGAAGCAAATCCCAATGCGGACAAGCAGGCACGTATCGACCTCGGCTTGGACGTGGAGGAGGATACCGCCCCTGTCGTCGAGACGGTGGCACAAACCGAAGAAACCGCACCTGCCGAGGAGGTCATCTTCACCGACACCGTCCCCGTCGAAGAGGAGGACGTACCGAAACGGGTACTTCCCAAGCAGTATAATGAGAAAGAACTTCGCCGATTCAACCGTCAGGTGCAACAGCGTGTGACGGATGACGACGACGATACCATATAAGCGACCATCCGATGACCCCCGTTGATGGTTGCACGAAAGGATATTGACCATGATGGATTACGTAATCATCGGATTGCTGGCGGTGCTGATGGCACTGGTCATCGTACTGCTGGCAAAGCTGTCCGGCAAAAAGCAGGACACCGCCATCGCCGATCAATTGGACAAACTGGGACGGGATCTGCGAGAAGAGGTGCGGCAGAGCCGCAAGGAATCCAGCGAAGCCACCCAGCAAGCGGTGCAAAACATGAGCCAGGTGCTGCTGACGGCACAGACCGGCGCCAACACCGCCATCAACGAGAACTTAGAGAGCATTCGCCGCGCCATGGTGACCCAACTGAGTGGCATCCGCGAGGAAAACAACCGCCAGCTGGAGCAGATGCGCCAAACGGTGGATGAAAAACTGCAGACCACCCTCAACGACCGCATCACCCAGTCCTTTCAGCTGGTCAACGAGCGTCTGGAACAGGTGTATGCGGGCCTGGGCGAGATGAAGACCCTGGCCAGCGGCGTGGGCGACCTGAAGAAGGTGCTGTCCAACGTCAAGACCCGCGGCGTGTTGGGCGAGGTACAGTTGGGGGCTATTCTGGAGCAGATTCTCTCCCCCGAGCAGTACGCCGCCAACGTCAAGACTCGCCCCCGCTCCACCCACTTTGTGGAATACGCAGTCAAGCTGCCCGGAGCCGATGAGGACACCGTGTGGTTGCCTATCGATGCCAAGTTCCCCGCAGATGCCTATACCCAGTTGCTGGACGCCTATGAGTCCGGTGACGCCGACACGGTCAAGGCCGCCGGCAGCGTGCTGGAGCAGCGCATCAAGGCCTTTGCCCGCGATATCCGCGACAAGTATGTGGCACCTCCCTACACCACCGATTTCGGTATTATGTTCCTGCCCATCGAGGGTCTGTACGCCGAGGTGGTACGCCGTGGTCTCATCGAGACCCTGCAAAACGAATACCACATCAACATCGCCGGTCCCACCACCATGGCGGCGCTGCTCAACAGCCTGCAGATGGGCTTTAAGACCCTGGCCATCCAGAAGCGCTCCGGCGAGGTGTGGAAACTGCTGGGCGCGGTCAAGACCGAGTTTGACCGCTTCGGCGCGGTGATAGAATCCGCCCAGAAGAAACTGGAGTCCGCCGGTCTGGAACTGGACAAGCTGGTGGGTATGCGCACCCAGCAGATCCAGCGCCGTCTGGCGCAGGTGACCAGCCTACCCGAGGCGGAGGCCACCGCCCTCATCGACAACACCACCGCCGAATAAGGAGTGTTTGCATTATGGAACAATCGAAAATCGACCGCATCAACGAACTGGCCCGCAAGAAGAAAGCGGAAGGCCTGACCCCCGCCGAATTGGAGGAGCAGGCTGCTCTGCGAGCCGAATATATCGCCGGCTTCCGCGCCAGCCTCACCGCCCAGCTGGAGAACACGGTGGTGGTGGATCCCGACGGCACCAAGCACAAGGTGGAGAAGAAAAACAAACCGTCTTGACCGATAGGTTTGGATTGTGTATACTGAAGAAAACGAGCAATCTAAAGGAGGAGTATACTATGGATAAGATGCTGAAACTCTTAAGCGACAACGCCCGCATGACCACCGAGCAGATGGCGGTGATGCTGAATATGACCGAGGCAGAGGTGGACGCCGCCATCGCCAAACTGGAAGCAGAGGGTATCGTGCGCGGCTACAAGCCCCTCATCGACTGGGAAAAGACCGGCGAGGAGTTAGTCACTGCCATCATCGAGCTGAACGTTGCCCCCAGCAAGGACGAGGGCTTTGACGGCATCGCCAAGACCATTATGTCCTTCGACGAGGTGGAGGGTCTGTCCCTCATGAGCGGCGGTCACGACCTGATGGTGACGGTCAATGGCCGCACCTTTAAGGACGTGGCGATGTTCGTGGCCAAGCGTCTGTCCCCCCTCCCCGGCGTGTTGGGTACCGCTACCCACTTTGTGCTGAAGAAATATAAAGAGCGCGGCGTGCTGTTCACCGATGAGGAGCAGGACGAGAGAGGCGGAGTATGAATTACGACAAGCTGATGAACGGCACCCTGGCGGATCTCAAGCCGTCGGGCATCCGTAAATTTTTTGACATCGCCGCCGAGATGGAGGAAGTGATCTCCCTCTCGGTGGGTGAGCCGGATTTTTCCACCCCGTGGCACATCCGCGAGGAGGCAATCCGCACGCTGGAGAAGGGACGCACCTGGTACAGCCCCAACGCCGGCTTTCTCGCCTTGCGTGAGGCCATCAGCGGCTACGTGAGCCGCCACAGCCACGTCACCTACGACCCCAAGGCCGAAGTGTTGGTCACCGTCGGCGGCTCCGAAGCCATCGACCTGTGTTTTCGCGCTCTCATCACCCCCGGTGACGAGGTGCTGATTCCCGAGCCGTCCTTCGTGTGCTACGATCCCCTGACCCGTATGGCAGGCGGTGTGCCTGTGCCGCTGGTGACCAAGGCGGAGGACGCTTTCCGCCTGCGTGCCGACGTGGTGGCTGCCGCCATCACCCCCAAGACCAAGCTGCTGGTACTCCCCTACCCCAACAACCCCACCGGCGCCATTATGCCCCGTGAGGATCTGGAGGCGCTGGCGGAGGTGCTGCGTGGCACCGATATTATGGTGCTGAGCGACGAAATCTACGGCGAGCTGACCTACGGCCGCGACCACGTGAGCTTTGCCGCCATTGAGGGGATGCAGGAGCGCACCATCCTGGTCAGCGGCTTCTCCAAAGCCTTTGCCATGACCGGCTGGCGACTGGGCTATGCCTGCGGTCCCGTGCCGGTGATGAAAATGCTGATCAAACTGCACCAATACGGTCTGATGTGCGCCCCCACCACCGCCCAGTACGCCGCCATCGAGGCGATGAACAACGGCGACGAGGACGTGGAGAAGATGCGGGGCGAGTACGATATGCGCCGCCGCTATATCGTGGACGAGCTCAACAAGATGGGGCTGACCTGCTTTGAGCCGGAGGGTGCTTTCTACGTGTTCCCCTCCATCCAAAGTACCGGTATGACCTCCGAGGAGTTCTGTGAGCGCCTGCTGAAAGAGAAGCACGTGGCGGTGGTGCCCGGCAACGCCTTTGGCGACAGCGGCGAGGGATTTATCCGCATTTCCTACTGCTATTCCATTAAGCATATTACTGAGGCTCTCAAGCGTATGCGAGCCTTTTTAGAGGAGAATGGGTTATGCAAGTAACCGTCCACGCCCCCGCCAAGATCAATGTCACGCTGGACATCGTGGGCGTTCGCGCCGACGGATACCACCTGTTGGAAAGCCTGTTCCAGTCGGTGAGCATTTATGACACTGTGGTGGCGGAAAAGGCGGAAAAGGGCGAAATTTCCTTAGAAGTTGTGGGACAATCCTGCGACTGCCCGATGGAGAAAAACACGGCGTATAAAGCCGCCAAAGTGTTTTTTGCGCAAACCGGCATTGAGGGCGGTGTCCACCTGACCCTCACCAAGCGCATCCCCCAGCAGGCGGGTATGGGCGGCGGCTCTGCCGACGCCGCCGGCGTGCTGTGGGCGCTGAACACCCTGTACGATACCAACCTGACCACCAGCCGTCTGCATCGGATGGGGGCTAAGATCGGTGCCGACGTACCCTTCTGCGTGGTGGGTGGCACCGTGATGGTCACCGGCATCGGCGACGGCCTGGATCCGACATTCCCACTTCCTCCCTGCCACATCGTGGTGGCACAGCCCGCCGAGGGCATCTCCACTAAGGAGGCCTACGCCGCGGTGGACAACGCCACCATCACCCGCCGTCCCGACCACGAGGCGGTGAAGCGGGCGTTGTGCCAGCGGGATTTGCACGCCCTGTGTCAGCAGGCGGTCAACGTGTTTGAGGACGCTACCGCGCTGGCAGGCGTCGCCGACATCCGCCGCAAGATGGAGGCGTTTTCGCCCCTGTGCAGTCAGATGACCGGCAGTGGCAGTTGCGTCTTTGCCATCTTCGAGGACGAGGACACCGCTAATGCGTGTGTGGAAGAGTTGAAGAAGGACTATGCTACCGCATTTGTGTGTCAGCCCTGTGACGGTGTGATTATTGAAAAGGAATAATTTTCCACCACCTTGAATAAACCCATCGCAAACCGCCCATTCTGTTGGTAGAAAACGGAAAGGGCGGTTTTTGTTATGCTACGAAACAAGAAACGATGGATCAAAGCGGTATCGGGGGCGTTGGTGATCTGCCTGATGCTGTCGGTGTGCCAGCTCCACGGCACCTGCGAGAGCGTGCGGGAGAACGTGGTGCGGCTGCACATCCTCGCCAACTCGGACAGCGCGGAGGATCAGGCGCTGAAACTCAAGGTGCGGGACGCCATACTGGAAGCCTCCGCCGACTGGCAGGAGGTCGCCGCCACACCGGAAGAAGCACTGGCTCTGGCAGAGGAGCGATTGCCGCAAATTCAGGCGGTAGCGGAACAGACGGTGGCGACAGAAGGGTACGACTATCCCGTCACCGCTGAGGTGTGCCGCATGTACTTCACCACACGGCAGTACGACACCGTCACCCTACCCGCAGGGCAGTACGACGCGGTGCGGGTATCCATCGGCGAGGCCGAGGGGCAAAACTGGTGGTGCGTGATGTATCCACCCCTCTGCGTGGGTGCCGCCACCGACCGCAAACGGGCTACCTCCCTCTGGAGCGATAAACAAAAGGATCTGGTAGAGGGCGGGGATCGCTACGTGGTGAAATTCAAGGTGGTGGAATGGGCACAAAAAGCCATTTCTTTATTCCGTCGAAAAAAATGAAAAAAATTCAAAATAACTATTGACAAATGGGGAATCGTAGTGTATTATAGTCAAGCGGTTTGAGAAAACCCGTGGTGACAGGCACCTCTAGCTCAGTTGGTAGAGCACCTGACTCTTAATCAGGGTGTCCAGGGTTCGAGTCCCTGGAGGTGCACCATTATATGGCCCGTTGGTCAAGTGGCCTAAGACTCCGGCCTCTCACGCCGGCAACAGCGGTTCGAATCCGCTACGGGTCACCACTTCGGGGCCGACTGTTGTCGGCGCCGAACAATTAGTTGGTGTTGATGACGGTGAGGGTACACCCGTTCCCATCCCGAACACGGCAGTTAAGCTCACTCGTGCCGACGATACTTGGCTGGAAGCGGCCCGGTAAAATAGGTAGATGCCAACACAAAAGACCTCTGCAATAGTGGAGGTCACATATTGCTCCTTAGCTCAGCCGGTAGAGCGCATGACTGTTAATCATGATGTCGTCAGTTCGAGCCTGACAGGAGCAGCCAATGAAAAAGCCTTGAAACGACTGCGTTTCGAGGCTTTTTTCTTTTTGTATCCTAACATACTTTTGGTACTTTTTTGGTGTTAGGTCAACAGTTAGGTCAACAAACTCTCTTGATTCACAGGAAAGAGAGGCTATTATGGCAAGCATTTACCCCAACCGAAAGGACGGCAAAATCGTCTCGTTCAAGTTCAAATGGTATGGTGGGCGAGACGCAAACGGCAAGCAAATTGTGCGCTGCACTACTTGGACGCCTGACACCTCTATATCCGAGCGCAAGATGAGACTCCAAGCGGAAAAGGAAGCCTTGATATGGGAACGCCAAATGGAAACCGAGGCGCAAACACAAACGCAAGCGCAAGCGGAGGGGGAGATTACCTTTGCTCAGTTTTTGGATGAACGCTGGTGGCCCTATCAAAAGGATGTGAAGGAGAATCGTGACACGACACGGTCTTTCTATACCCAAATTTTCAAGGTGATGCGCCCGCATTTTGACCATCTCCGTATGCAGGAGATTACCGCACAGCACATCACGCAATATCTGAATTACCTCAGGAACACCTACCGATGGGGAAACGGAAACAAGTTGTCGCCCAATAGTATTCGCCACCATTATCGTGTATTGAGTGTCATCTTTAAGTATGCATTGAAGGTGGATTGCATTGCCGTGAATCCCTTGGACAAGGTGGATGCGCCTAAAGTACCCAAGCACAAAGTGAAGGCGATGACCAAGGGGGAAGTTTTGGCGTTTATTAAGGCGATGGAAAATCTCCCCTTGAGATGGAAACTGATGTATACCTTGTTGATAACCACGGGTCTGCGTCGTGGTGAGTGTTTTGGCTTGCAATGGGGTGATATTGACTTGGCTAATGGAGTGCTGCTCGTTCAGAGAAATGTCACTAATGCATACGGAAAAAGGCTAACGGTCGGTGAACCTAAGACGGATTTAGGAAACCGTGCCATACCGCTAACGCCTAAAGTGATTGAGCTATTGGCACAGTACCGAGCTCAGGAAAAACCGACCAATGACACTTTCTTGTTTCACGCAACCGATGCGCCGTGCAAACCCGAGAATCCCTCGCATCTCACCGACCATATGCGGAAATTTATGAAACGAATGGGACTTCCTGCTATGTCTCCTCACGACCTGCGGCACACCTGTGCGACCCTAATGCTCCAAAGCGGCGCCGATGTGAAGAGTGTGCAAGACCTTCTCGGACACGCTGACGCCTCCACCACCCTAAACTTCTATGTCCGCTCCAATATCGAAACCATCCGTACCTCTGCTCAGAAAGCATTTGATTGGTAAACACTTCAGTTTTTAAACGGGTTGGGAATGGGTGCTTTTGTTTCTCTCATAGCTTTGCTATCTTAAACAACAGGGTCTTAATTATCGTGAAATCTCACAGGTGTTAGGGATGTCTAAAGTCCTTACCTATAAGCAAAGGCGTGTTTTATATGGCGGTGATTAGTTTATGCGTCATCCGTTTCCGACAAGAAGAAGGAGTTGGTTACTTTTTCGGTGAGCATAATCTGCGGCTTGCCGTTGGTTTGCAAAAGAACCTCTTCTAAAGAGATGTTTTTGATAAAACGATTGTTTGAGCGATTAAAAGCATTTCCCTTAGTTCGAAACTCATCCAGTATCTCTATTGTCGGAAAGTCATCTAATCGCATTGTGAAGTGGTTGTAGAAGGAATCCAGATTCTTTCCAGTAACGATTATGTGTATGAGTGGTGAGAATTGTAGAGTAATATTTTCGCTAGACAAGAACTTAAAGTTACCCAAACAAACTCGTGCTTGTGTTTTGCATCTTGTTCTCATAATGGCTTGCTTAGTCAGGTTGAGAAGTAAACGATAAGTCTTTAGACGCTCCATATGGGTGGTGGTGTCATTTGTCAATGTGATGATTAGTGTATTCTTCATTTAAGTAATCTCCTATCAAATCATTAGTCTCGGTAGCTCAAGCATCTTCAATAGTATATACAATGAAATTTGAGGATTTTAGGTGCTTCGTTAGATATCTCGAGTACATCTTTAAATGAACAATCAAAAGACTACTATGTTTTGATAGTCAATAAGGACTAAAATGTGATAGATAGGTACTTTTTCAAATCACCTTTAAACTACTACTAAATCACGAGGAGGTATTTTAATGATTTTTGGATACATCAGGGTCTCATCATCTAGTCAGCGAGCGGATAGGCAGGTTGAAAATATCCTTCGCGTTGAGCCGAACGCAAAACTTTTCAAAGAAACTTTTACTGGCAGGTCGTTACATCGCCCTGAATGGATGAGGTTGATGAAGACGGTACAAGCTGGTGATGTTATCGTGTTCGATGAAGTTTCTCGAATGTCTCGTGATGCTAACGAAGGCGTTGCGACCTATGAAGAGTTGTTTAACAAAGGTGTTGAACTTCGGTTCTTGAAAGAGCCTCATATCAATACAGAGACCTATCGTTCTGCTCTTAGCACTTCTATCAACATGACTGGCACTAATGTGGACTTTATCATTAGTGGCATCAATCAATATCTTATGGCTTTAGCTCGTGAGCAAATTCGCATTGCTTTTGAGCAGGCCGAGAAAGAAGTTGAGTTCTTACGCAATCGAACTAGAGAGGGGTTAAGAACCGCCAAAGCAAATGGTCAGGTTTTAGGAAGACGAGAGGGTAGCACTATCCAAACCAAAAAAGCTATTAGGGCTAAAGAAATTATCTTAAAGCATTCTAAAAGTTTTGGTGGTTCTCTCGCAGATGCAGATGTGATTAAGTTGTGCGAAGTCTCACGCAATAGCTACTACCGTTTCAAAAAGCAATTAGCGTTAGAGATGGAGCAAGCAAGCTAAGGTTCCAGAAGCAAGAATGTCCATAAATCAACAAGAGAGCTGGCATTATATTGTCGGCTCTCTTTTCTTATGTTACTAATCCTCACTATATTGCACTTGACATACTTGGCTTTTCTTTCATATAATACACATATTGAGTTGTTATACTAATAGATACGATGGTGTTATCTGTGAGTTGTTATACTAATAGATAGATACGATGATGATAATACGAGTTGTTATACTAATAGAGACATATGTGATATACCAGTATGTATTGATTAGATGTACATACATAAGTAAGTAGCAAGAGTATTGATGATATAGGAGAAGTTGTATGAACACTAATGAGTATTTTCATCTTTTGACTATTCTTGATAGTGCAGGAAAAGAGGATACCAATACCACAGGATATAGAATTTCGCAAGATATGTTAGATGAAGCTGAGAGGCAATGTGTTATTTGGCATCCAGAGGATGCTCTCGTTGTTTTAGGACGGCAGTATAAATCAACCATCAAAAAACTGTATCCATTACTTATGCATATAAGAAGATATGTGAGCGATAATGTTGTATATATTAGCCAGACGGATAAAAATTTACTGCCTTTTTACAATAATGACCAGCCTAGAATCAACAAAGCTATCCGCAAACAACTCATCGAGAAAGCGAAAGTTCTGTGGGATTTGAACTCAACCTATAAGCCTCATTCTACGGCTAAGTACTATTATGTTTGTTTAGAAAACCTCAACACAATGTTTAAGGTATACCAATCTGTAATCGCGTCCGAAGGAGATACAATTGATACGGATGAAGAGGTGTCATATCAGCTTGTTCCTGCGTATTATTTGTTGCCAACCTTCAATGCTAATTTAGATATACACGAAGCATATTTGTTTGAGGAAGTCAAAAGTGCGGTGATAAAGCGATATCCCTGCATTCCGTACTATAGCCACCTTGTAGAAGAATTGAACTCCCACACGGTTAATGCTGATGAAAAAATAAAATTTGATGTTAAAGGGACATTTTCGTCTACGGGTAAAATAAGCAAATTAGGAATTCGAGCTGTCTCGCGCATTTGCTATTTGAAATCGTTAGAGAAGCAAGACAAAAAGTGTAGATTGCTGGGAAATGAAAGCGTGGTAGACCCTAACATTCGTTATAGGGAACACTATCTAAATGAACGATTTGGCGAATGGGAAGAGTATGACATCAAAGGGAGTGTTCCCAGAGTGTCTCGAGCGATGTCTAATCACGGAGATATGGGTGACTTAAATGAGGATATCTATAGAACGATGTTTGAGCCGTTCGTGCTGGATTATCAAAGTTATTTTGATGCCAATGTAACGGAATGGAATGAAAGTGTTCGGGGTTTCTTTAAGCTCCTTTTTATGCGTTTGTTTTTTGGAGGAACACCTAAGCAAATTGTCAATAACATATTGGCTAAAGAGAAGAAAGATAAAGACAGAGCGATTAAAAAGGGTGCTTCTGATGACAACCTTTCTCCCTTTGCTGCTTTGATGGAGCAGGGCGTTGATTTAGTGGCGCTCATTGACAAATATCAAAAAAGAGTGTTTGAATATTGTTGTAGAACCGCTGACAAGCGAAAAGACACTTCCGTCTTTCTTCACGAGTCTTGTATTTATTTAGAGGTTCGGAAAGAACTTTTCAATCGAAGGATTGATGTAGTTCAGGTATACGATGGATTCTATTTTAAAAAGGGCACAATTCCTTGTGATATGGAAGAAATCATACAGCGAGCTGCCTCAGAATACTGTAATGGCAACAAAAAGTTCGCTCTATTCAACACTTCCCGTAGCATTGGCGAAGCGCTTCACGAGACACATGTCGACATAACGAGTTTACCAGGGGGCGCTACTGGCTTGAGTCTCGCGGATGTGATTGAAACAAACATTGAATTTATCAAGCCTAAACGCAAAAAATAATACCTATTAACTATTATTGGCATAAAAAGAGGGACGGTGATTTAATCACTGTCCCCTTTTTTAGTGTTTTGTTTTAATTCTTGCTTTTAATTACGCTATCAGGAAACACGGATGCTTTAATCAAGTCCGAGGGGTCAATATCCAGTGCATCCGCAATGTTAAAAAACACCTCTAAAGAGAAGGGACGAGCGATGCCTGGTGCCTCAATGGAACTGATATGGGAACGACTCACATTCGCTCTCTCGGCTAGTTGCTCTTGAGACATTCCACGCATCTTGCGTAAAGTAGAGATGGCAATACCTAATTGGATATATCTATCTCGATTCTTGAAATCTACCTCTTTGCTCATTACAATCACCTGCTTCCGTAAATAATTATACTTTTTACGGTGTGATGGCGCTGTATTCGCACGAAAGCAATTGACTAATATTTTGAGCAAATGTAAAATAGAAGAGAGCAAAAGCGATTTACAATAAACATTTGTGGCTTATAGTAAGCAGGGGGTGGATTATGACTTGTACATTCTTTGGACATAAAGATGCTCCAGATGCAATTTACCCAAAATTGTTGAAAGTCGTCGAAGAACTATTCCTTGAGCGCAATGTAGATAGATTTCTTGTTGGCACTCACGGTATCTTCGATAGTCTTGCTCTTAAAGCTTTGCGTGAATTGAAAAAGAAACATCCCTTGTTGGCCTATAGCGTTGTCTTGGCTTATATGTCTGATGCAAATAACTATCAACACTTTGAAACCATCTTTCCAGAAGGGATAGAAGTTATTCCAAAGCGCTTTGCCATAACCCATAGAAATGAATGGATGGTTCGAGCGTCGGATGTAGTGGTTTGTTATATTGACCACTCGTGGGGTGGTGCATCCCAGTTCATAGAGATGGCTACTAAACAGGGGAAAGAGATTATAAATCTTGCCGAATATCGGAAAGTATAAGTGTGCCTTTACTACTATAATTTAGTGTCGAAAAAAACACGAATTTTTTAGAAATTAAATTTTAAATTATTTATAAAAAGGGGATGCGATTATTGATTCGCATCCTTTTATCTTTTATTAGTTTTTGTGTGTTGTATATTTAAATATAAAAAATACTGGAGTTATTTGTAGTTTGGTGCTATACTGGGGTTAGAATTCGAAAATTGGGGGATTTTGCGATATGGTTGATAAGAGAAAAGAGCAAGAAAGAGCCGAACTCCATCGTGCCATTTGGGCAATTGCTGATGACCTGCGTGGCGCAGTAGATGGATGGGACTTTAAAAACTATGTGCTCGGCGCTATGTTCTATCGCTATATCTCCGAGAACTTTACTGCCTATATCAATGCAGGTGAAATCGAGGCAGGTAATACCACCTTCGATTATGCAAAGATGTCGGATGCCGATGCTGAGGAAGCTCGTTCTGGCTTGATAGAGGAAAAGGGTTTCTTCATTCGTCCCTCTGAGTTGTTTTGCAATGTTCGTGCTAAGGCTCCCTTGGACGAGAACTTGAATGAGACTCTGGAGCGGGTCTTTAACAATATCGAAGATAGTGCTAAGGGTAGCGAGGCCGAGGATGACTTTGCAGGTTTGTTTGCCGACTTTGATGTGAATAGCAACAAACTGGGTGGCACCGTTGCCAAGAGAAATGAACGCTTGGTCAAGATTCTCAATGGCATTGCTGAGATGAAGTTGGAATATAAAGACAACGCCATCGATACTTTTGGTGATGCCTACGAGTATTTGATGACTATGTATGCCTCTAATGCAGGTAAGTCTGGTGGTGAGTTCTTCACCCCCTCCGATGTATCTGAGTTGCTCACTCGTATTGGCACGGTAGGAAAAACCGAGGTTAACAAGGTTTATGACCCTGCTTGTGGCTCTGGTTCTTTGTTGTTGAAGGCTCAGAGCGTTTTGGGCAAAGAGGGCGTTCGTCAGGGATATTTTGGTCAGGAAATCAACATCACTACTTTTAACTTGTGCCGTATCAATATGTTTTTGCACGATGTGGGTTTTGATAAGTTCAATGTGGCTTGTGAAGATACCCTGTTGAATCCTGCCCATTGGGATGATGAACCCTTTGAGCTCATCGTTTCCAATCCCCCTTATTCTATCAAGTGGGAGGGCGATGATAGCCCCACCCTTATCAATGACCCTCGTTTTGCGCCTGCTGGTGTTTTGGCACCCAAGAGTAAGGCGGACTTCGCTTTTATTATGCATAGCCTTTCTTGGTTGGCTCCCAATGGTACGGCGGCTATTGTTACTTTCCCTGGTATTATGTATCGTGGTGGCAAAGAGCAAAAGATTCGCAAATACTTGACTGATAACAATTATGTAGATTGCGTTATCCAGTTGCCCAGTAACTTGTTCTATGGCACTTCTATTGCTACTTGTATCTTAGTGTTAAAGAAAGGCAAGAAGGATAACAATATCCTTTTCATTGATGCCACCAATGAGTGCATTAAAGTAACCAACAACAACAAGTTAACCCCTGAGAACATTGACAACATTGTGAATAAGTATGCCAGCCGTGAAGACAAAGACCACTTTGCTCGTCTGGTTTCTTACGCTGAGGTTAAAGAAAACGACTATAACTTGTCCGTTAGCACCTATGTCGAGGCGGAAGATACCCGAGAGGTTATCGATATTGTAGAGTTGAATGCTCATATTGAAGAAATTGTTGCTCGCGAAAATGTATTGCGCACCGAGATTAGCAAGATTATTGCGGAAATTGAGGTGCAATAATGAGTGAATTAGAAAGATTGATAAATGAACGGTGTCCTAACGGAGTAGAGTTCAAGAAGATTAAAGAGGTATATAAAAGAATTAAGGGCACACCTATTACCGCAGGCAAAATGAAAGAAATAGAAAACCCAGATGGTGATATTCGTGTTTTTGCAGGTGGCAAGACGGTAATCAATGCTTTTGAAGAAGACATACCCAATGCTAATATCACTCGTGTTCCTGCTGTGTTGGTGCAGTCTCGTGGTGTGATTGATGCTGTTTACTACGACAAACCATTTACATTCAAAAACGAAATGTGGGCATACACCACAGATAACCCTGTCGCTGTTAAGTTCTTGTACTATGTGTTGAAGAATAATGTACAGCGGTTTAGAGATGCTGCTTCTGGAATGGGTGCATTGCCTCAGATTTCCCTTCCTGTTACCGAAGAGTTTGTAATCCCTGTACCACCGATGGAGGTTCAGTGTGAAATTGTCCGCATATTGGACAATTTCACAGAACTTACAGCAGAACTTTCAGCAGAACTTACAGCAAGAAAAAAGCAGTATGAATATTATAGAGAAACTCTATTAAATATTCCTGATGATAATTGCACAGCGCTAACCATTGGCGACATCTACGATTTTCAATATGGTAAGGGCAATAATATTCCAACTGACGGCGGAGAATACCCTGTCTATGGCGGAAACGGCATTGTTGGTTATCATACAGAGTATAATAGCGAGGATGCGCCTGTAATTGGTCATATTGGCGCTTATGCAGGTTTGGTGCAATGGGCAAGTGGAAAGCATTTCGTCACTTACAATGGTGTAATTTGTAAGCACAAAAACTCTAATGTTCACTATAAATATGCCTATTACTTGTTATTAGTCCAGGACTTCCTTTCTGAACAGAAAGGTGCTCAACCGTTTGTTTCGTATAATACTTTGAAAGCGCCAAAAGTTAAGGTTCCAACAATGGAAGAACAACTGCGTATTGTCGCTATTCTTGACCGTTTTGATACTCTCTGCAATGATATTTTCGCAGGTCTTCCTGCCGAGATTGAAGCAAGACAGAAACAATATGAGTATTACCGTGACAAGTTGCTAACCTTTGAACCTGCATAACCGAGGGAGATAATATGATTAGTTCAGATTCGCTGAAAGAGATTTCAAATATTTTTTGTGGAGATACTGAAAGTTTTTACACTTATAAGCAGGGGTATAAACTTGTAGAGTTCTTTAACTCCAATTTTGGAACGAAAGATGTCTATCAATCTGGTTTTCCGTCAAGATGGGCATATGTTCACGATAAACTTGTGGATTTAATCAACAGTCGTCAAATTGATAGGTTTTTTAATATTGTTCTTGGCAAAAACTACTTAATGCAGGAACAGGCGTTATCCGAAGTAGAAGCTGCAGAAAAAAGCGAACGCATATACGCCGAGTTCAACCATATTCTCCATAGAGATTTATGCAAAATAACTCGTAATAACGGTCGCTATCATCTTGTTAAGGAAAATGATGATTTAGAACCAATCGGAAATGGTGGGTTCGCTAATGTTTATCGGCAGAAATCTACAGGTTTAGTAGTAAAGAAACTCAAAGACGATTATTTGACTGATGCTGGTATCAGAAGCCGTTTCAAGAGAGAATACAACATCACGAAATCTTTGCAGGATGCATTTGGCATTATTGAAGTTTATGCGTTTGACGAAGGAAACTGCTCTTATACGATGGAATATGCTGAAACGACTTTAGAAAAGTATGTTAAAAACAACACCTTATCGGAAGAAATAAAGTTGACTTGTATTCGGCAAATTCTGCATATTATGACGGAAGTACATAAACGCGATATTATCCATCGTGATATTAGTGCTAACAACATCTTTATTAATTCTGGCATGATAAAAATTGCTGATTTTGGTTTGGGAAAAGACTTGAATGTATTTACCTCCCATCAAACGATGCACACCCACGCGGTAGGACAGTTTTATTATTGTGCACCAGAGCAGTTTATGATGCTCAAAGATGGTGATAAGCGAAGTGATGTATACTCTCTTGGTCGTGTGATTAACTTTATTATGACAGGAGACCCCAGAAACTCACATCATATTTACAGAAGTGTTGCAGAAAAAGCCACAAATTCAGATGCCGCATATCGTTATGCCGATGCAAGTCAATTATCCATCTTTTTCGAAAAAACAGTAGCCTATAAACAAGATGCGGAAAATCAGGAAAGAATAAATGAAAAAATTTCCAGGAAAATCTTTGATGATGAGGTTGAAGGGTTTATCTATGATTTAAGTGCAGAAAAAATATCTACTGCGATTTTACATCACAAAAAAGGATTTGTAGAGGTCTTAATTTCTTTTATGAAAACCAGCGAAGAACACGCTTTGCATATTATCCAAAGCGTCGATAAATCATATCAGGAGGTTTGCGGCAGAAGTTACGAAGCATATGACCCATTTGCTTCTTTTTCGTATGATGTGCTTTGTAGTAGTTTTCCATATGTAGTAAACGAAACTGCCGCTAATATATTGCGCTTTGTTGCATGGGATGTCGGAAGATTTTCCGCACAACACCTAATTGAGGACATCAAGAATATAGGTGTTGAGCCAATGATAGAAGAAATTCTAAATTCCTGATGGAAGGATTTAAAATATGAGCCAATATAATATCATCGTTTCCACTTCGGAAGCGACTGTTGTATCTGAATACGAACCTCAATTAACTCGCTCTGATGCCTATCAAAGTGAGGCTGCTCTTGAAGCCGCTTTTATTAAGCAATTGGCCGAGCAAGGTTATACCTATCTTCAAATCCATAACTCGGATGAGTTGGTAGAGAACCTGCGAGTGCAATTGGAAAAACTCAATAACTATCATTTCTCCGATGATGAGTGGAATCGTTTCTTTACCCAGTGCTTAGCCAATGGCAATGATGGCATTGTGGAGAAGACTCGTCTTATCCAAGAGGATAATGTGCAGGTTTTAAAGCGTGATGATGGCACCAGTAAGAACATCACCCTAATTGACAAGAAGAACATCCACAACAACTCGTTGCAGGTCATCAACCAATATGTAGAGAATAGTGGCAACTATGACAACCGATACGATGTTACGGTATTGGTTAACGGTTTCCCATTGGTACATATTGAGCTTAAGCGCCGTGGTGTTGCTCTCAAAGAGGCATTCAACCAAATTGAGCGTTATCAAAGAGATAGCTTCTGGGCTGGTAGTGGTTTGTATGAGTATGTGCAATTATTTGTCATCTCCAACGGCACACGCACCAAATACTATTCCAACACCACTCGTGTAAGTGCTATCAAGGAGCGGGATGGCAAGAAGAAAGTTCAAAAGACCAGTAGTAGTTTTGAGTTCACTTCGTTCTGGGCGGATGCCAATAACAAGGTGATTCCTGACCTTGTGGACTTTACTCGTACTTTCTTCCAAAAGCATACCTTGCTCAATATTCTTACCAAGTATTGTGTCCTCACCAGTGAGAATCTTTTGTTGGTGATGCGTCCCTACCAAATTGTTGCCACAGAGCGCATCCTCAATCGCATTGAGGTTTCCACCAACTATAAGAAGTTGGGAAGAACCGATGCAGGTGGATATATTTGGCACACCACTGGTAGTGGTAAGACTCTCACTTCGTTCAAGACCGCTCAATTGGCATCGAGATTACCCTACATTGACAAGGTGCTCTTTGTTGTAGATAGAAAAGACCTTGACTATCAAACAATGAAAGAGTATGACCGCTTTGAGCGTGGTGCGGCTAATGGTAACAAGAGCACCAAGGTGTTGCAACGACAACTGGAGGACTTGGATGCCAAGGGCAATCCCCACGAGTATAAAATCATCGTTACCACCATTCAAAAGTTGGACAACTTTGTGACCAAGAACCCCAAGCATCCTGTCTTGGACAAGCACATTGTTTTGGTATTTGATGAGTGTCACCGTAGCCAATTTGGCGATATGCATATCAAGATTGCTAAGTTCTTCAAGAACTATCACATCTTTGGTTTCACAGGTACGCCTATCTTTGCCAAGAATGCGAAGAGTGGTGGCAACCCCAACCTGCGTACTACCGAGCAAGCTTTTGGCGACAAGCTCCACACTTATACCATTGTGGATGCTATCAATGATGGCAATGTTCTCCCCTTTAGAATTGACTATGTAAACACGGTCAAGAAGAAGGAGGGGGGCAAGGATAAAAAGGTAGAGGCTATCAATACGGAGTCGGCTTTGTTAGCACCTAAGCGCATCTCTGAGATTGTCGAATATATCCTTGACCACTTTGACCATAAGACCAAGAGAAACACAGGTTTCTACACTTATAGCAAACTAACCAACATTGAGACCGTGGCTAAGAATCAAGATGCCAAGGAAGAGAAACTCAAGGTCAAACTAAATGGTTTCAACTCCATCTTTGCGGTGTCCTCTATCGAGGCGGCAAAGTTGTATTATATGGAGTTTCAGAGACAAATGGCCGAGCATCCTGAAAAGGCAATCAAGATTGCCACTATCTATAGCTATGGTCAAAACGAAGATGACCCTGATGGCTTTATTGATGATGAGGAATCCGACAACACGGATGGTCTGGATTTGACCTCTCGTGAGTTCCTTGACAAAGCTATTAAGGACTACAACGAGATGTTCAACACCGCTTACGATACTTCCAGTGAGAAGTTCCCCAATTACTACAAGGACTTATCTTTGAGAATGAAGCATCGTGAAGTGGATTTGCTCATTGTTGTGAATATGTTCTTGACTGGTTTTGATGCCACTACCTTGAACACTCTTTGGGTAGATAAGAACTTGAGACAACACGGATTGATTCAGGCATTTTCCAGAACCAATCGCATCTTAAACTCTGTGAAGACCTTTGGTAATATCATTTGCTTTAGAGACTTGCAAAAAGAGACTGATGATGCTATTGCTCTATTTGGCGATAAGAATGCTTCTGGTATCGTTTTGCTCAAGTCCTACGATGACTATTACTATGGATATGATGAGGATGGTAAGCATCAAAAGGGCTATGAAGAGCGTATTGCCGAGCTTATCCAAAAGTATCCTTTAGGTCAGGACATCCTGGGTGAGAAAGCCAAGAAGGAGTTCATTGTTGCCTTTGGTAATATCTTGAGATTGAGAAATATCTTGTCCACCTTTGATGATTTTGCAGGTAACGAGATTCTTTCTCCGATGGATATGCAAAACTATACTGGTCTCTACAATGACTTGTATATGGAGTTCCGTCCCAAAGCACAGGCTGAGAACATTGACGATGATATTGTCTTTGAGATGGAATTGGTCAAACAAATCGAGGTGAACATTGATTACATCTTGATGCTTGTTGCCAAGTACCACCAGTCCAATTGTGAGGATAAGGAAATCCTAATCGCCATTGACCGAGCTATCAAATCCAGTATTGAATTGCGTTCTAAGAAAGAGCTGATTGATGGCTTTATCGCCACCATTAACGCTCAGACCGATGTTAGCCAAGATTGGAGAAAGTTCGTCTTAGAGCAAAAGGAAACCGACCTAACGACACTAATTGCCGAAGAGAACCTCAAGGAAGAAGAGACAAGAAAGTATATTGAAAATGCTTTCCGTGATGGCTCTGTGAAGACCACTGGCACCGACATTGATAAGTTGATGCCTCCTGTGTCTCGCTTTGGTGGTGGCAATCGTGCCAACAAGAAACAGGGTATCATTGATAAGCTAATGGCTTTCTTTGAGAAGTATTTTGGCATTGTGTAAATAATAAAAGAGGGCATCAATGTGATGCCCTCTTTGTTATTTATGAAGTTCCAATTCTTGACCATAAACGCCTGCCAAGTTCTTGAGTGCTCGCAGGCAAACGGAGTCGTGTTCGAGGTTACGATATCCACACAAAATCATATCCGTATAGGCAATGAACTTATCCTTGATTTCTTCATTAGGAAAGTGAAGATGAGACAGGTTGATAGGTTCTTCACTAAAGGGAAGGCTCTTGGTGAGCCATACACAAACGCCCTTTTCTTTAGCCAATTCTTTCAACTCTCCAATGTCAACATTCCAGCAATACAAATCAAAAGTATCCAAAACAACCAAATCATAATTATTGGCATCCAACCACTGGGAGAGTCTTTCAATCGTGAGCTTATAACACTCTTTAAAATCAACATTCTCGTGGTAGTACGGTTCGAGAGAAGTTAACCTTCTTTCAAAGGTTTCTTCATTCATAGAGTCACTAATGTAGAGAGTTTTGCGACCAAGTTTTGCCCAGTGTCCAGAAAGAGTCAAAGCAAAGTGAGTTTTACCTACACCAGCTCTGGTAGCAAGGGCATACAAGTTACCCTTTTCAAACTCACCAAACCACTGTTCAATATACGCCATTGCAATAACTTTGCATCCCATATACATCCCTCCACTCAAAAATTATTGGAGAGCTATTATAAGGGGTAACGAAGTGAAAAATCAACCAATTTTGCTCAACTTTTTTAGTTGATTTGTGATGGCTTTTGCTTTATAATTTATTCAAGGCGACTATGTCAACAAACGCCAATAGTCCCCTCGCATTCTATGACATCAATCAAATTCTTGCCGCTAAAGAGAGTATGTATTGGGCATATGGGTGTAACGCACACTCGAAAATCTAGGTCAATTCCAGGTCAACAAAAAGTCAATTTAGGTCAACAAAATGGTAAAAATCGATTAAAATCAAAAAATGTGAATCAAGATAAACCCAGTAACATCAAGGCTTTTCACGCATATTGCTCCTTAGCTCAGCCGGTAGAGCGCATGACTGTTAATCATGATGTCGTCAGTTCGAGCCTGACAGGAGCAGCCACAGAAAACACCACCCAACAGGGTGGTGTTTTTTTGTGGCTTTTTCTATCTTGCATTGACGACATCATGATTAACATCGGATAAGAATTAGGGCAACGTTTTCCGCTTTCGCCGCAGGCGAAATGGCGGTTGTCCAAACCGCCAAGGGAAACTTGCGCAGGTTTTGCGCAGCAAAAACTGCAATCGTCAGTTCGAGCCTGACAGGAGCAGCCACAAAAAAACACCACCCAACAGGGTGGTGTTTTTTTGTG
>JAZNED010000123.1:0-6650 GCA_045588425.1 Acutalibacteraceae bacterium
GACGGAGAATTTTCCATTCATCCGATCGTTTCAGAGAGCCGCCGTTGCTGGGAGGGCGGTACGATTCGAATGGGATTCTGGCTCCCGAGCAGAGTACCGAAATCCTTGTGAGAGTAGGCTACTACGGCTTGCCCCGTTACCATGGCAGGAGGCTTGTTGGAGCCTTGCAGAGAGACCGCTTATGGCGGTAATTAGGGTGGTACCACGGAAAGTATTTTTCGTCCCTAAGGCAATCGTATGCCTTAGGGATTTTTTATTTTTAGACCTGCCAACAGGGTCTGACAAGGAGAGAGTTTGTATGAAACACATTCGCATCGCCGACACCACGCTGTGTCAGGGCAACTACACCTTTAAGGAGAAAATCGAGATTGCACGCCAGTTGGAGAAATTGGGGGTGGACGTCATCGAACTGCCTGCCATCACCGAGGTGCGCTCCGACACCCTGCTGGTGCGCACCATGGCCTCGTTCGTGAAGAACAGCACCCTGTCCGTGGCAGCGGGCATCACCGCCGAGAGCATCCAGCTGGCCGCCGCGGCGCTGGAGGGGGCGGCAAAGCCCCAGATCCGTATCGAACTGCCTGTTTCCCCCGTGGGGATGGAGTACAGTTGCCATAAAAAGCCGGATAAAATGCTGGCTTGGATTGCTACCGCTGTAGCCGCTGCCAAAGCGAAGGGTGTGGCGGTGGAATTCACCGCTGTGGACGCCACCCGTGCCGACGACGGCTATCTGCAGGCCGCTATCGACGCCGCCATCGGCGCCGGTGCCGACACCGTGGCGGTGTGCGACTCTACCGGCGCTCGTCTGCCGGACGATTTCGCCGCCTTTATCGCCGCTGTGAATACCACCGTGCCTATGGGTGTGGCCTGCGATAACAAAAACGGCCTTGCCTGCGCCTGTGCCATCTTGGCGGTGCAAAAGGGCGCCGACAGCGTGAAAACCGCCATCGGCGGCGATTGCGTGGATTTGGCCACCTTTGCTACCATGTGCAAAAACTGCGGCGACAGCTACGACTTTGCCTGCGGCGTGAAATACACCGAGATGGGCCGCATCATCCAGCAGATTGGCTGGATTACCGACCCTGCCCGCAACGAAAAGCCTGCTTCCGTCTCCGCTTCTGCCGAGGACGGCATCCGCTTGGACGCCAAAGACGACTGCAAAGCGGTGTCTGCGGCGGTAGCAAGCCTGGGCTACGACCTGTCCGAAGAGGACACCGCCCGTGTGTACGAGGAGTTCTGCCGCGTGGCGGAGAAAAAGACGGTCACTGCCAAGGAGTTGGACGCCATCGTGGCCAGCGTAGCCATGCAGGTGCCCGCCACCTATCAGCTGGTCAACTACGTCATCAATTCGGGCAATATCATCACCGCCTCCGCCCAGATTACGCTTCAGCGAGAGGGCAAGCCTCTGCAGGGCGTTTGCATCGGTGACGGCCCCATCGACGCCGCCTTCCGTGCCATCGACCAGATCATCGGTCATCACTACGAGCTGGACGATTTCCAGATTCAGGCGGTCACCGAGGGTAAAGAGGCCGTGGGTAAGGCGGTCATCAAACTTCGTGCCGCAGGCCGTCTGTACAGCGGTAGCGGTATCTCCACCGACATTTTGGGCGCTTCTCTGCGTGCCTATCTCAATGCTGTGAACAAGATTATCTACGAGGAGGCGTAACCCTATGAAACTCTCCTTTTCCACTAAGGGTTGGCATACGCCTACCTTTGAGCAGTTCTGCGAGGTGGCGGAGGATCTCCGCTTCCAGGGCATCGAGCTGCACAATATCTACAACCGTCTCTTCACCGATAAGGACGGTGCATTCCACGATTACGCCGCGGCGGCAACCCGTCGCCGCTTGTTCGAAAAGGGTTTGGACATCCCTTGCATCGACACCGTCTGCAATGCCTCCGAGGGCGCTACCGACCATGCGGTGGAGGAAATCGCCCGTTGCTTGGAGATTGCCTCCAACTTGGGCATTCCCTGCGTGCGCCTGAAGGCCGCCAATGCCGATGACACCGCCGCCGCTGTGGCGCGGGTGAGCGAGCTGGTGGCAAAAATGCTGCCTTCCGCCGCCGAGCAGGGCGTCACTTTGGTGATCGAGACCTCGGGTCTGTTTGCTTCCACCGCCGCCCTGCGCGATCTACTGGATTCTTTCGCCAGCGACCACGTGGCGGCGCTGTGGAACTGGTCTGCCGCCTATTTCGGCGGCGGCGAGAGCCCCGAGCAGGTCATCAAGAATCTGGGCGCCTACGTGCGCCACGTCCACGTCAGTGACGCCTGTGCTACTGAGGACGGCATTGAGTATTGCCTGATGGGCGAGGGCGAATTGCCCATCAAAGAGCTGATGTTGGCTCTGCGCTCGGTGAACTACGACGGCTATATCTCGCTGGTGTGGGATCCTGCTTGGTGTCCCGAACTGGACGATATGGAGATCATTATGACCCAGTTCGTCCACTATATGCGCCAGTTTGGCGATACCTCCCGCAACGAGAGCGCCCTCTACTGGAACCGTGCCCACACGGGCAAATACGTGTGGGAGAAGGATCGCCTCATCGATTGCACCTTTTCTCAGGTGCTGGACCGTATGGTGGAGGAGTTCCCCGACCAGTACGCCTTCAAATACACCACCTTGGACTATACCCGTACCTATCGTGAGTTCCGTGACGACGTGGATGAGTGCGCCCGTGCGCTGATTTCCTGCGGTGTCAAGGCAGGTACCCACGTGGCGGTATGGGCTTCCAACGTGCCCCAGTGGTACATCGCCTTTTGGGCGACGGTGAAGCTGGGTGCGGTGCTGGTGACGGTGAATACCGCCTACAAGATTCACGAGATCGAATATCTCTTGCGCCAATCCGATAGCCACACGCTGATTATGACCGAGGGTGCCAAGGATTGCCACTACGGCGAGATCGTGGCCGAACTGTGCCCCGAACTTCAGCAGACCAAGGAGGGGAAACCTCTCCACGCCAAGCGCCTGCCTTTCCTGCGCAACGTCATCACGGTGGGCTACAAGCAAAAGGGCTGTATGGAGTGGCGGGACTTTATCGCCCGCTCTGCGCAGGTGCCGCTCTCTGAGGTGCATCGCTTGGCGGCGCAGGTGGACAAGGACGACGTCTGCAATATGCAGTACACCTCCGGCACCACCGGCTTTCCCAAGGGTGTCATGCTCACCCACTACAACGTGGTGAATAACGGCAAATACATCGGCGATCGTATGGATTTGTCCACCGCCGACCGTATGATGATTCAGGTGCCTATGTTCCATTGCTTCGGCATGGTGCTGTCCATGACCGCCAGCATGACCCACGGCACCACTATGCTTCCCCTGCCGTATTTCTCTCCCAAGCCGGCGCTTTCCTGCGTGCATAACGAGCATATCACCGCCTTCAACGGTGTGCCGACCATGTTTATCGCTATGATGCAGCATCCCGATTTTGAAAAGACCGACTTCTCCCACATGCGCATCGGCATTATGGCGGGTTCCAACTGCCCTGCCGACCTGATGAAGGAGGCGGCTACGGGACGGATGGGTATGCGTGAGATCGTGTCGGTGTACGGTCAGACCGAGGCTGCCCCCGGCTGTACCATGAGCACCTACTCCGATTCGCTGGAGGTGCGCACCGAGACGGTGGGCAGTGCCTTTGCCCACGTGGAGTGCAAGATTATCGATCCCGAGACGGGTGCAGATTGCCCCGATGGGGTCAATGGCGAGTTTGTGGCCCGTGGCTACAACATCATGAAGGGGTATTACAAGATGCCTGCCGCCACCGCCGAGGCGATCGACGCCGACGGCTGGTTGCACACCGGTGACCTGGCTTGCCGCCGTCCCGACGGCAACTACAACATCACCGGTCGCCTCAAGGATATGATCATCCGTGGCGGTGAGAACATCTACCCCAAGGAGATTGAGGAGTTTATCTATACTTGTCCCAAGGTGCGGGACGTGCAGGTCATCGGCGTGCCGGATGAGCGGTACGGCGAGGAGATTATGGCCTGTGTCATCCTCAAGGACGGCGAGGAGATGACGGCGCAGGAAATGACCGCCTATATTGCCGCCCACATGGCGCGGCATAAGGTGCCGCGGTATATCCGCTTTGTGGAAACATTTCCTATGAATGCCGCGGGCAAAATTCTCAAATATAAGATGAGAGAAGAAGCCGTAGAATGGATCAAAGCCAATCAGTAAGGAGTGACCGCTATGGTCGGACAATATAAAGTGATGGACGCCCACTGTCACGTCTATCCCGCCATCATTGCCGCCAAGGCGGTGGCCGGCACCGACGCCTTTTACGGCGTTAAATCGGTATACGACGGCACGGTGGAGACCCTGCTGGATAAGGAAATCGCTGCCGGTGTGGATCATTTTGTGATTCAGTCGGTGGCGACGACACCGAAGCAGGTCAACAGCATCAACGAGTTCATTGCCCGCACCGTAGGGGAGGGGGATGGTCGTTTTACGGGACTGGGCACCCTCCATCCCGATAGCGCCGACATTGTCGGAGACGTACAGCACATCTTGGAGCTGGGACTTAAAGGTGTGAAAATGCATCCCGATATTCAGGCGTTTAAGATTGACGATTATCGTTGCCTGAAAATTTACGAACTGTGCGAACAGCACCATCTACCGGTGTTGCTCCACACCGGCGATGACCGCTACGATTATTCCAATCCCAACCGTCTGCTGCCGGTGTTGGAGATTTACAAGGATTTGACCTTCATCGGCGCTCACTTGGCGGGGTATTCCATCTGGGAGGAGGCCTGTGACAAACTGGGGCACGCCCCCAACCTGTATGTGGACTGCTCCTCCTCCTTCTTCCGCCTTTCCGCCGAAAAGGCGGAGGAACTGATGCGACGCTGGGGTGCGGATCGGGTGCTGTTCGGCACCGATTATCCTATGTGGGCGGCGGACAAGGAGCTGGCCACTCTACTGTCGATGTCCTTCACCGAGGAGGAATTCCGCAAGATTTTGTGGGATAATGCCTACAATCTGTTTGTGAAATAAAAAAGAGCGAGACGCAGGGTGTCTGCTCTTAAAAAGCAAAAAGGCTGTGTAGCTTGTCTACACAGCCTTTTTTGTGCTTAAATGGATTCGACCGTAAGATGCGTGGTATCGTACATAACCTGTGCGTTATTATCTCGTATGAGTTCGCGAGATAATTCGTTGCCGGTCGTTTTGTCAATACAGATGCGGTAGACTTGCCCTTTTCGGTAGACGGTATCTTTGATGCGCACGAAACGCTCGTTTTCCGTTTTGATATGATACTTGATCGGCAACTCGGCGGAGGCGCGTAGTTCGCCACACAGGTGCGTATCGGTAACGTAGGTAACCAATTGATAGGTGATATCCGATTCGTTTTTGAAACGATAGTCGAGATAATTGTATACAATGGACGTCCCCGTTCCAAAGGGAACTTGTCTGTTGTAATCGGGAAACAAATCCATGCCGTCATGGTGATGGTGTTCCACAATGGTTAAGGGGGTGTGCAGAACCATCCAATGAATCAAATTGGTAAATTGACACAATCCGCCGCCAACACCGGCCTTTATATGGGATTTGGCGATGGTGACACCTTCCTTATATCCCTTTGCCTTTGTCGTGTTTCCCACCAAGTGCCAAAACGAAAAGGTTTCTCCGGGGCGAATCAAAACGCAATTCACCTTGGGAGTGCTTATAGCCAAATTAGTCGCTTTGTTTTCTTGAAGCTCCATTTGGGTGTTGCCCAGTTTTCGTCGGATGAGGGAATTGTGTTTGTAGATGACAATAGGTAACAATTCTTCTTGCTTGTTTCTTGCCAAACGTTGGCGCATCCATAGGTTTTGGACATCTCGAACAAGACGGCACTTGAACGTGGACAAGCGGTAAGTCAATGGCGATATTTCGCAAAATAGTTTTCTGGGCATAGCGAGACTCCTAAACTCGTTCGTTAAGGCGGCGTGCTAAATGGAGAAACGTCGTACAAATCGCTTACAGTTCTAAATCCTCGCGAATGACCGCTTCCGCTCGCTCGCTCATGGTGGCAGTGTTGTTCTCTGCCACATAAGCGGTATCCATCACGTCTACCACGTGCAGATGGGTGCGTTTGTTCCATGGCAACAGACCGCGTTTTTCATAGCGCACAGATACCACCGCCACGGGGCAATTCGCCATCTTGGCAATCTTAAACGATCCGGCGTGGAAGGGGAGGAGGGTGCCGTCCTTGCTTCGCGTGCCCTCGGGGTAGATGCCTACGCATAGGCCCGCATCTTTAATGCGTGCAGCCGCCAACTTGATGGTAGTCACGGCGTTACGGGCGTTCTCGCGGTCAATACCCATAAAGCCGAAGCGTTCCATCAACGATCCGATGACAGGGATTTTTAGCACGCCCGGCTTGGCCACAAACACCGTGTAGGGGGATAGCACCGCCACTGTGCAAATGGGGTCAAAGGCGGAGCGGTGGTTGCCCACGATCAAATAGGGGGCATCCGGGAGTTTGTCGGCTCCTACCACCTTAATGTGGATACCCAGCGTCACCATCAGCCAGTGGAGCACCAGCTTAATGATGGTACGGTTGAACCGCTTGGTACGGGGGGAGAGGTTCTCTTTGGGGAGGAAGAGGTACAGCCCGCTTAACAGCAACAGGAAGAACACCAGCACAGCGGCGATGTAAAAACCGATCCACACCGG
>JAZNED010000124.1:0-22257 GCA_045588425.1 Acutalibacteraceae bacterium
GCTGATGCGTGAGCCTGACCTCTGCCGCCGCATCGTGCAGGCGGTGAAGGACGCCGTGCCCGTCCCCGTGACGGCGAAAATTCGCAAAGGGTATGCCAAGGATGAGGTGAACGCTGTTGAGGTGGCGCTGGCCTGCGAAGCGGGTGGTGTGGACGCCATCACGGTGCACGGACGCACTCGCGACCAGATGTATGCGCCGCCGGTGGACTGGGAGATCATTCGTCAGGTAAAAAATGCGGTAAAAGTGCCGGTCGTCGGCAACGGCGACGTGGTGGATGCCAAATCTGCCGCCGCCTTGTATGAGCAGACAGGCTGTGACCTGATTATGGTTGGTCGCGGTGCGCTGGGTGCGCCGTGGATATTCTCGCAGATTGAGGCGTATCTCAACCATGAAGTGTTGTTGCCGACACCCTCTATGACCCAACGAATGGCCACCCTGATGCGTCAAGTAGAGCTGACCGTACAGTACAAAGGTGAGCGTGTGGCGCTGTTAGAGGCACGCAAACATGCCGCGTGGTATACCAACGGCCTGCGTGGCGCGGCAGGATTGCGGCGCAAAGCAGGGGAGATCGCCACGCTGGAAGACTTGGCCAAGTTCTGCTATGAGGTGATCCGCGCCGATGAGGAGGGACGGTTATGAAACTGCATAAACCGCTGATCTTGGCGTCCCAATCCCCGCGACGGCAGGAGATTTTGACACTGGCAGGCTTTGATTTTACCGTTTGTCCCGCTGCTACCGAGTGGGCACCGGATGGGTTGGTTCCTTTTGATCGTGTGCGTGAGTTGGCGCGTAGCAAAGCGGTAGAAGTGGCTAATAAGTACCCGAACAGCATTGTTTTGGGTTCGGATACTATGGTGGTGCTGGGCGATAATGCCCTCGGTAAACCTCGTGATGAGCAAGATGCTGTAAATATGTTGATGAATCTGCAAGGTCGTACTCACGAGGTAATGACAGGCGTGTGGATTATCGAGACAGATTCGTTCGGAAACGTTGTAAAGGAAGATGGCTTTACAGACGTGACAACCGTTGATTTCTGGGCGTTTTCCGAGGATGAAGCCCGTGAATACGTTGCCACTAAAGAGCCGATGGACAAAGCGGGTGCTTATGCCATTCAGGGCAAGGGTATGCGTTTTGTTAAGGGCATTGGCGGTGATTATTACACGGTAATGGGTCTGCCGGGAGGACGTTTGATTCTTTTTTTGCGCGATTTTGCTTCTGAGTCTTAAAAATATTCTAAAAATTTCTAAATATTTCTTATTTACATATTGAGATTTTTTCTATAAAGTTATATAATATGAAGAAGTGGCAATTAAATGTTTCGTTTAGCCGAAAAGGAGAGAGAATTATGCTGTTTAATCGCGATATCGGTATTGATTTGGGTACCGCTAATACTTTGGTTTATGTACGTGGTAAGGGCATCGTTATGCGCGAGCCTTCCGTTGTGGCTGTGGATGTAAAGAAGGAAGAGGTTATGGCTGTTGGCCGTGAGGCTAAAGAGATGATCGGTCGTACCCCTGGTTCCATTTCTGCCGTGCGTCCGCTGAAGGATGGCGTTATTGCTGATTTCGAGGTCACTTCTGCTATGTTGCGCTACTTCATCAAGCGTGCGCTGAGAAGTGCTATTTTCAGTCGTCCCCGTTTGATTGTGTGCATTCCCTCCGGTGTAACTGAGGTGGAGCGTCGTGCTGTTAACGAGGCTGCTCGTAATGCCGGCGCTCGTGAGGTTGAGCTGATTACAGAACCCATGGCTGCTGCTATTGGTGCCGGTCTTGATGTGGCTGAGGCTGCCGGTTGTATGGTCGTGGATATTGGTGGCGGCACTTCCGAAGTGGCCGTGATCTCCCTTGGTGATATTGTTACCGCTCAGTCGGTTCGTGTGGCCGGTGACGATTTTGACGAGGCTATTATCTCCTACATTAAGAAGAAATTTAATCTGCTCATCGGTGAGCGCACCGCTGAGGAACTGAAGATTAAGTTGGGTTCTGCGTTCCCCTATGAGGATGAGTCCACTATGGATGTTAAAGGTCGTAACTTAGTGGACGGTCTTCCCAAGAATATCGTCATCTCTGCCGAGGAGGTTCGTGAGGCTCTTGCTGATCCCGTGGGCGAGATTGTAGATGCCGTTAAGTCTACTTTGGAGCGTACTCCTCCCGAGTTGAGCGCGGACATTATTGATAATGGAATTATGTTGACTGGTGGTGGCGCTTTGTTGCGCGGCTTGGATACGCTGATTAATCGCGAAACGGGTATGCCTGTCCATGTGGCAGAGAATCCGCTGGACTGCGTAGTTATCGGTACCGGTAAGTGCTTGGATCTGGGTATGACCAGCAATTTCCGTTCCAATCGCAGATAATTCGGAAACAGGCGGAGGACGGGTGTCTTCCGCTTTTCCGCTTCTTAGCAACATATAAGGAGGTGAGTATTCCGTGAAAGAGTTTTTTAGAAGTCGATTAGCTCGTGGTTTGGGGTTGGTGTCTCTCTTTTTGATTGGCACGATGATTTACAGTGCCACATCCAAGGGGGCGGTGACCATTCCCGAAACATTATCCGGCGTTTTTGTGACGCCGTTGCAATCGGCGGCATCAGCCATCTCCAATGGTGTGTCGGATTTCTTCAGCTGGTTGACCGGTGGTGATGATATGCGACAAGAATTGGCAGATTTGAAGGCGGAAAATGCTGAATTACGTCAGCAGTTGGTAGAGTACGATGAAATTAAGCAGACCAATGAATGGTACAGCGAAATCTTGGGATTACATGAGGAACATCCGGAATACACATTTGCCTCCGGTCGCGTGATCAGTCGTGATCCTACGGATTACTATGGTAACTTTACCATTTCTTCCGGTGAGAATGCCGGTGTTTCTGTCAATGACCCGGTGGTGGCGACAGATGGCTCGTTGGTAGGTGTTGTTGAAGAGGTGGGATTGACCTACGCAAAAGTGCGTACGATTTTAGACCCCGCGACTAAGGTGGCGTGTCAAATTAGCCGTACCTCGGATACGGCGCATACCGCTGGAAGCACTATTGAGCTTGCACGCAACAATACACTTCGTATGACCACCTTGGAACGTTCGTCGGCAGCGGCGGTCAGTGATTATGTGGTGACCTCCGGTATCGGTGGTGTATATCCTAGCGGATTGCTGATTGGCAAGGTGACGCGCATTCAAAACGCTACGGATGGTATGACCCTCAACGGCGAAGTGGAATTGTTTGCCGATATCTACGACTTGAAACAGGTGATGGTGATTACTTCTTTCACCGGACAGGGTGGGGAATAACATCAGTAAAAAAGGAGGTCGGAGTGATGAAAACAAAACAAACATCCGGCTTCGTGCGGTTACGCAATATTATGCCGTGGGTTTTATATTGCGCTACAGCCTTGGTGTTGGCGCTGCTGCAAATGTCCCCTAATGGATTTCCATCCATTGCTTTTGCTCGACCGGAACCATTGGTTTTGTTTGTGGTGTGTGTGGCAATGCTGGAGGGACCTTCCATTGGTTCGGTGATTGGAATCGTATCCGGGTTACTATGGAATCTTTACTCGCCGCGTCTGTTTGGTTATTACGGCTTAATATTGATGCTTATTGGTGTGACGGTTGGTCTGTTGGTTCAATGGTGGCTTCGTGCTAATTTTGCATCAGCGATGCTACTTTGTAGCGGTGCGGTGTTACTGTACACGCTGTTAGATTGGGCGTTGTGCTACGTATTGTTTATGGACACACAAGCTATACCAGTTTTGTTGAATGTTTACTTACCTAATGCATTATACACGGTGCTACTGTCGCCGTTGATGTATTGGTTGATTCTGTGGATGGCTCGCCTATTGCGGCGGCATAAGAACACGTGACGATTTTTTGTAAAGGAGGTGGGTGGTAGTGATGCTGAAAGAAGCTGACAGAGGCGAGTTGCGTCCTAGACGTATCTTGGCTTTATTGCTTATTATTGTAATTGTGTTGGGTATTTTTTCGGTACGTCTCTTTCAAATTCAAATTGTGCAGGGCGACGAATACGCCAATTTTGTGAATAATAACTACCATACCTCCATACCAGTGGCCGCCTCTCGCGGTGAGATTGTGGATTGCAATCAGGTGCCTTTGGTTTCTAATCGTACCAGTTATGCGGTAGTGTTGGATTACAATTATTTTCCTCATGGTAGCAGCGAACAGGACTATCGTAAGCAGAATGAGTGCCTGTTAGCCCTGACGGAGATATTGCAACTGGAAGGCGAGCAATGGAATGACTCGTTGCCTATCAGTAAAGAGGCACCCTATACGTTCGAAGAGGGTCGTGAAAATGGAGTAGCTCGATTGAAAGAGACTCTTCGTTTGGCTACGTATGCCACCGCAGAGCAATGTTTACAGCAGATGGTAAAAAAGTACTATCTCACTGATTATTCGCCTGAAGAACAGCGTATGCTGGCCGGTATTCATTATGAGATGGCGTCTGCCGGTTTTTCCGAAAAGGTCACGTATACTTTTGCCGGTAACGTGTCGGAAACCACGTTGTATCGCATCGTGGAAAACAGTCGTCAATTCCCCGGTGTGGACGTGACCACAGTGGCGGTTCGCGAATATGTGAGCGGAACGACGGCTTGCCATATCATTGGTACGGTAGGACCGATTTACGCCGAGGAGTATGCCTCTTTGAAGGAGAAGGGCTATTCTTACAACGACATTTTGGGAAAGAGCGGTATTGAAGCGGCTGCCGAGATGTATTTGAGAGGAACCTCTGGCACACGCGTGCTGACGAAAAATGCACAAGGCGTTGTGATCTCTGAAGAAGAAACGGTTGCTCCGATTCCCGGTCAGACGGTGGTGTTGTGCTTGGATGCATTGATTCAGCAAAAGGCACAGGATACGTTGGCGGCTACTATTGCGGATTTACGCGCTAATGGTGAAGAGGGAAAAGGCAAGGATGTTAAGAGTGGCTCTGTGGTTTTACTGGACGTAAATAACGGTGGTGTCATCACGTGTGCTTCTTGGCCGGATTACGATTTGTCCACCTATACGCTCAACTATAACGAATTGTTGCAGGATCCGGACAAGCCTTTGTTCAATCGTGCGCTTAACGGTTCTTTTGCTTGCGGTTCTGTGTTTAAGCCAGGCGTGGCGTTGGCGGCGATTACGGATGGTTTTATCGCTGACGATGAGATTATCAATTGCACTCACGCCTATGAGTATTACGCCCCCAGTTACGTACCCAAGTGCATGTCGTATCATGGACGCTTGTCTGTCATAACGGCATTGGAGAAGTCCTGCAACTATTATTTTTATGACGTGGGACGTCTGATGGGTAGCAGTTTGTTCAATTACTTGTCGTTGTATGGTTTTGGCCAAAAGACGGGTGTGGAAATTGGCGAGGCGTCGGGTGTTCAACAATCCAATGATACCAGCGACAGCTGGGTTGCCGGTGATTACTTGCAGTTGGCTATCGGCCAGCGCGGCTCCTACACCCCCATTCAGCTAGCGGCGTATGCGATGATGATTGCCAACAACGGCGTGCGTTACAAGACACATTTTATCAAATCTATCCGTAGTTATGACAATGCTACTGAGACCGTGATTCCTGCTGAAACGATGGCAAAGGTGACTTGGAGCAAAGAGGCCATTGATCAGGTCCGTAAGGGTATGATTGCCGTTGGCAAGACCGGTACAGCAAAAAACGCGTTTGCGGATGCGCCGTACACGGTGGCCTGTAAAACCGGAACGGCTCAGACCGGCGTGGCGGGTGCATCTGATCATGGCACTTTTATTGCGTATGCTCCTGCCGAGAATCCCGAAGTGGCTATTTCGGTTGTTATAGAGAATGGTAATTCCGCTGCTGCCGCGGCGGTAGCTCGCGAAGTGCTGGATGCGTATTTCGAGGGTAAAGAAGCAGGAGAAATGCCTACCCCCGGTGGCGTGTTGATTCCCTGATATTTCTACAAAAAATACCGTTTATTTGCGGTTGAGGGTTTACTTTTTCGCTTTAAGGTGCTATAATATTTTTAAATAGTTACAGAATAGGGGAGGTGAGGATAATATGAGTCAGATTTGTGTAGTTACGTCAGGTAAAGGCGGTGCCGGAAAGTCTACTGTTACAGCGGGTTTGGGATATGCTTTGTCTCGACATAATGGACGTGTGTTGCTCATTGATGCGGATGCCGGCCTGCGTAGTTTAGACCTGATGCTGGGTGTCAGCGGTACGACTATGTATGATATGGCGGATGTTTTTGCCGGTAATTGCGATCCTGTGCGCGCTATTTATTCCTCGCCGGTGTTTAAAAACGTGTTTGTTTTGCCGGCTCCTCTTCGTTTGGAGGAAATGTGTTCTCCCGAAGAAATGCGGACATTGTGTCGTAGCTTGGCTACCTATTACGATCAAGTGATTATTGATTGCCCAGCGGGTATCGGTCCCGGATTTGAGACGGCGGTGGCTGCGGCAGATCGTGCGCTGGTAGTGTCTACACCGGATATGGTGTGTGCCCGTGATGCTCAGATTTTAGGGCATCTGCTAGAAGAGCGCAACTTGCGTTCTCATTTAATTATCAACCGATTACGTCCCAACAAAGTAATCGACGGCTCGATGCCGGATGTGGACGAGATCATTGATACGGCTGGTATTCAGTTGCTCGGTATTTTGCCGGAGGATGAAGAAGTGGCGGTTGCTAATGCTAACGCCCGGCCGTTGCCATCGGCATGTAACGCGGCGGTGTGCTTTGCCAATATCGCGCGGCGGTATATGGGACAACTGGTCCCATTGGCAAAGCTGGAAAAAATGTAACTCGTATTGAAAATATGAAGAATTGGGAGGTCGTTTCGTATGAATATAGCGCTCATTGCACACGATGCTAAGAAGGAACTGATGGTGCAGTTTTGTATTGCATATTGCGGTATCCTCAGTGGTCATCATCTGTGTGCTACCGGTACCACGGGTAAACTGGTGTCTGAAGCTACCGGTTTGGATATTGTCCGCTATATGAGCGGTTCTCGTGGTGGTGATCAGCAGATCACTGCTCGTATTGCTTGTGATGAGATTGACCTGCTTTTGTTCTTCCGCGATCCTATGACCGCAAAAGCAAATGAGCCCAATGACATGGATATGCTGCGCCTGTGTGACATTCGCGGTATTCCCGTTGCAACCAACATTGCCACGGCCGAGGTGCTGATTCACGGCTTGGAGCGTGGCGATTTGGATTGGCGTAACATCGTCAATCCCCGTAACCGATAATTCGGGAGAGAGGGTACACGAGGGTGTGCCCTTTCGCCTTGTGTAGAGAGGAACATAAACTATGGCATTGATTACTCAAGCACCTCGTGGCACACAGGATGTGCTACCGGAGAACAGCTATAAATGGCAATACGTGGAGCAGACTGCTCTGTCGATTGCGCGTGATTTCGGATTTCACGAGATTCGTACGCCTGTATTTGAGCACACCAATCTATTTCAGCGTTCGGTAGGAGAGACCACCGACGTGGTGCAGAAGGAGATGTACACCTTTGAGGATAAGGGCGGCCGTTCGATTACCCTGCGTCCCGAAGGGACAGCCGGTGCCGCTCGTGCCGTATTGGAACATGGCCTGCTGGCGGGCGCGTTGCCTGTAAAGGTGTCTTACATTACATCTTGCTATCGTTATGAAAAGAGCCAGAAGGGCCGTTATCGTGAATTCCACCAGTTTGGCGTAGAGTGCTTTGGTGCATCTGCACCGCAGGCGGACGCGGAGGTTATTTCTTTGGCAATGTCCATCATTAATTCAGTTGGTTTGGAGAATGTGGCGTTGCATATCAACTCTATTGGTTGTCCTGCTTGTCGTGCCAAGTATACTGAAGCGTTGCATCGATATTTTGCGGATCGTCAGAGTGAACTGTGTGGCACTTGCCTGAGCCGTTTGGAGCGCAATCCCATGCGTATTTTGGATTGCAAATCTCCCGTATGCCATGAGATCGCGGCGGATGCACCGGTAATGTTACAGTACCTCTGTGACGACTGTGCAGCTCACTTTGAGGCGGTTAAGGGTTGCTTGGAGGCGGCAAATATTCCGTATGTGGTTGACGAGCACATTGTGCGCGGCTTGGATTATTACACGCGCACTGTGTTTGAGCTGGTTTCCGATAATGGCTTGGTCGTTGCCGGTGGTGGCCGTTACGATGGCCTGGTGTCCGAGTTGGGTGGCGCTGCGCAACCCGGTCTAGGTTTCGGTATGGGTCTGGAGCGTCTGTTGATGGTTATGGAGGAGCAGGGCGCTAAATTCCCGGAAGCTCCTGTGTGTGACCTGTACTTTGTTTCCATGGGCCAGGCAGCAGCGCAAAAGTGTTTTGCGCTGGCAACTGCTCTGCGTGAGGGTGGTGCCGCTGTAGAGTGCGACATCGTGGGTCGCTCTTTGAAGGCACAGATGAAATATGCGGACAAGTTGGGCGCTCGTTACACCATCGTGGTGGGCGATAACGAATTAGAGACCGGTCGCGCTCAGCTTAAGGATATGGCTTCCGGTGCTACGGAAGAAGTTGACTTAGATGAAGGCCTCTATAATGTGTTGCGGCAGAAATTGTTAGACCGCGAATTGGCGGGTATGGCAGATTTGTTTGGCAGTATCGCCGAGTTTGAGTAAATCACCGAAGAATAGGGGAGATAGATATGGCAGAATCGATTAAAGGCTTGCGCCGCACCGACTATTGCGGTACTTTCCGTGAGGTGGACGCCGGCCGTGAGGTAACGGTGTTTGGTTGGGTACAGCGTCAGCGTGATCTGGGTCAATTGATTTTCGTTGACCTGCGTGACCGTACCGGTATTGTGCAGTTGGCGTTTGATCAGGATACCGCGAAAGACGTGTTTGAGAAAGCATTTACCTTGCGCAGTGAGTATGTGGTTGCGGCTCGTGGTGTGGTGCGCGTGCGTTCTTCTCGCAACAGCGAGATTCCTACCGGCGATATTGAGATCGCAGTGGAGGAACTGCGTATTCTTAACAAGGCAGAGACTCCTCCTTTTGAGATTATCGAGAATTGCCCCACTGCGGAGGCAACCCGACTGAAGTATCGTTATTTGGATCTGCGTCGTCCCGATTTGCAGAAGAACATTTTGATGCGTCATCGTATCACTAAGGTGATTCGTGATTTTTTCGATAAGAATGGCTTTATTGAACTGGAGACCCCCATGCTCATTAAGTCCACCCCCGAAGGCGCTCGTGACTTTTTGGTGCCCAGTCGTTTGCATCCCGGTACTTTCTATGCGTTGCCCCAGTCTCCTCAGCTGTACAAGCAGTTGAGCATGGTGGCCGGTTTTGACCGTTACGTGCAGCTGGCTCGCTGCTTCCGCGATGAGGATTTGCGTGCCGATCGTCAGCCTGAGTTTACTCAGATTGACCTGGAGATGTCCTTTGTGGACGTGGAGGACGTGCTGGCCATTGGTGAGGAGTTTATGCGCTATCTGTTCAAGGAAGTGCTGGGTGTGGATCTGCCCGATGCTCTGCCTCGCCTGAAGTATAATGATGCTATGGAGCGTTATGGTTCCGATAAGCCTGATACCCGTTTCGGTATGGAGATTATTGATCTGACCGATGCTGTTAAAGATTGTGGATTCGGCGTGTTCGCCTCTGCTGTGCAGGGCGGCGGCACGGTCCGTTGCTTGACTGCTAAGGGTGCGGCCGCTACGTTGTCCCGTAAAGAGATTGACAAGCTCACCGAGTTTGTGCGCGGCATTGGCGCTAAGGGCTTGGCTTGGGTGCGTTGGGTTGACGAGGCTCCTGCTTCTTCCTTCGGCAAGTTCCTGACTGAGGATGAGATGTCTGCACTGTTGACCGCCGCCGGTGCTGAGCAGGGTGACGTGGTGCTGATTGTGGCAGATACCATCAAGAAACACGTGCTTACTACTTTGGGCGCTCTGCGTTTGGAATTGGCGAACAAGCTGGATATTCCCCGCGAAGGTTACAACGTGCTGTGGATTACCGAGTTCCCCTTCTTTGAGTGGGATGAGGAGAATCAGACGTGGGTGGCTATGCACCATCCCTTTACCTCTCCGCTGGATGAGTGTGTGCAGTACTTGGATACCGATCCCGATAAGGTGTACGCCAAGGCGTACGATTTGGTGCTCAACGGCATTGAGTTGGCTTCCGGTTCTATTCGTATTACCGATCCGGATCTGCAGAACCATATGTTCCGTGCTCTGGGTCTGTCTCAGGAAGAGGCACAGCAGAAGTTTGGCTTCTTGTTGGATGCCTTCCGTTATGGCGCACCTCCTCACGGCGGTATGGGTATCGGTCTCGACCGTCTAATCATGCAGATGGTGGGAGCGCCGACGCTGCGTGATGTGATTGCTTATCCCAAGGTGCAGAACATGACCGAGCCGATGACCGATTGTCCCTCTGTTGTGGACGATCAGCAGTTGGTGGATTTGGGCATTGGCATTTTACCGAAAGAATAAAATTGAAAGCCGCATCGTGTTAACGGTGCGGCTTTTCTTATGAAAAGAAATTGCAATTACTGGTTGAATATTAAGGTATTAAGTGATATAATAAGATTTAAACTCAAATTGGGGAGGTGTTTTTTGTGCAAATTCGTCGTTGGAACGAAAAAAAGGTGAATACTGAATTGGCGGCAGAGTTGGCGGAGGCGTGCGAGATTCACCCCTTCTTGTCATTGATGCTTACTTCAAGGGGAATGGATACCCCTGAGCAGATTTACGGTTTTTTAGTGGGAGAGGAGGAAGAAATCGATCCTTTCTCTTATATCGACATGAAAGCCGCAGTTGAACGTGTGCAACAGGCTATCGATCGGCGGGAACGTGTGCTGATTTATGGAGATTACGATACCGATGGTATAACCTCTACGGTTCTACTGTATACTTATTTGAAGCGAATGGGTATGGATGTGTTGTATCGTATTCCTCTTCGCGAAGAGGGGTATGGCCTGCACAGCGAAACCATTGACTGGGCTGCGGAAAAAGGTGTACAGCTGATTATTACTGTGGATACCGGGGTTACCGCTGTGCAGGAGATTGCGCAGGCAACAGCGGTCGGCATCGACGTTGTGGTTACCGATCACCATCAGCCAGCGGCTGAACTGCCGGAAGCAGTAGCAGTGGTGGATCCTCATCGTAATGATTGTGAGAGTCATTTTAAGGATTTGGCCGGCGTGGGTGTTGCCTTTATGCTTGTGTGTGCTCTGTCCGGCGATGGCGAGAAAACCTTTGCAGATTTTGGTGATCTACTGGCGTTGGGAACGCTGGCGGATATGATGCCCTTACGCGGGTTTAATCGCGATTTGATGCGGCGTTGTCTTACGATATTGGATGATAGCCGTCGCCCCGGTTTGGTGGCGTTGCGTCGCCGATGCGGGATTGAGGATAAACCCATTCAGTCGTCGTCTGTGTCCTACTGTTTGGCGCCGCGTTTGAATGCGGCCGGACGTGTGGCCGATCCCGATTTGACGGCGCGTCTGCTACTCAGCGATTCTTTGGACGAGGCCATGGATATCTCCGAGGAGTTGCAAGAAGTCAATACTATGCGTCAGCAAGCAACCACCACTATTATCACGCAGGTAGAACAGCAGTTGGAACAGCACCCGGAATGGCTATACGATCGCGTGCTGGTAGTCAGTGGTAACGATTGGCACGGCGGCTTGTTAGGCGTGGCTGCGGCTCGCCTGATGGATCGTTATGGTAAGCCTGTTGTTGTGCTTAGTGTTGGTGAAGATGGCGTTGCTCATGGCTCTTGCCGTAGTTTGGATGGTTTCTCCATTTATGAGGCAATTTCTTCCTGTGAAGGGTATACACTGATGTTTGGCGGACACGATATGGCCTGCGGTGTTACTTTGCCTGCAGATGTTATCGATGATTTTCGTGTGGCGCTCAACATTCACGCTGCTCAGATGTGTCCGGTGATGCCGGTGGCAGCGTTGGATATGGCTGTGCGTTTGCGTCCGGATCAAATCAGCTCCGAAAAGTTGGCATTGTTGCAGATTATGGAACCGTTTGGTATGGGGAATCCTGTGCCTTTGTTTGGTCTATATCGCATGCGATTGGATAATATCAATCCGATGGGTAATGGCAAACATTTACGCCTGTCGCTTAGTCGTGACGGCGTACGTATCAGCGCGGTAAAATTTCAAACACCTCCGGAAGAATTCCCTATTCCTTGTGGCGCTGTAGTGAATTGTGTTGTCAGTCTGGATAAGAATGATTACCGAGGAAATACCACGGTTAGCGTGCGCATTGTGGATATCAGTTTTGCGGATACCGATCGTGAAAAATTGATCGAAGATATGCGCGCGTTTGAGGCATTACTCCGCGGTGAATGGGCACCGGCAGCGGATGAAGTTATGTGTACGCGGGAGCAGTTGGCGCGTTTCTATAATTTCCTGCGTGTTTGTAAGGAGTGGAATGGTACACCGGAGCAGTTATATCACGCATTGGGTGAGGGTGCGCCGAATTGTTTACAGTTGATGACCGCTTTGGAAATTTGGCGTCAAGCTGGTTTGGTAAAGTGGTATGATAAGGGTGAGCGTATCCGCGTAGAGGTTTGCCCTGTGGAGGGTAAGGCGGATTTAACCGCTACGCCGTTATGGCAATACATAATGAAAGGAGATGCGGATGGTGTCTGACGTTTTGGAACGAAAAGAACAAATTATACAACAGTTAGATGCGTTGATGGTGGATAGCGATAAACCGTATGATACTGACCGCATCCATAAAGCGATTACATTAGCCATTAGCGCCCATGACGGCCAAATGCGTAGATCCGGCGAGGAATACGTGTGTCACCCCTTACATGTGGCGTGTATACTGGTGGAGATTGGCATGGATAGCGACGCTGTGGTAGCGGCTTTGCTCCATGACGTGGTGGAGGACACCGACATTGAACTGTCTGAGATCGCTCGACACTTTGGTTCTGATGTGGCTAGTCTGGTAGATGGTGTTACCAAGATTACCCAAATGTCGTTTTCCACAAAAGAGGAACAACAGGCGGAGAATGTCCGTAAGATGCTCTTGGCTATGTCCAAGGACGTCCGCGTAATGATTATTAAGTTGGCGGACCGTTTGCACAATATGCGTACCAGTGATGGCTGGGATCCGCAAAAACAGCGTGACAAGGCCAAGGAGACCATGGATATCTATGCTCCTCTGGCGCATCGCTTGGGTATTCGTACCATCAAAGAGGAGCTGGAAGATCGTTCTCTTCGTGTATTGGATCCGATTGCGATTAAAGAGATCGAGGAGAATTTGGCTTCTCACGAGGTGGAGCGTTCCGCTTTCCTCACAAGCATTCAGGAGCGTATTCATGAAACGTTGGCCAGTTATGGCATTGAGGCTCAAATTTTCGGGCGTGTTAAGGGCTATACCGGCATTTATCGTAAGATGTATATGCGTGGTCGTGCCTTTGACGAGATTTTTGATATCTATGCTGTGCGTGTGATTGTGGACAATGTCAACGATTGCTATAATGCCCTGGGTGTGGTGCATGAGATGTTTCGTCCGTTGCCAAATCGTTTTAAGGATTACATTTCTACACCGAAGCCCAATATGTATCAATCCTTGCACACTACCGTGGTGAGTAAGGAAAAAATCCCCTTTGAGGTACAGATTCGTACCTGGGAGATGCATTATACGGCAGAGTATGGTATCGCGGCACACTGGAAGTATAAGGCCGGTATTCAGAAGAAGGATAAACTGGAAGAGCGCTTGGCGTGGATTCGCCAGTTTATTGAGAATCAGCAGGATGTAGACGATGCCGAGGATATTGTCCAAAGCATTAAGACCGATCTGGATATCGAAGATGTATTTGTGTTTACCCCCAAGGGTGATGTGATTACTTTGCCCGAGGGTAGTACCGTCATTGACTTTGCCTATGCCATTCACACGGCGGTTGGTAATCGTATGATCGGCGCTAAGGTGAATAGCCGCATTGTTCCGCTAGACTACAAGGTGAAGACCGGCGAAATTGTAGAGGTACTGACTACTTCGTCGGCAAATCATGGCCCCAGTCGTGATTGGCTGAACATCGTTCACACCAGTGAAGCGCGCAACAAGATTCGTGGTTGGTTCAAGAAAGAGCGGCGTGAAGAGAATATTCAGCAGGGTAAGGCGGATTTGGAGCGTGAATTATCTCGTAATTTGATTCGTCTGCCGGACGATCGTATGGAGCAGTTCCTGATTGCCCAGGCAAAGAAACAGCACTGCGCCAGCCTGGACGATTTCTACGCCGCTATCGGTTATGGCGGTGTGATGTTGTCGCGGCTCATTCCGCGTATGAAGGATGAGTATCTGCGTATGCAGAAAGAGGAGCAGGTTGCAGCTGCACCGCTAACGCCTGTTGTAACTCAGCCTCGCCGTAAACAGCATAACGGTGGTGTTATCATCGATCATATGGATGATTGTCTGGTTAAGTTTGCTCAGTGCTGTAATCCTGTGCCCGGTGATGCCATCATTGGCTTTATTACACGCGGATACGGAGTTTCCGTTCATCGATGCGATTGTAACAACGTGCCGCAGGATATGGAGAATAACCCCAATAAGGATCGTTGGATTGCGGTGCATTGGGAGCAGTCCCAGAGTACGGAATTCAACGCAAATCTGCGTATTGTGGCTACCGATTCGGTAAATTTGTTGCTGAAAATTGCCACCACGCTATCCAATCTGCATATCCCCGTGCATTCGATCAATGCTCGTGATCAGGAGATTGGTGCGTTGGTATCGATTACCATCGCGGTGGGCAGTGTGGAACATCTGCAGTATGTGATTGGTAAGTTGCGCGCTATTCCCGGTGTGGATGACGTACAGCGTACCGGCATGTAAAGGAGAATAAAGGTATGAAAGCCGTATTTCAGCGCGTGACTGAAGCATCGGTTACGGTAGAGGGAGAGCAAATCGCCAACATCGGCAACGGCGTGTTGCTGTTGGTGGGCGTTTGTGATGGCGATACCCAGCAGGAAGCACAAGTGCTGGCAAAGAAAGTAGCCGAATTGCGTGTCTTCTGCGACGAAAACGATAAAATGAATCTTTCTGTGCTGGATATCGGCGGTAGCGTGCTGGCTGTTTCACAGTTTACGCTGTGCGCCAGCACCGCACGTGGTCGTCGTCCTGATTTCTTTGGCGCAGCTAAACCGGATGTAGCAAAACCGCTGTTTGATTATTTTGTGGATTGCTTACGGCAAAACGGTGTCACGGACGTGCAAACGGGTGAGTTTGGTGCGGATATGCAGGTGCGTCTGCTCAATGATGGTCCTGTGACCATTCTGCTGGATACCGACACGTGGAAACGGAGTGGAAAGTGATGACTCTGCGCACATTGTGCTTGGGTGAATTGGACACCAACTGCTATATCGTATGGGATGACAACCGTGTGGCTATGGTGGTGGATCCCGCGGATGAAGCGGATGAAATCTTGGCGGTGATTCAATCCGAGAAATTATCGGTTGCTGCGGTGGTGTTGACCCATGTTCATTTTGACCATTTGTTGGCAGCCGAAGAGGTATGTGCGGCTACAGGTGCGCCATTGTGCATCGGTAAGGGGGATGAAGACGCGTTGTCCGATCCCATCCGAAATCTGTCCGGTGTGTTTCAGATGTGCGCTCCCGTACACTTGAAAGCAGATAAACTCCTTGGTGATGGGGATGCTTTGGCGATTGGCGATCTGTCTTTCACTGTGTTGGAAACACCCGGTCATACCCCCGGCTGTATTTGCCTAATGGGGGAGGATGTACTATTGGCAGGGGATACACTCTTTTATGACAGTATCGGTCGTGTAGATTTCCCGGGAAGTGACGTGACGTCTATGATTTCGTCGTTGCGTCGATTAGCGGCGTTGCCTGCAGATATGTGGGTGTATTCCGGTCACGGACCGGAAACCACTATTGGTCGTGAATTGACGTGCAATCCCTATTTGCAACGTATTTAAGTAAAAGGAGAACCGCTATGCATCTATATCTGCGCGGTCAGGATTATCATTTTGAATTAGAAAACGTGTGTCGCCTGTTTCTGCCATTGGAAAAGGTGGAAACACACCACGACGAAGAGCCGACAGAGATTGTGGGCTTGGTTGTGCAGTGCGATATGGAGCCGAAAGGGGAGGGGTATGACCTCTCTTGTCGTGTGCGCCTGGATGGTTTTGACGAGAAAACGTCTGTTAGCGTGTCCAAAGATGCCGATTGCGAGCTGGAACTGTGCACGTTACTGTATCATTTACTCGTAAAGCTTCTTGGCTTTACACATGGTTGGGGCTTGATAACAGGCGTTCGGCCGGTGAAATTACTCCGAAGATTGACCCGTGAGATGGGTGCAGATGCCGCGCTGGATTATTATCGCAATAAGCTTTTGGTTGGCGAAGAAAAGACCACTCTGTGTCAGACAACGTTGCAAACCGAGGATAAATTGTTGGCGTTATCCCGTCCCGATTCCTTCAGTTTGTATATTTCCATTCCGTTTTGTCCTACGCGATGCGATTATTGCTCTTTTGTATCGCAAACGGTAGTACAGGCGAAAAAACTGATTCCTACCTATGTGGAGCAGCTGTGCCGTGAAATTGCCTACACCGGCGAATTGGCACGTAATTTGGGCTTGCGGCTTGAAACTGTCTATTTCGGCGGCGGTACGCCCACAACGCTGTCTGCAGAGCAACTGACCGCTCTGTTCCGTGCGGTGGAGAGATCTTTTGATCTTTCTACTGTGCGGGAGTATACGGTGGAGGCCGGACGCCCCGATACAGTGACGCCCGAAAAGATGGCGGCTATTCACGCCGCAGGTGTGGGTCGCGTCAGTATCAATCCTCAAACCCTGCAACCGGCTGTGTTGGCGGGTATTGGTCGTAAGCATACGGTGGAGCAGTTCTACGATGCCTTTGAAATGGCGAGAAAAGCCGGATTTACCAATATCAACACCGACTTGATCGCCGGTCTGCCGGGTGATGATTATGAGGGATTTGCCGATACCATGGATCGTATTTTGGCGCTGGATCCCGAAAGTGTGACGGTACACACGCTATCTATGAAGCGAGCGTCTAACATAATGTTACAGCATCGTCCGGACTTTGGCGTGGAGGATGACGCGGTGCGGATGGTACGTCTGTCTGCGCAGAAGTTGCCCCAGGCTGGGTATATTCCGTATTATCTGTATCGACAAAGCCGCACGGTGGGCAATCAGGAGAACGTGGGTTGGTCAAAGCCCGGCTGTGAGGGTTTATACAACGTCTACATTATGGATGAAACCCACACCATTCTCGGTTGCGGTGCCGGAGCAGTGAGCAAACTCAAACAACCCGGTACAGACTATTTGGAGCGTATTTTTAACTATAAGTTCCCCTATGAATACAATACCGGCTTGGAGGAAATGCTTGCCCGCAAACAGGCGGTTACAGCGTTTTACGAAAAGTACGGTGTGAAATAAGGAGTGTGCGCTATGGCAACGTGGGAAGATATCGTACTGAAAGCCAGAGATCTGGCTGATGCGGCTGGTCGCAAGATGAATGATGTGACTGAGAGCGCTGTACAGAAATTGGAAATAGCGGATAATGAGCGTGCCATCCGTTTGGCCATCGAGGCGTTGGGCGGTATGTTGTATGACAGCCGTAAGGAGAAAGCCGAGCTTAATGAAGAGTTGGTCGCCGAGCTGATCGCTCAGGTGGATGAACTCACCGCTGCCAATGAGCGTTTGCAGGCGGAAATCGACAACCGCCGTGGGTGTAAGACTTGTGCTTGCGGATGCAAGAATCCTGAGAGTTCTGCGTTTTGCAACGCCTGTGGAACGAAATTGTGATAAAAGAACGGACAGTCAACGGCTGTCCGTTCTTTTTGTAAACCAAAAACAGGAGTGAGCACAACGCTCACTCCCGTTTGTTTTATTGGGTATATTCATCTAAGAAAGAAACCTGCATCTCGCCTTTGCGATAGCCGATAATGGTTTCGAGGTTGACGTTTTCGGCACTGCGGAAGATATTGATGTCGATCTGGGGATTGGTCTTGCGGAGCTGTGCCACCAGTTCTTTTACCTCGGCACGCTTAGAACCGAAGTCTTCGCTCTCGCTGTCGGTAACGGAGCAGGCGCAACGCACAAACTCCAGCTCGTTGTAGCGCGCCCAAGCGGTGATGTCCTTTTCCCGCACGAGATATAGCGGGCGAATCAGCTCCATTCCCTCAAAGTTGAGGCTGTGGAGTTTGGGCATCATGGTGCGCATTTCGGCGGCGTACAGCATGCTCATCAGGATGGTCTCGATCACGTCGTCAAAATGATGGCCGAGGGCAATTTTGTTGCACCCCAACTCCTTGGCGAACTTGTAAAGGTAGCCACGACGCATTCGTGCACAGAGGTAGCAGGGGGAACCATCTTGCTTCTCAACGACCGAGAAGATGGGGCTGTCGTAGATATGGGCAGGGATGTCCAGTTCTTCAAGCAGCGCCTCAATACGGCGGCGATTCTCAGGGCGGTAGCCGGGATCCATCACGATGAACTCTAACTCGAAAGGAACCTCGCTGCCGTGGCGCTGCAATTCCTGCAAGCACTTGGCAAGGAGAAAGGAATCCTTGCCACCCGAAATGCAGACGGCGATTTTGTCGCCTGCCTGAATCATTTGATAATCCTTGAGACCACCGATGAACTGGTTCCAGATAGGCTTGCGGTATTTTTTGATGATACTGCGTTCGATCTGTTGACAGCGGTTCATGGTTGGCCTCCTTTGTGAACTTAGTGCTTGGGTATGCGATTGTCACGCATTTGTTTTAAACTGCTTAATAGCTGGCGGAAATTGATGAATACCACGATGGCGAACAAAGCGGAACAAATGTACTCCCAATAGGGGATCTCAAATACCATCACAAAGCATTGCGCAACTGTCAGGCCCATATTGGCGGTGAACCGTGGCAAACTCCAGCCGATAGGGATGAATTTGCGGGTGTGGATGGCACGGAGTAGCACTACCAAGCCGTAACTGAGGGCGGTGGACAGAGCGGCACCGTGAGCCCCCCAATAATGGATAAGCACAAAGTTACCGATGAGGTTTACGACGGTGCCGATAACGGTGGTGACGAGGGAGCTTTTGCTCCTTTTTTCCACCACGTAGATGGTGCCGAGGAAGGTAACGAAACAGGACATCGCCGTCGCCATCACCAGCGTGGGGATGTACTGCCAAGACTCGTAATAGTTGGGGGCGGCCATAATGCGGGTGACCAGTTTAGCGCCAACAATCAACGCGGATGCACCCACGAAGATGATGGACTGGTACATCGAGAATACGTTGGTGAAGAATTTTTGTCGCTCCAAACGGCTCTTTTCGCTCAGCACCGACATCTGCCACGCATCCATAAAGATGCCGCACACCATAATCAGCATATTCGGCAGGCGATAGGCGAGGGAGTATAGGCCGTTTTCGGCCTCGGTGCGCATTACGGTGACCATATAGCGGTCGGAGTAGTCGGTGATCCACCACAGGGCAGAGTTGGGAATCAGCGGGATGGAATAGCGGAGCATCGCTTTGCTCACGGTCTTTTTGAGTTTGTCAAAGCGAATGAGTTTGTATAACTTGCCGGTGATGATGAGAATCACCGAACAGATCAGATCGCTGATGGCAATGGCCAAGATGTAGCCCACGATACCCATATCCCACACGGCGAGGAAGAGAATATCCAGCACCACGGTAATGGCGGTGCCGATAATGACGCAGATGGTGAACAGCGTTGCCCTGTGCATACTCTTGACACAGTAGGCGAACAAGTAGTGAGTAGTGGCGCAGAAAATGAATAGATATACCAACAAGGCGTGGTCGCCAATCGTGGGCACCAATCGCACCACAGGATAGAACAACAAGAAAACGAGGAAACCGATGATGTTCACCGCCAATCCGGTGGTCAGCACCGATCCGCGGTCGGTTTCGCCATCCATTCCGAAACGAAGCACGGCTTGATTGATGCCGAGGGAGACGAGAGGCATCAGCATATTGGCGGTTTGCACCACCAATTCCACGATACCGAATTCTTCGGGTTCCAAACAGCGGGTGTAGAGAGGGGTGAGCACCACATAGGTCATCAATTTGGATAGGATGGTGCCGATGCCCAGTATCAAGGTGAAAGAGAGTAGCTTTTTGTAACGATTGTCCTTTTCCATAGTGGTGCCTCCTTTCTGTGCGGTTCATTCAAATAATCATTTTACCACAATATTACATGAAATACAAGTGTACCTTGACAATTCTTTGCGAAAACCATAGAATAAGGGAGAGGTGAGCGTATGTTTTTTAAGCGTAAGAAGAAAGCCGAGGTCAGCGAGATTGCTTTGCAGTTGGACGGCAAGCTGCTGACGCTGGTGGCTCGGCGGTATATGGACGAAAACGGTAGCCCTCAAGAGGAAGGTCTTGGTAGAGGTGGTCGTATCGACACCGCCAACGGTCACGTGATATTGTCCACTGATAAGGGTGAGGTGTTTGTGAACAGCGATATTTCTGCCGTGGAGTGCGCGGAGCTGATGTCCAAAGGTGGCGCGATCTTCACCGGTGTGAACGAACTGAGCGGACAAGAAGAAACCATTGTGTGTTATTATACGAAAAGACAGTAAATTGAAAAGCCTGCCATTATGGCAGGCTTTTCTTACGAGTATTCAATCGAGCAGGGAGTGTAGTACATTGACAGCTTTTTCCCGTTGAGCAGCATCGAATTCCAAACCGTTGATATAACGGATGAAATCGTGTTCCAACTCAGACAACGTCTGTCCATACACGCGGACAAATTCATTCTTCCAATCGGTTTTGACGTGAGAGTAAAGCTTCATAAATCGTTCAATGCCTTCAGCTTCAATAAGAAACCCGACAAACGCGCCCATAATGGGGTAGGAATAGCAACTGTTTACCTTGTAGAATGGATCGTCTAACTCGTTATCGAAAGAGTTAATCATCGAATCGACAGAAATGTATTTATCGTTGTTCAAAAATGTCTGTGTGCACAGTTCGTTTGGTATTGACCACCACAGACGATCCATATGCACCGCTAAGCCCTCTGCCAAAGCGGCAGATTTAATATCGTTGTAGTCATCGGCGATAATATGGGTTATCTCGTGTCGACCGGTTGCGTCGATGCTTTCGTTGCACACATAGTAAATATTCGCTCTTCCGTTCTCATAGACAGCGTAACCGTTATAGGGCGGACAATCCGCTAATTCCGCCAACTGTTGATCGGATTCGCACAACCAACAGTTTATTTTGATGCTTGGTGCCGTATGCAGTAGTTCAGTAATCTCAATAAAAGCCGATTCCTGAGACTCTACAATGGTGCTAATGTTGGCGTGTGCGTAAGAACCCTCTCCGTAGCGGAAAATGAAATGAGGGCTTTCTGTGTGACATGTTTTGAGAGGAGTCATATTATCGCCTCACAGTTTGTGTTGGATTTCAAATGCATTGATAACAACATTATCAATTGGTTTCGCTGTACAGACCGATAAAGGAATACTCTCGTAGGTCAGTAACGCCCAGTAGCAATCGTTTTGTTCGTCGTAGCCATCGGCGGGAGGGACGGAAATCGTCACCTCGCGGATGGGGACGGTCAGGCCTGTGCCAGTGTATTTGAGATAGGCTTCTTTCATCGTCCACAGGCGGGTGAAATGCGGCTCGGTGTTTTCTTTGACCCATGTCAATTCCTCCAGGGAGGTGCTGCGCGCCGCCAAACGCGGACAAACCTTGCGCGGCATCTGAGCGTCGATGCCGATTTCGCAATCAGCGACAGCCAGAAACACCCATTTGTCCGAATGGGTGATGCTGAAAAAGGTGCCGGGTTTATCGGCAAGATAGGGTTTGCCATTTGCGCCATAAGCGAGGGTAGGAGCAACGCCTTTTTCACCGAACAAGTGGGTTAGGAGCAGTCCTGCGGCGGCGCATTGCGCCCGCTTGAGAGGCACACGCAGACGGCGGATGCGACTGCGGCGTTTATCGTCCAAATGGGGGAGAGCATCCTCCACGGCCTTGTCGGACAGCCACGTGGTGCAATCGACAACGTAGATGGTCATAGGTGCGCTCCTTTCCGTAAAGTTACATGCACATTTTAGCATAGTTAGCGTCAAAATGTCAACGGAGTTTGGTTGACATACGTGGGTAAAATTGTTATAATACCAACATTATGTTCAAAGGAGAAATCTATGGATATTTTACAGACTTTAGTTGCTGAATTTAAGCTCAAACAGCAGCATGTGGAGAATGTGATTGCCCTGCTGGACGACGGCAACACCATCCCTTTCATCGCTCGTTATCGTAAAGAGCAGACCGGTTCGCTGGATGATCAGGTGTTGCGCGAATTGGCGGAGCGACTGACCTATCTGCGTAA
>JAZNED010000125.1:0-4716 GCA_045588425.1 Acutalibacteraceae bacterium
CCCCCCACCTCGGGAGTATAGTCAATAAAAAATCGGGGCATGTTATCACTCCTAATGAGTAATTAGTAATGAGAAATGAGTAATGCGTTGAGGACTTGCGTTAATTCAAACTGTGTTTGGTGGATTTGGTAATGGAAATGAGTAATTTTTGAAGTTCAACACAATCGGTTTGCAGGGAGGCGTATTCGTTTTCTGCAAGATAGTGGCAGGAAAACAGCAATTCCATCCAATATAGTGTTTCGGCACATTCCTTCAGCGCAATGTACATCTTATTGAGAAAATCTTTTTTACTGCTGGCATACTGTGCCTCCGTGATGTTCGCACCGATACTGGTACCGCTACGAAGAAACTGCTTGGATAAAACATACTCGTTCTTTTCTTCACACAAGTAACGGTAAGCGTTCACTACTCGCTTTGCGAATGCCAAACTTTTCTCTTTCACCTCGTTGTGCACCATAGCTTTTCCCTCGTTTCATCAGAAGGTAATATGAGTAATGCCAAAAAGAGGAGTAGTAACTTCACTTTTGTAGCGCCTACGCAAATTTCTCATTTCTCATTGCTCATTTCTCATTGTTTGCACACCAAACAAATCCAGCCGCCGTGTTCGTGGCGCTCCACCACGGCAAAGCCGCAGTTGTCCAGCGCCGCCAGCACGTCCTGCTCGCGGGTGTCGATGATGCCGGACACGATGTACATGCCGTCCTCCGCCAGCAGGGCGGGGATGGCGGGGGAGAGCATAATGATGGCGTCCGCCACGATGTTGGCGGCGATGACGGGAAATTTGCCGTCTACGTCGCGGGCCAGGTCGCCCAGACGAATCTCGTATTTGGGAGCGGTGAGACCGTTGAGCTCGCCGTTCTCAATAGCGGTCTTGACCGCCAGCGCGTCGATGTCGATGCCTAAGGCACGACCGGCACCCAGCAGGCAGGCGGCGATGGAGAGGATACCGCTGCCGCAGCCCACGTCCAGAAAATCCACGCCCTCGGTGACGTACTTTTCCAAGGTCTCCAGCACCAGTCGGGTGGTGTCGTGACCGCCGGTGCCAAAGGCCATACCGGGGTCGATGGAGAGAATGGCGCGGTTATCGGGGTTTTCCGCTGTCTCCCAAGAAGGGCAGATGAGAATCTTTTCTCCGACAGGGAGCGGTTTAAAATATTTTTTCCAGTTGTTCGCCCAATCCTCTTCGCGGACGTTGTTGGCGTCTACCGCGTGGTCGATGCCTGCGGCGGTGTACCGCTCCCGCAGGAAGGCGATGGCCTCGGCAGGGTTCTCCTCAGGGGAGATATAGAGGTGGATGAGGGCGGTGTCCCGCTCCTTAGCCAGCAGATCCTCGTCGATGAGGTCGATATGAGCAATTTCCCGCGCACCAATCTCCAGGTCGCTGTAATCCTCGATGTAGATGCCGTAGGGCACCACCATGTTGGCGATGGCGGCGGCTTCGTCCACCACCGCGGCGGGGACGCGGATGCATACTTCGGTCCAATCCATAGTTAAAACCTCCGGTTAATGAGTAATTAGCAATGAGAAATGAGTAATTGGCGTAGGCACTGCGTGATGGCAGAAGCTACGTTCATTTCTCATCCCTCATTGCTCATTTCTAATTCCCTTCTATTCTATCATCTTTATCCATACTTTTCAACGGTTTTACTTGTCAAAGGGGAAGAAAAATGATATAATGACTTAATTTATAGTGGGAAGTAGGCTTTCATTCCTCATTTCTCATTGCTCATTACTCATTGAATGGAGTGTCAACGATGGCTGACATCAAGAAGCATATTCGCAATTTCTGCATCATCGCCCACATCGACCACGGCAAGTCCACCCTGGCAGACCGCCTGCTGGAGAAGACCAACACCGTGGCCCTGCGGGATATGGAGGAGCAGCTGCTGGACAGCATGGACCTGGAGCGTGAGCGCGGCATCACCATCAAGGCTCACGCCGTCACCCTCAACTACAAGGCGAAGGACGGCGAGGACTATACCTTCAACCTCATCGACACCCCCGGTCACGTGGACTTTAACTACGAGGTGAGTCGTTCTCTGGCCGCCTGCGAGGGCGCGCTGCTGGTGGTGGACGCCAGTCAGGGCGTAGAGGCCCAGACCCTTGCCAATACCTATTTGGCGTTGGAGCACGATCTGGAGATTCTGCCGGTCATCAACAAGATTGACCTGCCTGCCGCCGACCCTCAGCGAGTGGCCACCGAAATCGAGGACATCATCGGTATCGATACCTCCGAAGCCCCTCACATCTCCGCCAAGGCAGGCATCGGCATTGAGGAGGTGCTGGAGTCCATTGTTAAGCTACCTCCTCCGAGTGGAGACGATGAAAAACCTCTGCAGGCGCTGATTTTCGATAGCTACTACGACTCCTACCGCGGCGTCATCGTGTACTTCCGCGTGATGGACGGCGTGGTTAAGGCCGGCGACACCGTCAAGATGATGGCCTCCGGCGCCACCTTCGACGTGGTCGAGGTGGGCATCATGCGACCCGGTCGCTTGGAGCCGGTGAAGGAACTGCGCGCCGGTCAGGTGGGCTATCTCGCCGCCTCTATCAAGACGGTGGGCGACGCCCGTGTGGGCGATACCATCACCCACGCCAATAAGCCCGCGGCAGAGCCGCTGCCCGGCTACCGCAAGGTCAACCCCATGGTGTTCTGCGGCGTGTTCCCCGCCGATGGCGCCCATTATCAGGATCTGCGTGAGGCGCTGGAGCGTCTGCAGCTCAACGACGCCTCCCTGACTTGGGAGCCGGAAACCTCGGTGGCGCTGGGCTTTGGCTTCCGCTGCGGATTTTTGGGTCTGCTTCACATGGAGATCATTCAGGAGCGTCTGGAGCGTGAGTATAATCTCGACCTGATTACCACCGCTCCCAGCGTTATCTACCGCATCACCTTGTCCGACGGCTCGGTGATTATGGTGGATAACCCCACCAACTACCCTGACCCCACCACCATCAGTATGGCGGAGGAGCCCATTGCGGACGCCCATATTTACGCCCCCAACGACTACGTGGGCAACATTATGGAGCTGTGTCAGGAACGCCGCGGTGTGTTTAAGGATATGAAGTACCTCGATCCTACCCGTGTGGACATCCACTACGAATTGCCGCTGAATGAGATCGTGTACGATTTCTTTGACGCGCTGAAATCCCGCACCAAGGGCTACGCCAGCTTTGACTATGAGCTGAAAGGCTACGTTAAGAGCGAGCTGGTCAAGCTGGATATTATGCTCAACGGCGAAATCGTGGATGCCCTGTCCTTTATCTTGTTCTCCGGCAACGCCTATTCCCGCGCTCGCAAAATGTGCGAAAAGCTGAAGGATAACATTCCTCGCCAGCTGTTTGAGGTGCCGGTGCAGGCCGCCATCGGCGGCAAGATCATCGCCCGCGAGACCGTCCGCGCTATGCGCAAGGACGTGCTGGCCAAGTGCTACGGCGGCGACATCACCCGTAAGAAGAAGCTGCTGGAGAAGCAGAAAGAGGGCAAGAAGCGTATGCGCCAGTTGGGCAGCGTAGAGGTGCCGCAGGAAGCATTTATGGCGGTGCTTAAGTTGGATGACGAATGAGGCGGCTTTAAGATTGTACAGATCGCTAACTATCGTTGCCGCCTCTCGAGAATGTCGCTGGTGCTCCATTCTCCCGAGGTTGCATTTTGTAATAATGTGAGGCGGCTGTTAGGTTGTACAGACCGCTAACTTGCGTTGCCGCCTCTCGAATATGGCTGCCGCCATATTCCCCACATTGTGCGTAACAGTTATTAAAAATTCCCGATGATTGTTCATCGGGAATTTTTCTAACGGATGAAGGAGAAATATTGTGAAAATAGGCAGCTATGAGTTTGTTTTTATAGAAACAATAGAACTTATCAAAACCAAAGATGGTACGTTGTCGTATGAGCCGCAGTCGCGTTATAAAAATGCAGGCACAATGCCGTTGCATGAGTATGGCGAAGGTGCGTTTTGTAGATTCAAGTTAAAAAATGCAAAAGACGTTTCAGGCGTATATGCGTGGGTCATCGATGATGAAGTGGTTTATATTGGCGAGGCGACAAATTTCAGAAAAAGATTCAATATGGGATATGGCGTTATTTCTCCCAGAAACTGTTATATTGGTGGTCAAATAACGAATTGCAAAATGAATAAAGTTGTTTGGAAAGAATATGAAAAGAGTAATCGAATTCAGATATATTTCTATGAAACGCCGCATTACAAAGAAGTTGAAGAGGAACTACTCTTGTCCATTACTACAAAATATAATGTAAAAAACAATAAGAGATAAAAACAGTAAAACCACCGCCGAGGAATCCACGGCGGTGGTTTTTTTGCGCACAGGACAGGCAAGGCCCCCTCCCGGAGGGGGCTGGATTTTCGCCGCAGGCGAAAAGACTGGGGGAGAATGCGTAACAAAAACGGCTCGTCAGGCTCCCTCCGTCACCGCGCACAACCGTGGGAATATGGCTGTCGCCATATTCCCGAAGTAAGTGTGAACCTTGTCTACCTCCCTCTGACGAGCGGAGCGGCTCTAACGTTGTGCTTGTCGTAGTTTTCGTTTGCCGCTCCTCGAATATGGCTGTCGCCATATTCCCGAAGTAAGTGTGAACCTTGTCTACCTCCCTCTGACGAGGGAGGTGGATTTTCGCCGTAGGCGAAAAGACGGAGGGAGAGATGCATAGAAACGGAACTATAAGTTATCGTTATCTCTCCCCCAGTCATTTTTGCT
>JAZNED010000126.1:0-4460 GCA_045588425.1 Acutalibacteraceae bacterium
AGCCGTGGATGATCGCGTTGGCTGCATGCTTCTGTTGGAACTGGCAAAACAGCAGCCTGCTCGCGATATTTGGCTGTCTTTCTCTGTGCAGGAGGAGATCGGCCTGCGCGGTGCCGGTATCGCCACCGAGGCCATTCATCCAGATTATGCCGTCGCTATTGACGCTACCACTGCCGCCGACGTGGCCGGTAACAGCCCCGATCAGTCCGTTTGTTTTGTGGGACAGGGTGCGGTTGTGTCCTTTGCTGATCGTGCCACCTTGTACGACCCCGAGCTGTACCGGCGCATTCGTCAGTTAGCGGAGGAAAAGGGTATTCCTACCCAGACGAAAACCACGGTTGCCGGCGGCAACAATGCCGGTGCGATGCAGGGCCGTCATACCGGCGTCAAGATGACTGCGGTATCGTTGCCTTGTCGCTATATTCATTCTTCTGCTTGTCTGGGCAAAGTGCAGGATGTGCAAGCAATGCATGACCTGCTTGCACTGTTGGCTGAGGAGCTGACCAAATGATTCGCACAGCATTAGAGAGCGATTTTTCTACACTTCCCAGTGACGAAAGTGCTGTGCGTATCCATTCTTTGAAACGTGCATATGGCTTAAATGCACCGTTTATCCGCTATTATGCAGATGATAGTGGCGGGCTACTGTCCATAATGGATGGTGCTGGGGTGCTGTATTGTACAGAAAACACGGAGGAATGGTTGGTTTTTATCACTATGAATCCTGATATTTCCTACTTACATTGTACCAGGAATATCGGCAAAGCGCTGATGAATCTGGGATCCTGGCAAGTTAGGGAAGGAGTCGTGCTCAAATACGATGGTAATCGGGATTTTATCTCTCCAATCGTGTGTGAAAATCCGTATTTACCTCACGTTCACGCCCTTCTGAACAGTTGTTTTGGTTCGATGGCATCACTGAACGCTTGGTATCCCGATGTTTCCCACCGTATCCGTCACGATTGTGCCAAAATTGCGACAATTCTGGACGAGAATAAAGTGGTCAGTACCGCTATGACAGTAGCCGAAACAGATACAGCGGCAGTATTAGGGCAGGTAGCTACACACAGCGATTTTCGCGGGCGTGGATACGCCAAAGCCTGCATAAACTCACTGATTTCAAGATGTAAAGATAAAACGCTTTACATCTTGCCAATGACCAATATTGCTCATTCTTTATATGTAAAAATGGGATTTGTTCCCGACGGAGAATGGGTGGAATTACAACGCGCTTAGGAGGATCTATGGAAACCCAGTTTTTTAATGTCGATAGCCGTCTGATGGCCATTTCTGATCGTGCAGAGTTGGCGGCAAAAGAGGCTTTTGCTTCGATTGACCGCATCACGGAATACAATCAGCAGAAAGTACTGTCTGCCTATATTCGCCATCGGGTTAGCGAAACGCATTTTAACCCCACTACCGGCTACGGTTATGGTGACCAGGGCAGAGATGCGCTGGATGAGATTTTGGCGGATATTATGGGGGCAGAGGATGCACTGATTCGTCACAGCATCGTTTCCGGCACCCATGCCATTACGATTGCTTTGTTCGGTATTCTCCGTCCCGGCGATACCTTGTTGGCTGCTACCGGTGCGCCTTATGATACATTGGAGAAAGTAATCGGCCACACGTCTCCGTCCGCAGGTTCGTTGGCGGAGTACGGCGTGTCCTACGAGCAGGTTGACTTGCTGGAAGGCACTGAAACCCCTAATTTGGAGGGCATTCAGGCTGCTTTGGAGGCAAATCCGCGCATTAAGATGGTGCATATTCAGCGCTCTCGTGGCTATTGCACCCGTCCTAGCCTGAGCATCCAGTGGATCAAACGCATTGTTAAGGCTGTCCGCGCTATCCGTAAGGATGTGATCATCTTTGTAGATAACTGTTACGGCGAATTTGTGGAAATGCGCGAGCCTAACGAAGTGGGCGTTGACCTGATTGCAGGCTCGCTCATCAAGAATCCCGGTGGCGGCATTGCCGAAAACGGCGGTTATCTCTGCGGTACCAAGGAGTGTATTGAACAGTGTTCCTATCGTATGACAACACCCGGTTTAGGTCGTGAAGTCGGCGCTTCTTTAGGTCACAATCGTTCCTTATATATGGGTCTGTTCCAAGCACCTCACGTGGTGGGGGAGGCGCTCAAAACCGCTGTCTATGCCGCTGCTCTGTTCACTGAACTGGGCTACGAGGTTTCGCCTAAAGTGAACGAGCCCCGCGCAGATATTATTCAAACGATGATGTTGCGCAATCCTGAGAATCTAATTGCATTCTGTCAAGGGATGCAAAAAGGTGCGCCAGTAGACGCCTATGTAACGCCTGAGCCGTGGGATATGCCCGGTTATACCAGCCAGGTTATTATGGCCGCCGGCGCATTCACTATGGGCGCATCCATCGAGTTGTCTGCCGACGCACCGCTCAGAGAGCCTTTTGCCGCATACATGCAGGGCGGCCTGAACTACCACAGCGGTAAAATCGGCGTATTATTGGCAGCTCAATCCATGTTTGAAAAGGGTTGCTTTAAGCTATAAGTCGGTTTCTACCATCAACCAGCAGGGCAGAACACCAATTTTATCAAAATATTATCACTATGGAAAAATTGACAAAACTATACTAAATTAACATTTAATGTAGTTGAGGGGAGGAAAAAGCGTGGATCCACGGTATATGGCTGAATGTCCTAATATATTAAGAGAGTATCTTGGCTACATGGAAACCGTCAAAGGCCGCTCCGCTAACGCAGTTAACGGTTACTTTATTGATCTACGCACTTTCTTCCGTTATCTCTTAATTCAGCGCGGCATTTGTAAGCCCAATTCTGATACACCACCGGATATTCATTTGGTAGATTTAGATTTACTTCGCACCGTTACGCTGGCAGACTTATTTGAATTTATGAATTACTGCAAAAGCGAACGCGATAACTCCAATGTAACCCGTGCTCGTAAGGTTTCTAGTCTGCGTCAATTTTTCCATTATTTAACCGAGGTTGTTCATAAATTGGATGACAATCCGGCTAAAAATCTTAGCACACCAAAATTACCTTCTCGTATGCCGAAACACCTTACTTTTGATCAATCTTTGCAGCTTCTGCAGGTTGCTGGACAAGGCAAATACGCTGAACGCGACTATTGCATTATTACTTTGCTGTTAAACTGCGGTTTACGTCGCGCCGAAATTGCCGGCTTAAATCGAACGGATGTTCGCGACGATAACACGCTTAGAGTAATCGGTAAAGGTAATAAAGAACGCATCCTCTATCTGAACGAGGCTTGTCAGCAAGCGTTAGCGGCGTACCTGCCCAAACGTCCGTTGGAAGGTACAAAAGATAAAAAAGCCTTATTCTACGGACACACTAAGGATCGTATCAGCCTGCAAGGTATTCATTACATTGTTAAGGGATATCTCAAACAAGTCGATGGTGCCGAGGAATTTTCTACGCACAAACTACGCCACACGGCAGCAACACTCATGTATCAGCAAGGCGGCGTAGATTTACTGGTGCTCAAAGAGATGCTGGGCCATAAAAATCTAGGTACCACCGAGATTTACACCCATACATCCAACGAACAGCTCCGCAAGGCTGCTGATGCCAACCCCCTGTCCGGCGTTAAGCCTCCAAAACCAAAAAAGAACGATAACAACGAAGAAGGGACGGAATAATTTCCGTCCCTTCCCTTTTCATATAAGCTTGTTAATTGTTTAACAAGCTTATATGGTTTGAAATTAGCGAATGCCGACTTCCGCTAATACATTCATGGTATATTCCCGCCACGGACTTGTCTGCATATGCGCCATCACGTCTCTTGGATCGACATAATCGCCATTGCGAACGCACCGAATCAAAAACTCGCTGGCAAATAGCTCGAACATTTTAGGATCGGTAAATGCGTCCTCAATAGTAGTGTTCATACCATTGTTGATACCGTCAATCATCAGTCTATACACCTGATTATCTCGTCCCAACAGTTCGCCAATGCGATTAAGGGCACTTAACGCCTCACACATTTGAGCGAATGTTACATAGCGACGATAACCGCCGATGCCTTTGTTTTCGCCGCCCATGAGGATGGCATCCACGGAACAGTGGAGCACCTGTGCCAGATCGGGCAGCAATCCCACGTCCGGTAGGCTTTCGCCTCGCTCCCAGTTTGACACCGATTGCGGACTGACACCCAGTTTTTCTGCCAATTCTGCCTGAGTCATTTCGTAGTGTTTACGTCCGTCTTGAATAAACTTTCCAATCGCGGATAGATTCAAATTCATACTGATTCTCCTTTCTGTAAAAAGTACAATGCATTGTCCTTGATACCAGTATACAACGCATTCATCACAGGCGCAATAGCGCGGATATTAACAATTTTCATTTGCAACTCAAGCGTTGATTGAGTTGCACCTCCCCTACCCCATCCAAACAAAAAGCAGAACGCGACCCAGGAAATTCCCTCGCCGGGTCACTCGAGAGG
>JAZNED010000127.1:0-11207 GCA_045588425.1 Acutalibacteraceae bacterium
TAAAAAGGAGACGATGAAAAATATGGCTAACAAAATTGGCGGTCTCGGCCGCGGTTTGGACGCGCTGTTTGCGCAGAATACGCTGGAGGACGGTCTTTCCACCGTCACCCTGCCCTTAGACGAGATTATCCCCAACAAGGAACAGCCCCGTAAGCAGTTTGACGAGGAGGCGTTGGCGGATCTGTCCGCTTCCATCGCCCAGCACGGCGTGCTGCAGCCCCTGCTGGTGCGTCCCATGCCGGACGGCAGCTATCAGCTGGTGGCGGGCGGGCGCCGTTGGCGCGCCAGCCGCATGGCGGGTCTCACCGAGGTGCCGGTGGTGGTACGCGATATGGACGAGCAGGAGAGCGCCGAGCTGGCGCTGATCGAAAACCTGCAGCGCGAGGACCTGAATCCCATGGAAGAAGCCATTGGCTACCGCACCCTGATGGAGAGCTACGGCATGACCCAGGAGCAGACCGCTCAGGTGGTGAATAAATCCCGTCCCGCGGTGGCCAATGCCCTGCGTCTGCTGCAGCTGCCTGAGGCGGTGACCGATATGGTGGCCAGTGGTAAACTAGCCGCCGGTCACGCCCGCACCGTGCTGGCATTCGAGGGGGAGGAGGCGCAGATCGCCGCCGCCATCGCCGCGGTGGACAAGGGTTTGTCCGTCCGCGAGCTGGAGAAGATGGCCAAGGCTGCCAAGGCGAAACCCCGCACCCCCGCCCAGCCCAAGAAGCACGACAGCTTTTACGACGAGGTGGCGCTGTCCCTGAAGGAGGCGCTGGGTCGTCAGATCAAGGTGAACGTGGGCGGCAAGGGCGGCACCTTGCAGATCGAATTTTTCGACGCCGAAGATCTACGCTATCTCGCCAAAAAGTTGGCAGGTGACAACTGATTATCTGCACCCTTTTGGTGTGACTATCTCGCCAATAAACTGGCGGATAATGAGTAATTAGTAATTAGAAATGAGTAATGAGGAATGAACGCAGGTGCTACGATTTCGTAGCGGCTAATCCCATTACTCATTGCGAGTTTTGCGGCAACGCCGCAAAATCGCGACGGACTTCGCCACAGGCGAACGTCCACTCATTGCTCATTCCTCATTATTTATTTACGGAGAGTATATTATGACCAAAATTATACAACCTGAATACAAAATGACAGTCAAAGTGGCCTCTTTTGACACCGACAGCGCCGATCGCATCCGCTTGTCCGCCGTCCTGCGGTATCAGCAGGAGGCGGGGGAACAGCACCTCGGTCCGGCCGGTTTGGGCTGGCGTGACCTCAGCTCTCACGGCATCGCCTTCGTCGCCTCCCGCTGGCACGCGGCGATCCACCGCCTGCCCACCCTGGAGGAGGAGGTCACCCTCACCACCTGGCATCGCGACCGCAAGGGTCCCCGTTTTTTCCGTTGCTACGAGTGGCGTGACGCCGAGGGATTGTTACTCATCGAGGGCGTGATGCAGTTTGCGCTGGTGTCGGTCACCGACCACCGCCTGTTGCGCGGTGACGAGTTCGCAGCCCTTGCCCCTCTGCCGGATGCCCCCCACGGGGTGAATTGTGCCGATCCTGCCCGCTTTACCATCACCGAGCCGATGGCGGCGGGCAACTACGAGGTGCGTTGGTCGGATATTGACCGCAACGGCCACGTCAACAACACCCGCTACGCGGATTTTATGTGGGATTTTCTTCCTGTGCCGTGGCAGGGGAGAACCCCCACGGATATTGAGCTGTATTTTGCGGGCGAGAGCCGTCAGGGGGACCTGCTGTCCCTGTGTGTGAGCATGGACGGCGAAAACACCTGCTGTGTGGCGGGTGACACCGACCGCGGTCGCACCTTTGCGGCGCGCGTGATATTCGGAGCGTAAGCAATGGACTTTAACGAAGCGGTCGCCCGTGTGCGGGAGGGGGATCTCCCCACCCAGAGTATCGGCGTGCTGAAAGAAAAACCACTCCACGCCACCCTCAAGTGGTGGCTGGACGACAACCCCGCCCACCACGAGATCACCCTGCCCTGCGGCAAGGTGGCGGATATCTACGACGGCACCACCGTCACCGAGGTGCAGACCGGTAGTTTCACGCCGCTGCGCAAAAAGCTGGAGGTGCTGTTGCCCGATTACCCCGTCACGGTGGTGCATCCGCTGGTGCGGCGCAAGTACGTGTCGTGGATCGACCCCGTTGCGGGTACCGTCACCGAGCCACGGAAAAGTCCTCGCCTCGGCAGTTTCGCTGACGGCGGCAAGCAGCTCATCTATCTGTTGCCACTCTTATCCCATCCCCATCTCACCGTCCGCCTCGTGCTCATCGACGCCGAGGAACAGCGGGTGATGAAGGTGGATAAAAAAGGCAACACCTACAAGCGGTTCAGTCACCGGGCGGTGCTGTTGCCGCTGTCTGTGGAGGACACCCTTGACCTGTGCTGTCCCGCTGACTATGCCGCCCTCATTCCCGCGGGGTTGCCCGCCACCTTCACCGCCGCCCAATTCGGCAAGGCGGTAAAGATGCAAGGCCGCAACCTGAACGGCACGCTGAAAGTCCTGCTTGACCGCGGTGTGATTACCCGCACCGAAAAACAGGGCAACGCGTGGATTTATGAGAGAATGAGTAATGAGCAATGAGTAATGAGTAGTTGGAGTAGCGACTACGATGTGGCAGAAACTACGTTCATTTCTCATTTCTCATTACTAATTTCTCATTCAATAAACAGTCAGTTCGTAACCATCCTGACTTTAAACAAAACTAAGGAGCGAATCGAAAATGAACAACTACGCAACACCCAAAAAGCGCAATAACCTGCCATTCTTAACCATCGCCGGTGTCATCGCCGGTCTGTACACCGCCCTGACCCTGCTGTTAGCCCCCTTCTCCTTCGGCATCGTCCAGTGCCGTCTGTCCGAGGCGCTGACCATCCTGGCTGCCTACCATCCTGCCGCCGTGGCGGGTCTGACGGTGGGCTGTGCCATCTCCAATCTGGTGGGTCTGACCATGGGCGCCAACACGGCGGGTGCGCTGGATATTCTCTTGGGCACCCTCGCCACCGGTGCGGCGGCGTGGCTGTCCTACCGCCTGCGGCATATCCGTCTGGGCGGTCTGCCCGTCCTCTCCACCATTCCTCCCGTGGTGTTTAACGCCCTCATCATCGGCACCGAGCTGACGGTGGTGCTGGGTCCGGTCAACACCCCCACCTGGCTGATGTGGATGGGATCGGTGGGTTTGGGTCAGATGATCGCCTGTATCGGCGGCGGTCTGATCCTTGCCTATGCCTTCCAAAAAAGCGGTTTGGACAAGCAAATGAACTCAAATTCGTTTACAAATAGGTGAATACCTATCTAATTATACTCCAAGTATAGGAGAAATCCCATGAAACAGACGTTTAAGACCTATCGTGCCGTGGCGTTGATGCTGGCGGCCATCCTGCTATTGTCGGTGGGGCTGACCCACGTGTTGGGTAACGGTTCCGTCGGTCAAGCCGAAGGCAAAGCGGTGCTGGCCACCACCTATCCCGTCTATATGGCGGCACAGCATATTCTCGGCGAGGACACCTCCGTCACCCTGCACCGTCTGGACGGTGCGGCGGCGGGATGCCTCCACGATTATCAGCTGTCCCCCTCCGACCGCCGCCTCACCCAAGAGGCGGATCTCATCCTGATGAATGGAGCAGGGGCAGAGCCTTTCCTCCACGGCATCGTGGAAGAGGGAAAATGCGTGGACACCTCGGTGGGAGTTGACCTGCTGTGCGCCGATGGCAATCACCACCACGCCGAGGGCGACCACCACCACGAAGAAGAATACAACGAGCACCTGTGGCTCAGCCCCGTGCGCTATGCGGCGCAGGTGGCGGCGGTGCGGAACGCCCTGTGCGGGCTGAACCCCGCCAAGGCGGACCTGTACAAGAAAAACGCCACCGCCTATCTGGCAGAGATTGCCGCCATCGCGGATGACCTGCCCGACCTCAGCGGCAAACCCTGTGTGCTGTTCCACGACTCTATGAGCTACCTTGCCGCCGACCTGGGGCTGGATGTGAAGCTGACCCTCTCGGTGGAGGGGGAGAGTGGACTCTCCGCCGCCGACCTGAAGCAGGTGGAGGCGCTGGCAGCGGAATACCCCGACCTGCTGCTCATGTACGACACCCAGTACGCCCTGCGGTACGAGGGTGTGGCGGGTACGCCGGTGTCTGTCCACACCGCGGTGCAGGAGGACTGGCTCACCGCCATGGAGGAAAACGTGAAAAACCTCAATCACATCGCGGGGTAAGAGAATAGTATCCCACCTTGGATAGAACCCGTAGGAGACGATGCCTGGACATTCGCCTACGGCGAAGTCCGTCGAGATTTTGTGGCCTTGCCACAAAACTCGCATAAGCTCCGGGCGGATGGTATCCGCCCCTACAACCCTGCACCAACCTTGGACAAAATCCGTATAAACGGGAGGGCACAGAGGCCCTCCCCTACGATGTCTATCAAGGTTGGAAAGAACCCGTAGGGGAGGGGTTCCACCCCCTCCCGCAGACATAGCACCGACCTCGAACACCTCCCTCTGACGAGGGAGGTGGCACGGCGTAGCCGTGACGGAGGGAGAGAGGACTGGCTCACCGCCATGCAAGCCAATGTGAAAGAATTGAAAAACGTGGTTGGTTAGAGATTATTTCTGACCTTGAATAGAATCAAGCCTTCCCCTCGAGGCCGATTTCCCCCGATAGCGGGGGAAAATGTCGGCAAAGCCGACAAAAGGGGGGCCGTTTCACGGCGAGTGAAACGGTGGCATTTGCGAAGCAAATGACGGATGAGGTGGTCGCAGAGCGTAATAACGGGTCGATGTGGGCATCGACCCCTACGGATCCTTTGTGATATTGTTGTTACACCGTAGGGGCGATTCACGAATCGCCCGCGGGACGGGAAACCCGTCCCCTACAAATCCCATCCCACCTTGGCACATTCCTAACTCCTAATTCCTAATTCTTTGAAAGGGTGAAACGCCGTGAGCCATCACGACCATTGCGGACTCCACTGCTTAAAAATTGAACACATCACCGTCCGCGCATCGGGACAGACCCTGGTGGAGGACGTGAGCCTCCACGCCCACTGCGGGGAGATCACCGCCGTCATCGGTCGCAACGGCGCGGGTAAATCCACCCTGTTCAAGGCCATCTTGGACGAGATTCCCCACGAGGGCGAGGTGGTGTTCTCCGGTCACAACGGTACCCCCTCCAAGCGGCGACCTCGCATCGGCTACGTCCCGCAAAGCCTGAACATTGCCGAGGGAAACCCCGCATCGGTGCTGGACATCGCGGTGGCGTACACCTCCCGCTGGCCTGCCTTTTTGCCCATTCCCCGCAAATTGCGTGAAAAACTGGAAAATCACTTTGCCCGCTTTGACGCTGCCGATCTGCTGGATAAGCAGGCAGGCCGCCTTTCCGGCGGCGAGTGGCAGCGGGTGCTGTTGGCTATCGCCACCCATCCCCATCCCGATATGTTGGTGCTGGACGAGCCGGTGTCCGGCGTGGACACCGGCGGACTGGCGAAATTCTACGATCTGTTGGAGCAGCTGCGTCAGCAGGATATGGTGATCCTCATCATCTCCCACGACCTGCCCTTTGTGCGTGCCCACGCCAACCGGGTGGTGCTGCTGGACGGCAAGGTGGTGGCAAAGGGCGCACCTGCCGAGGTGTTCGCCTCCGATGCCTTCCAAAAGACCTTTTTGACGGGAGGTGAGGCGGATGTTTGATTGGCTCTCCTACGATTTTATGCGTACCGCCCTGTGGGCGGTGCTGCTGCTGGTGCCGCTGCTGTCCCTGTTGGGCACGCTGGTGGTGAATAATAAGATGTCCTTTTTCTCGGATGCGCTGGGTCACTCCGCCCTGACGGGCGTGGCCATCGGCGTCATTGCGGGGGTCAGCGAGTATCGTCTGGTGATGGTGCTGTTCGGCGTGGTGTTTGCCCTGTGCATGAACCGCATCCGCCGCAGTCGTCTGGCCTCCACCGATACGGTCATCGGCGTGTTTTCCTCCGTTGGCGTGGCGTTGGGTCTGACCCTGCTGTCCGCCCGGGGCAACCTGGCCAACTACCAGAGCCTGCTGGTGGGCGATATTCTCAGCGTCACGACCCAAGAACTCTACGTTTTGGCGGGGGTGTTGGCGGCTACCGTTCTGGTGTGGCTTTTCTGCTTCAATGGCTTCTTCGCTGTGTCCATCAGCCCCTCGGTGGCACGGAGCAAGGGTTTTCGCTCTGCCCTGTACGACAATCTGTTTGTGGTGCTGGTGGCGGTGGTGGTGATGCTCGCCATCCGCTGGGTGGGTCTGCTGCTGATCAACGCCATGCTGATCCTGCCCGCCGCCGCTTCCCGCAACGTGGCGCGGAGCATGCGGTCGTATCACCTGCTCAGCCTGATTTTCGGTCTGTTCGCCGGCGTGCTGGGTCTGTGGCTGTCTTATTACAACGGCGTCGCCACCGGTCCCACCATCATTTTGGTGTTAGCCGCCGTGTTCTTCGGCACTTTTATCCTTAGAAAGAAATAACAAAACCCCCTCGGTTTGACCGAGGGTTTTTCTTTTTTGTAAACGAAAACCACGCGATAGTCGCGTGGTTGGGAAGAGCTTTAGCGATGAAAAGCCCGCCGCAGCGGCAAGGCCCCCTCCCGGAGGGGGCTGGATTTTCGCCGCAGGCGAAAAGACTGGGGGAGAATGCGTAACAAAAACGGCTCGTCAGGCTCCCTCCCGGAGGGAGGCTTTGTTAGGCACTACATTTACCCATTTATGGGTAGCCGGTAATCTATGCGTGGCTGATTGGCCAACAAAAAGCGCACTTGTGCCCGAAAATGAAATACCCCCCGCTATGCGGGGGATATTTATTTCTTATTTACCTACGCAGAAGCGGGCGAACACCTGCTCCACCACCGCTTCGGTGGCACGCTCGCCGGTGAGCTCCAGCAGGGCGTTGATGGCACCGTCGATACTCACCGACACCGCGTCGGGGGTCAGGCCCATGGCGATGGCCTCCTGCGCCTCCCTCAGACAGGCGAGGCAGTCGGCGGCGCACTGCCGCTGGCGCTCGGTGGACAGCACAGGCTGGGCGGCATCCAGCTTTTCAATGCCGGTGATCGCGGCAACCGCCGCAGTCAGCTCTGCTACGTTGCCCTCCTCCTTCGCCGAGAGGGTCACCACGTGGGAGAAACGAGCGGCAATCCAATCCCTGTCGATGGCAAGGGGCTTGTCCGCCTTGTTGACGATGGCGATGGCGGCGCGTCCGTTCAGGCGGCTCGCCAAATCCTTATCTTCCTCCTGCAGTGGCTCACTGCCGTCAAAGACGGCCAGCACCAATGCCGCCTGTTCCATCTTGGCTCTGGCGCGGCTTACACCCACGTTCTCCACCACGTCGGCGGTGTCGCGAATGCCGGCGGTGTCCGCCAGCCGCAGGGTCACGTCCCCCAGCCGCACCGTTTCCTCCACGATGTCGCGGGTGGTGCCGGCGATGTCGGTGACGATGCTGCGCTCACAGCCGGAGAGTCGATTCATCAGGGTGGATTTGCCCACGTTGGGACGACCCACGATGGCGGTGTCGATCCCCTCGCGGAGAATCCGACCGGTATCGTAGGTGTCCAGCAGGTTTTGCACCGTGCCAATCGCCGTTTCTACGGTGCTACGCCACGCGGCGGTGTCCAGATCGGGAATATCCTCGTCGGGATAGTCAATGTAGGCGGAGAATTGCGCGGCAATGCCCAGCAGACCCTCCTTGACCGCGGACAGACAGCGGAAAATACTGCCTTCGCGGGCGGTGAGGGCGGTCTGCGCCGCCAGTTTGCCCTCGGCGGCGATGAGATCCATCACGCTCTCCGCGCCGGTGAGATCCATCTTGCCGCTCAAAAAGGCACGGCGGGTAAATTCGCCTGCCGCGGCAGGCTTTGCACCGGCGGCAAAACAAGCCCGCAGCACCCGCTGGAGAATATACCGTCCGCCGTGGCAGGACAGCTCCACCACATCCTCGCCGGTGTAGCTGTGAGGCGCGCGGAATACCAGCGCCACGCAGTCGTCCACGTCGCCGTCGGCGTCAAAGACGTGACCGTAGGCGGCGGTGTATCCCTTGAGGGCGGTGAGGGGACGGTTGGCATCTATGGGGCGGAACAGCTTGGCGGCTACGGCGACGGCATCGTCGCCGGATAGGCGCACCACACCAAGCCCTGCCGCACCGGCAGGGGTGGATATGGCGGCAATTACGTGGGACATAGGGCACCTCCGAAACAAATGAGGAATGAGAAATGAGTAATGAGGAATGATCGCGCTGTCTACGGTGTTGCAGAATTTTCTTTCATTACTCATTACTAATTGACTGTATTTTACCCAATTTTTTCGCCCTTGTCAACCGAGCAACTCTGCCAGCGTCCGTCCCAGTATCTGTGCGGCGTACACCGCCTCCTCTACCGTGTTGCCCTCGGCACCCACCTCCACCAGTACCCAGCCGGGGGCAAGGTGCTGATTGTAGCGGCTGGCGGTGAGATTGAGCGGGCGCATCAGAGCGGGGCTGACCGCGTCCAGCGCCGCCTGCCAGTGGGCGGTGAGGGTGAGATTTTCCTGCCAATGGGGGTGGGGAAGGGAGTCGGTGGACACCACGCCGGTGACGAACATCATCTGCGCCGCCTTTTTCCCCTCCACCATGGCGGTGGGACGGATCATCACGCCGCCATCCTCCACCGAGTCGCGGTGGAGGTCGATGACAATCTGAATGGAGGGATATTGCTCCAGATATTTCGCCGCCGTTTCCGCCGAGCGGTTGTACGCTCCCGAATAGACGGGGCTGTCGTGGACGGTGGTGTCGTGGATGGCGGTGATGCCGTAGGCGGCCAAGGTCAGCCGCACCGCCTCCCCCGCGGCGCAGACGTTGCGGGTGTGGTGGTCGGTACGGTGGCGGTCGGCGGCATTATAGTAGTCCGCCTCATAGGTCATATATCCTTCGGTGGTGTGGGTGTGGAGGATCAGCACCTGGGGCAGGTCGGTTTCCTGCCAGTGTAGGGGTAGGGATGCGGACAAAGCCGATACAATATCTACGGTGGTGCCGCTGCGGTTGGTGACCGCAATTCCCTTGCCGCGGTTGCCGCCGTCCATGGTCTTTTCGCGGATTTTGCCGCCGTCGCCGCGATTTTCGGGGGGTGCCACCATGGTGATGGGCGGCGTTTCCACTAAGGGCGCAACCGTCGGCAGGTCGGGGGCGGTGGTATCCCCCACCCCCTCAAAGGGGGAGGGGGTGGGAAAGGCGGTCAGCGCGTCGGCGGACAGCTTTTCATCCAGCAGGGTGACGACGCGGGTCGGCTGGCGCAGTCCTGCCGCCGCCAGCGCCAGTCGATTCCACGCCCCACATCTTACCAGTAACGCCGCCGTCACCGTCAGACACAGCAGGGCGGCACACCGTTGTCCCCATATCTTCATGTTCTTTCGTTTCATACTATCACCCGTAGAGTATATGAAACAGAATGAGGAATTAGAAATGAGGAATGAGAAATTGAAAATGGGACGGTAGGGGCGGCAATCTGCCGCCCGCGGGCGGGAGGGCACAGAGGCCCTCCCCTACGACGTCTATCAAGGTCGGATAGAATCCGTAGGGGAGGGGTTCCACCCCCTCCTGCAAAAAACGCGGGAGCAAGCCCCCGCCCTACGGTGCATCACCGAGGTTGGATAGAACTCGTAGGGATGGGCATTGCCCATCCGTAACGGACGACCAATGGTCGTCCCTACAATCCCGCACCAACCCAAATTGGTGTTGTAGGGGAGGGGTTCCATCCCTTCCCGCAAGCCTCTCCCTTTGGGAGAGGTGTCGCCGCATGGCGACGGAGAGGGCGAACGAAAACAGAAAACCGAACGATGAACGCGGGGTATCTTTTCTCTTTACAGACTCCTTGCTTTATGTTATACTTTCTCTGCAATTCCCTTTTCGGAGGAAAATCATGAAGAAAAGATTATTATCCTTATTTTTATTACTGACCCTGTTGCTGACGCTGGTCGGTTGCGGTAACACACCCGCCACCGATAAGACCGATGGCTCGCAAACGACGGCTTCGGTCACCGCTTCTACCAATGCCTCGGTAACCAAAATTCCCGTATCCACCACCGAATTGCAGGTAGATCCCACCGACGGCGACGATACGAAAGTCACCACCACGGCATCGGCGACCAAACCCACGGCGGGCAGCTTCACGGTGCCGCCGGTTACCGTCACCGCCCCCGCTACGACCACGGCTCCTACTGCCTCGTCGGCGGATAAAGCGCTGGTGGATCGCGCCTTCCAACTGGACGTGGGGGCAAAGATCGAGAACGTCACCCTCACGGGTGTGGTCACCTCCAGCCAAGGGTACAGTGAAGGCTACGGAAACGCCACCTTCGACCTGCAGGTGGAGGGTACCGGCGGTGTCCAAACCATCTATTGCTACCGTGTCAAGCCGACGGACGCCTCCCGCCCCGAGGTGGCGGAGGGGGATTGGCTCTCTCTGTCGGGCACGATCCAGAATTATAAGGGTACCATCGAATTTTACCCCGCCAACTACACCCATCTGGGTAGTGGCGGCACCACCGCCACCACCCGTCCCACCACCCGCCCCACCGGCGGCAACGCTGCCATCGCCGAGGATGGCATCTACGAGTCCAAAGAGGACGTGGCACTGTATCTGCACACCTACGGCAAGCTGCCGAAAAACTTCGTCACCAAAAATCAGTACAATTCTCTCGGCAAACCTGCGGACAAATGTTGCGGCGGCGACCGCTTTTACAACAAAGAGGGGCGGTTACCCAACAAGGCGGGACGTCTTTACTACGAGTGCGATATCGACACCTACGGCATCACCTCCCGCGGTGCTAAGCGTATCGTCTATTCCAACGACGGCTTGATTTACTACACCGGCGACCATTATGAGAGTTTCACCCTGCTATACGGAGAACCATAATATGAAGGTAATCATTGATTGCGGCGGTTGCGCCGATAAAAAAGAGCTTCACGCCCGCATTGCGGATGCGCTGGCATTTCCCGATTGGTACGGACACAATCTGGACGCCCTGATGGACTGCCTGACGGATTTAGAGGATACCACCGTCACCCTGACGGGGTGTGGGCAGGTGGGGTTTGATGCCGACGGCTTCTGGGAGACCTTTCGGGATGCCGAGGGGGAAAACCCCGGACTCACGGTAATCGTAGCATAAGAAAACGGATGGGGGGCATGGCCCACGCCCCTTTTTTTTTTAAACGAAA
>JAZNED010000128.1:0-11944 GCA_045588425.1 Acutalibacteraceae bacterium
GCGATGGCATAACCCGACACGGCGGATAACACCCGCGCCATCAAGAGGCTTTGCGGTGGAGTATAGTCACCGTAACGCCAATAAATCTCCTCCCCTTGGGTATGGAGGGCGATGACGTGGCGGAAAGGCACGCGGCGGCACAACTGAGCCAACGCGCGGGTTTCCGGCTCGCTTTCGGGGGATTCGCCGCAATTTTTACCTCTTTTTTGCGCTAAGGCTTGCATTTCTGCCCATCCTGCGTTAAAATTAGAGTTGATATCCACCCCGCGGGCATTGCCGCGCCATAAGCCGGGGACATTCGCCCCACACTGTGCCGCCGTGGCGGCATAAGCGCCGGCGGCAACACTGCCATAGCGGGCAATCTCTACCCCATCGGGGTTGACGAGGGGAACAAACCACACCTGCCGACCGCGCAAAGCGCGGGAGAGGGACATATCACACAGTGGCAAATCCGCACGCAGATGGGAACACATCTCCTCGCACAAACGGAGGGCACACAGGGTGGTCATCCACTCCTGTCCGTGAAAGGCGGCAGCCATCAACACCCGCACGTCGGCGTCCTCGCCCAGTACCAAAGCGGTAATCTCCTGCCGCAACAGGCTGTGACCGATCACCAACCTGCGCAGGCAGGCATAGCGACCACACAAAGCGGTGACAAGCCCTTGCGTGACCCCGTAATCCATCGGTTGCGGGCGGGTCAATCGCCCCTGCACCCCCACAAACATACGCATTCATCCCTTTCAGGAGGATTCGAATATGGAAAACTTGATTGAAAAAACCAAAGAACGTTCCACCGCCTTTCAGGGCTGTCTGCTCCGTCTGGACGTGGACACCGTCACCCTGCCGGACGGCAAAGAAGGCGTGCGGGAATACATCCGCCACCCCGGCGGCGTGGGCGTGGTCGCCCTCACCGAGGAAGGCGAGGTGCTGCTGGTGAAGCAGTATCGCTACCCCTATGGCGAAATCCTCACCGAGATCCCCGCCGGCAAGCGGGACAAGGGTGAAGAACCGCTGGTGACCGGTATGCGGGAATTGGAGGAGGAGACCGGCTATCGTGCCGCCAACTACACCTCTCTCGGTTGCCTGTACCCCACCCCCGGTTGCTGTGACGAAAAGGTGTACCTCTATCTCGCCACCGGCCTAACCGCCGCCGATGCGCATCCCGACGCGGACGAATTCTTGACCGTAGAGCGGTGTCCTCTGGACGAGATGGTGCGGCGGGTGCTGGCGGGAGAAATCACCGACGCCAAGACCCAGATCGGTATTCTCAAGACCAAGCTCTTATTGGACAGCCAAAAGGAGGAAAAATAAATGGGTATCAAAAATATAAAACGCAGAAACCACGACCAAAACAACCACCCTATCCTTCGCGTTGCACTGGTGGCATTCTTGTTCATTTTACTGTTTTTGCAGTTGATAACGTGGTTTTCCTCGACCTACGGCAGTCGTTTTGTGGGAAGCACCCCGCCTGCGAAAATGCTGGAAAACCCCTGGTTGGGGCCGCTGTGGCTATTCACCATCCTGCTCGTCGTTGTCGCCGTGGTGCTGTGCCGTGTGTGGAGAGAGCAGGAAAAACGCTCCCTCATCCCCTGCGTGATGGCGATCCTCAGCATCGCACCGGCTCTGGTGGTGGCGCTGACCTTCCGCACGGTGTATGACGGCGTGCTGACCCGTGAAGGTGCCATTGCCCTCAGCAGTTGGAAGATGTTTTGGCGCTATTATATGCTGATCGGTGTGGGATTGGTCACCGCCGTGGTCAGCTTTTTGCACTTCAAGGGTTCGCGTGACGCCCGCATCCACAAAGAGAACGAAGGATACAAGGAGCATTTTGTGCTGGATGGCGACCCATTATTTAAGGATGAGGAGAGTACCATCCTCGCCGCTCCGAAACAGAGCAAAAAGTTGAGCAAAAAGAAACGCAAAGAACTGCGGGATAAGGAAAACGACGGTAACTAATATCTATGCCGTATAAACGATAAGTATGAAAAAAAGAGGCTGTGATTCAGATGAATCACAGCCTCTTTTATATGCCGTTAGATACTCTCAATCTTAATCAGACTGGTGTTGCCGGTGGCACCGGGTGCGCCGCCGGTGATGACGATGTGGTCACCCTTTTTCAGCGACAGGGCTTCCACCGCCATCTTCTTAGCGGTATAAAACAGCACGTCGGTGGAGGTGAACATCTCGCACATGGCAGGGGTCACACCCCAAGACAGCGCCAACTTGCGCCAGGTGCGCTCGTCGGTGGTCAGACCGATGATATCCACCGGCGCACGGAAGCGGGAGACCATACGGGCGGTCATGCCCGACAGGGAGCAAGCCACAATGGCCTTGGCGTTGATATCAATAGCCATACCGCAGGTGGAGTGGGAGATGGCGTCTACGTGGTTGCGGGTCTCGAACTCGGCGGTGGTGAAACGCTTGCGGTAGTTAATGCTCTCCTCGGCGGTCTGGGCAATCTTAGCCATGGTCTTGACCGCTTGCACGGGATATTTGCCTGCGGCGGTCTCGCCGGACAGCATAATGGCCGAGGTGCCGTCGTACACGGCGTTGGCCACGTCGGAAATCTCCGCACGGGTGGGACGGGGGTTCTTGATCATCGACTCCAACATCTCGGTGGCGGTAATGACGCGGCGACCCATCATGCGGCACTTGGTAATCAACTTTTTCTGAATCGTGGGAAGCTTCTCGAAAGGCACCTCCACGCCCATATCGCCGCGCGCTACCATCACGCCGTCGCAGTGCTGACAAATCTCCTCGATGTTATCCACACCGGACTGATTCTCAATCTTGGCAATCAGCTCAATGTCGGTTACATTCAGCTCTTTCAGCCAATTCTGCACGTCCAGCAAATCCTGTGCACAGGACACAAAGGAGCAGGCAATAAAATCCACGCCGTTCTTGACACCAAAGGCGATGTCCGCCTTATCCTGCTCCGACAGGTACTGCTGCTTCATCACCTTGCCGGGGAAGGACATGCTCTTGCGGTCGGACAACTCGCCGCCTTCCACCACGGTGGTGTGGATGTTGGCGCCCTCGATGGCGGTTACCCGGAAATGGAGCAGACCGTTGTTCAGCAGGATGGTGTCCCCCACCTGCAGCTCCTGCGGCAGATTGGCGTAGCTGACCGACACAATATGCTCGTCACCCACCACCTCGTTGGTAGTAAAGATGAAGCTGTCACCCTGTGCCAACATAATCTTGCCGCCCGCAAAGGTACGGATGCGGTATTCGGGACCCTTGGTATCCAGCATGATGGCGATGGGCAGATTCAGGTCCGCGCGCACCTTTTTGACCAGGTCGATGCGGTACTGGTGATCCTCATAGGTGCCGTGGGAGAAATTGAGGCGTGCCACATTCATACCCGCTTTACACAGACCGATCATAACCTCTTCGGAATCGGTGGCAGGGCCGATGGTGCAAACAATCTTGGTTTTACGCATAAACATATTCCCCCAGTTTGAAATGTAACGCATATATTATACCACCGTATAGCGACAAAAACAAGAAAATATCTGCTATTTTCGCTAAAAATAGGCTTTTGTACAGAACAAAAAACCACCGCAACCGAACGGTTGCGGTGGTTTTGATAACAATGATTAGTTGCAGATGGTGCGCTCGGTCTCTTTGTCGAACAGGTGAATCTTGGTGTTCTCCAGAGCGATCTCGATGCCCTCGTCACCGGGATGAGCGGTGGAGGAAGGCTCCACGCGGGCGGTGAAATCGAAGCCCTCGACGTTGACATACAGGAAGGTCTCGGCACCCATCATTTCGGTAACCTCGACGTTGGCCTTAACCTTGCAGTCGGCGAACTCAGCCAGCAGACGGGGCTCGTCGTGGACGTCCTCGGGACGGATACCCATGACGACCTCTTTGCCCACATAGTCCTCCAGACCCTTGCCCTCAACCTTAGCGGCGGGCAGCGGGATCTGATACTTCAGACCACGGCGGGTCTTGGTATCCTCGGAGCCGAACTCAACATAATAACCCTTCTCGTTCTTGCCGATGACAGAGTCGATAAAGTTCATCTGGGGAGAGCCGATGAAGCCGGCAACGAACATGTTGCAGGGCAGGTCGTACAGACGCTGGGGCGTGTCAACCTGCTGAATCAGACCGTCCTTCATAACCACGATGCGATCGCCCATGGTCATAGCCTCGGTCTGGTCGTGGGTAACGTAGATGAAGGTGGTACCCAACTTCTTGTGCAGCTTGGACAGCTCGGTACGCATCTGGGCACGCAGCTTAGCATCCAGGTTGGACAGAGGCTCGTCGAGCAAGAAGACCTTGGGCTCACGCACGATAGCACGACCCAGAGCCACACGCTGACGCTGACCACCGGACAGAGCCTTGGGCTTACGGTCCAGCAGGTGAGCGATATCCAGAATGCGGGCGGCCTCCTCCACGCGGCGCTTGATCTCGTCCTTGGAGACCTTACGCAGCTTCAGGCCGAAAGCCATGTTGTCAAACACGGTCATGTGGGGATACAGAGCGTAGTTCTGGAACACCATGGCGATGTCACGATCCTTGGGAGCCACGTCGTTGACCAGACGGTCGCCGATGTACAGCTCACCGGAAGAGATCTCCTCCAGACCGGCGACCATACGCAGGGTGGTGGACTTACCACAGCCGGAGGGACCGACCATGATGATAAACTCTTTGTCCTTAATCTCCAGATTGAAATCGGACACGGCGACCACGCCGCCGGGATACTTTTTGTAAATGTGCTTCAAAGAAAGACCAGCCATAAACGTAAAACCTCCGTTTTTATATTGATGTACCTTCTATAAACCCATAGAAGGGCAAAATCTTACACGATTACTATACCACTATTTTCCCCATTTAGCAATTCCCATTTTGCACAAACTTTTGTCCACTAAACTATGGAGAATTTATAGCCGTCTGTAGGGTTGCCCAAATTTGTTAAAAATTTATAGGCAAAATGCTAGGGTGAGCAGTCAAGCCCGAACCCGCCGCAACGCGGGACGTTTCGGCGCTTTTTGCTCCGTTCGTGCTCGCAAGGCACAAAGCATTACTTCGCCCGACCGAAACAAAAATCTCTCGAAACCTCCTCGCTTTGCGGTCGAAGATTTTGAAAAGAGCGGATTTTTGTTCAGTCGCGGCAAAAACGCAACGAACACTGTATGTATTCGCGAGTATTTCAACAATGAATGAGCGAAAATCTGCCTTTTCAAAACGGAATGCGGGTTTACCTGCTCACCCTATCTTTTTCGGAGGCAGTGAGCAGACGACACTCCCCCTCCTCCAGACTTTCATCCAGCGGCAGATCGCCCATTTTCACCCGTTTGAGCCAATCCACGTGGCAACCCACCGCGGCAAACATCCGCTTGATCTGGTGGTATTTGCCCTCCACAAGGACAATCTCCACCAAGGGGTTGTCCCCCTCCTCCAGCAGACGCACCTGGGCAGGTTTACACTCCTCTCCGTTGCCCAGCTCCATCCCCTCGGCAAAGCGGGCGGGGGTGTCTGCCGGCATAGGCTTGTCCAAGCGGGCGTGATAGGTCTTGGGAATATGGTGACGGGGAGAGAGCATCCGATGAGCGAAATCGCCGTCGTCGGTGATGAGTACCATGCCGTGGGTATCCTTATCCAATCGCCCGGCGGGAAACAGTCCCTTGCGGCGGGCATCGGCGGGGAGCAAATCCACCACCGTAGGTGCCTTGGGGTCGCGGGAAACGCAGAGGATACCCGCAGGCTTATTCAGCATCCAGTACACAAATTCGGCGTAGCCGATGGCTTTGCCGTCCACCGCCACCGTCTGGGTGTCGGGGTCGATCTTCTGTGCCGCCTGACGGCAGACGGTACCGTCCACCGTCACCCGCCCACAACGAATAGCCCGACCCGCCTCACTGCGGGTCAGGTTACTCTGGGAGCATAAGAATTTATCCAATCGTTCCATAAGAAAATCCTTTTGGCTATTTCATCGGTTTCAATCCTTGGGCAAAACCTTTGCCGGAGACGTCGCCGCCGATGATGCGGCCATCGTATTCAAATAGATGTGCCACCACCCCATCCCCTTTGGGATGATTGGTGACGGCGTAGGTGAAGCATTTGACCCGCTTGCCAAGATAGGGCGTCAGGTCGTTGCCCGCCTCCTTTTGCAGTTTGTTATAGGCAATGAGAGCGGTGTTCATCTGGTCCGGCACCGTCACCTCGCGGGCATCCAACCACTGTGGGTCAACCTCATAGCCCAACGACTGCAGATAGCCCACCCGTGCGGCATCGTCACCGCCGGCGGCCACGCTCTGCACCCGCGCTTTGTCCTGTCGGGCAGCGACAAACATTACCACCAACAGAAGCCCCACTATCACACCACACGCCACCATACGCGGGCGGGTGGTCTTCATCGATAATACAAACATCCACACATACCTCCTCATGGGAAAGTATGCGGGAGCGGGTCGTATTATGTGTTAGTCAGCGAAGAAAACGCCGTACCAGACCAGGAACATATACACCGTCCAGATCTTACGGCTGTTGTCCTTCTTACCGCGGTAATGCTCGTCCAGCAGACGCACCAGATAGTCGGTGTTGAAGAACTGCTTGGAAGCCTCGGAGAGGAACGCCTCCTTGACCTTGTTGTAATAGGCGTCCTGCCGCAGCCACACGCGGATGGGTACGGGGAAACCCAGCTTCGGCTTGCTGGCGGAGGATGCGGGGATGTGGCGCTTGGCCGCCTCACGCATGGCGTACTTGGTGGTGCCGCCGCCGATACGGTGCTTGACGGGAATGGTGGCCGCCACCTCAAACACCTTTTTATCCAAGAAAGGCACGCGAAGCTCCAACGAGTGAGCCATGCTCATACGGTCGGCCTTCAGCAAAATGTCGCCCACCATCCAGCGGTTGATGTCCAGATACTGCATGCGGGTGACGTCGTCCTGCCCCTTGCAACGGTCGTAATACGCCTTGGTGTACTCCGTCGGGTCGGTGGCGGGAATGGATTTGAGCAGTTTTGCCTTCTCCTTCTTGGAGAACATATTGGCGTTGCCGATAAAGCGCTCCTCCAGCGACTTAGAGCCGCGGATGAGGAAGGATTTGCCCTTGATGTCCGGCAGGATGGACACGCAAGCGGCAATGCCGCGGCGCAACCACTTGGGCAGACGCTGATAGCCACGCAGGGAGGTAGGCTCGTGATAGATGCGGTAGCCGCCGAACAGCTCGTCGGCACCCTCGCCGGACAAAACGACTTTGACGTGTTCTGCCGCCAACTTAGACACAAAATACAGCGCCACACAGGCGGGGTCGGCCAGGGGCTGGTCGAGGTAATACTGCACCTGGGGCAGGCTCTCCCAATACTCCTCCTCGCCGATGATGTGGGTGTAATGGTTGATACCCACCTCTTTGGCCAGCTCGGCGGCGTAGTTGCTCTCGTTGTAGTGCTGACCGTTGTCAAAGCCCACGGTAAATGCCTTTTGACCGCCGAAATAGGAGGCCACAAAGCTGGAGTCCACACCACTGGACAGGAAGCAACCCACCTCCACATCGGAGATGCGATGGGCGGCCACAGAATCGGTGAAAGCCTCGTCAATAGCGTCCACCGCCTGCTCCAGAGTCATATCCTCATTGGGAGTGAAGGTCGGCTCCCAATAGCGATGGACCGACACCTCGCCACCCTTGTAGATGAGATAATGGGCGGGCGGCAGGCAGGAAATGCCCTTAAAGAAGGTCTCGGTGGGCACGGAATATTGGAAAGACAAATATTTGTCCAACGCGGCAGGATTAAACTCCTTCTTCACGTCGGGATGACCCAAAATGGACTTAATCTCCGAGCCGTACACCAGACGACCGTCATCCAGCAGAGCGTAATGCATGGGCTTAATACCGAAATAGTCGCGGGCGATGAACAACTCGCCCTTTTCGGCACTCCAAATGGCAAAACCGAACATACCCCGCAGACGGGGCAGCAGGTCGGCACCCCACTGCTCGTAGCCGTGGATGAGGGTCTCGCCGTCACCGTCGGTGGCAAAGGTGTGACCCAGCTCGATAAGTTCCTTGCGGAGGTCCTGATAATTATAAATCTCGCCGTTGAACATCAAGACAAGGGACTTGTCCTCGTTAAAGAGGGGCTGAGGCGCACCCTCCAAGTCGATAATGCTCAGGCGACGAAAGCCCATGGAAACCACGTCGTCCATAAAATAGCCGTCGGAATCGGGACCGCGGTGGGTGATGACCTCGGTCATCTGCTTTAAGTATTTTTCACGATCCACAATCTCACCGGTAAAACCGCAAAATCCGCACATAATCGTATCTCCTTTGCGTTAAAGTACATTATCTTGTGTATTATAACACATTATTTCACAAGATAAAAGACTTTTTTAGGAAATCAAAGAGCAAAATGGCTTACGAACACGCCCCCACCCTCCAAATGTGTAACTTGCCCCTTTTTTCGATAGATTGTGCATATTTCATCAGACGATAGGTGTTTCCCACATTATAACACTGATACAGGATGAGATGCTCTGCGCCATTGATTGCTAATCGGTTAGCTTTTACGATAGCGTACCGACGCGGTACCGTTTCTAAGCTCTCCGGATATAGCGTACCGTCAAATCCGTTCGATATTTTCACTTTTTGGTGCGCGGAGTAATATGGCAACAGCATAACCAGTTGAATATGTGAATATCGCTCTTTCAATAGTCTAACCGCCTGTGCTGCCAAACGATCGAAATTTCCATAGCGACCAACCACGAATTGTGTCACATCCCATTCCTCAATCAATCGTCGTGCCATCTCCATAATCTGCGGTAATAATTCACTTGGAGCCTCGGCGTGCCCTGTCATAAAACACATCGACATAAAATCACCTCTTTTGGGTTATTTTAACCCAAAAGAGGTAACTATTGCAAGTCTTTTATGTCAGTATGAGGAGGAAAGAGGGTGAAACCTATGACTGTCGGCGAAGCCGTGCGTTTACGTATATTGGAATTATGCGAATCCGAGAGTATTTCTATCAACAAGTTAAGCACGCTCAGCGGTGTGACCCAATCCACCGTCAACAATATCATCAGTGGACGCAATCACAGCACCACCGTTTCCACCATTCAAAAACTGTGCGACGGCTTAGGTATCACCATTGAATTCTTTTTCCAAAGTCCTCTGTTTCGCGATTTGGAACAAGAAGTGCAATAACGATTCTTCACGGCTTGCCTCATTCTGGGCAAGCCGTGTTTTTATTTTCCCGAAAGGGGCAGTGACGGCCGCGGCTCAGGAGATACCACGCTACCACGGCGATGGCGCCCAAGGTTTCCAGCATCATATCCCACATGGTGTCGTTGAGACCGATGTCGATATATCCCCTCACCGGAAGGGGGTTGCCGTTCACCGTCACAGTGGTGATACCCTCGATGGTGCCCGCCTCCCCCGGTGCGCCGTCCAACAGATAGGAAGTGATGTGGGTGACGACGGTGTCATCCTGCATATCCATGCCGAAAAAGGTGTCCATCCCGTACTCGAAAAACTCCCACCCCACCGCCACCGCGATGGACAGACACAAGGCAAACGCCGCCGTCATACAACGCCTGCGGTGGGACGTGCATTTTTCAAAAAGGTATACCCCCAACAGGGCAAACGTTACCCCGCCGAACACGTGGAGCATCTTATCCCACCACGGGATGGTGTAGTACAGATTATAGCCATAGCCCAGCAACGGCCCCACAGCATAAAACAGTGCAAACAACAGCACCGGCAGAGCCACGACACAGCGTAACAGGCGTTCGGCGACCAGCGGTAACACCACCAAAAACGGGGTGATCACCGCCATCGGCAACCGCCCGTATTGACCGCGAACCACCAACCACACCACGGTGAACAGTGCAAACAATTCACTCGCCGCCACCGCCGCTATGCGGGTAATCTTTTCGCCTTTGCCCATACTACCGCCTCCCTTTCCCTATAGTATGAGGCGTTTGTCCGCAACTATGCCAAAACGGCTGACCCCACAGGAGGTCAGCCGTTTTTGAATCACATATTAGGCTTTGGCATCCAGCTTTTTACCGCGGGCACGCATCACGAACAGGAAGCCGATCACCAGTGTTACACCGACTGCCAAGCAGACCCAAGCGTTCTGCACAAAGCCGGCCAGCAGGAAGCAGACAAAGCTGATGACCGCCACCGTAATCGCATAGGGCAACTGGGTGGACACGTGGTTGACGTGGACACAACGAGCGCCTGCCGAGGACATGATGGTGGTATCGGAGATGGGAGAGCAGTGGTCGCCGCACACCGCACCGGCCAAGCAGGCAGACATACCGATGATCAGCAGAGGATCGGTAGCGCCGAACATCTCGGTGACGATGGGAATGAGGATGCCAAAGGTACCCCAGCTGGTACCGGAGGCAAAAGCCAGGAAGCAGGCCACCACAAAGATAACGGCAGGCAGGAAATTCTGTAGGCTCTGCGCCGTCTCGCTCTGCATCAACAATTCCACATAGGTGTCGGCGTGCAATACGTCGTTGGAAATGTTCTTCAGGGCGGTAGCCATAGTCAAGATGATGATGGCGGGCACCATCGCCACAAAGCCCTTGGGGATACACTCCATCGCCTCTTTGAAGTTGACCAACTTGCGCACCAGCATCCACAGGATCACAGCGACCAGAGCAATCAGACCACCCCAAGGCAGAGCCACGGTGGCATCGGTATTACCGAAGGCACCGATGAGGTCGCCCTTGGTGTCGCCGGCCGTCCACAGGCCGCCGATATACAGCATGCCCACCACAGAGATGGCGATCAGCACCATCACAGGCAGCAGCAGGTCAATGACGCGACCGCGGGGATTGGACTCGGTCTTGATGCCGTCCACACGCTCGTCGGTGGAATGGACATCACCATTCAGGATGGCGTTGCGCTCGTGGCGGCGCATAGGACCATAGTCCGCCTTCATCACAATGATGGCCACCACAAATACGATGGTCAACAAGGAATAGAAGTTGTAGGGAATGGCCTTGACGAACAGCTCAAAACCGGACACACCGGCATCGCCGGCATACTCCGACACCGCCGCTGCCCAGGAACTAATGGGGGCGATCATGCAGATGGGAGCCGCCGTGGCGTCGATGATATACGCCAGCTTGGCGCGGGAAATGCGGTGGTTATCCGCCACAGGGGACATCACCGAACCCACCGTCAGGCAGTTGAAATAGTCGTCAATGAAGATCAGCACACCCAAGAAGAACGAAGCCAACTGGGCACCCACGCGGGATTTGATATGGGTCTTAGCCCACCGACCGAATGCGGCAGCCGCACCCGCCTTGTTGATCAGGGCAACGATGATGCCCAGAACCACCAGGAACAGGAAGATACCGGCGGTTCCGCTGATAGCGGCGATAAAGCCGGTGCTGGTGACGTGATCCACCGCGGTGGTCACCGACCCTCCGCAGGCAAAGATCGCCGCCGCCGTCACACCCAAGAACAGGGAGGAATACACCTCTTTCGTAATCAGCGCCAAGCAGATGGCGATGATGGGAGGTACCAGCGCCCAGAACTTACCGGTCACCTCGACGCCGCTGGCGGCCACGCCAATGGCAAGGCCCAGCACGGCAACAATAGCCACAATGGTGACAATGCTTTTGATTTTCACAATTTCACAACCTCTCTAAAATACACAACACCCGCTTTAACGCTGTAAAGCAAGTTTGTTGCTATTATCATCTACCATTACAAGGCATTTGTCAAGCGTTTTTCGCACATTTCCGCTTTTTTAACAAAAAAACGCCCTCACCGAACCTCGGCGAGGGCGTTTTATAGATACGATTAGCCGTTCAAGGCCTCATTGTAGGAAGAGGTCTGCGCCTCACCGTAGATGGTGGTCTGCACGCCGTCGATCTCCACAACGACATAGGGAGTGGCGGTGACAGGCACATCCAGCTTGTCGCCGGGGATGTTAACAACACGCACGGCGAAGGAAGCGGAGCTATCCGTCAGATCGTAC
>JAZNED010000129.1:0-2407 GCA_045588425.1 Acutalibacteraceae bacterium
GAATACCCTGTGCTATAATGAAATCACACTCGCTTTCCCCGATAAAACACAAAGGAGAACAAATGATGAACTACGTTTGGGTATTGTCCGTAAAAACCTCTCTGCCGAACACCTGCGCCTCTCATGCAGATTTGCCCCTCACCACCACTGTCTACGACAGTTTTGAAAAGGCTCGCGCCGCCCTGCGTGAGTTGCTGAAAGGCTACGCCTTCTCGAAAAACAGTATGTTTGACGGCGACGGACGTCTCCCTCATTTCCAGGAATTTATTAAGAATTGTTTTTCTGAGAAAGAGCACGACCTGGAGGAGACTCGTCTCAGCAAGGAAAAATTAGAGTATATCTCCGACACCTTGCGTCGTATCTTTGCCGGTGAGGACGTCCACTTAGCGTTGGCAAAGGGCGCTTACGCCGATTACTTTACGTGTTCTGCCCGATGTGACGAGAATTTTTTCTCCATGTTGGGCGCTTTTGGAGGACCGTTCAACGGCACTAACCCTCGTATCCAAACCAATATGTTTTCGATGAAACAGGAGCAGCATTATTTTCTGTATTTGGATGATATGTTTGGTCAGAACGATTGCTCTTCCGAGTTGTACATCGACCTGACCCGTGGGCGAACACAGTTCGCCCCTACCATCTCGCTGTGAGTGTGTGCGAAACCACTCTAAAAACGTGAAAATTCCGCACATTTTACCACTTTTTTTCGCCTGTTTTTGGGTAGCGTGGTGGCGGCGGAATTTCCCACCACAATATCTTGTGGTCGCAATGCCAAAAAGGCGGCGAACCGTTGATATATCTGGGTTTTCACCCCTTTTTCGCCGGTGACGAAAAAATGAAATGAAAAATGAGAAACAGAGCAAAACGGCGTAAAAATGAGAGAAATCGAGAGAATGAGGGCTGTAAATTAAAAATTCGGGGATTTGCCCCTTGACAGCCGAATTTCCTTATGTTATTATAGGTCGCGTTCGAGACAAGTCGGTTTGCCTAACCCACAAGCCGCATCGGGTCACTTGCGGACCCACCAACACTACAAAAACAGGAGGATACAACTATGACTTTTATGGCTAAGCCCGGTCAGGTCGAGCGTAAGTGGTACGTCATCGACGCCGCCGGCAAACCCCTGGGTCGTGTGGCTGCCGAGGCCGCTGTTCTGCTGCGCGGTAAGCACAAGCCCACCTATACCCCCCACGTCGATTGCGGTGACAACGTCATCATCATCAACTGCGCTCAGGCTGTCCTGACCGGCAACAAGCTGGAGCAGAAGAAGTGGCAGCGTCACACCGGCTGGATCGGTAACCTGAAGACCACCAAGTACGCCACCCTGATGGCTCAGCGTCCCACCAAGGCTATGGAGCTGGCCGTGGGCGGCATGATCCCCAACAACCACAACGGCCGCAAGGCTGAGACCCGTCTGCACTGCTTCGCCGGCGCTGAGCATCCCCATGCCAGCCAGAAGCCCGAAGTGTACGAGTTTTAATTAAGGAGGACAAACGACTATGGATTACAATAAGAGACCTTTCTTCTATGGTACCGGTCGCCGTAAGTCCTCTGTGGCTCGCGTTCGCCTGTACGAGGGCACCGGCAAGGTGACCATCAACGGCCGTGATATCGACGATTATTTCGGCCTGGAGACCCTGAAGCTGATCGTCCGTCAGCCCCTGAATCTGACCGAGCTGACCGAGAAGTTCGACATCGAGTGCCGCGTTGCCGGCGGCGGTGTGCCCGGCCAGGCCGGCGCCATCCGTCACGGCGTTGCCCGCGCTCTGCTGCAGTATGACAGCGAGAACCTGCGTTCTGCTCTGAAGAAGGCCGGTTTCCTGACCCGCGATCCTCGTATGAAGGAGCGTAAGAAGTACGGTCTGAAGGCCGCCCGTCGTGCTCCCCAGTTCAGCAAGCGCTGATTCTACGAAGAGCGAACAACCTTATTGGTTATGCAAAACACCCACACCGTTTGGTGTGGGTGTTTTCTTTTGCGGGCGGCCGGATGTATCGGCTGAATTGTGGGAATATGGCGCGTAAGCGACATATTCGAGCAGGCGCAACGAAAGTTAGCGGTCTATGCAATCTTACAGCGCCTGCGCTCGTCGCGCACCTCAGTTCTCCAAGCGCTGATATTTGCCGACTGCACGTATCTACTGTATACGCAAAAGACCACACCCAATCGGGTGTGGTCTTTTTCTTTGTCGACGAGCAGCGGATGTATCCGCTGAATTGTGGGAGAATGGCGTCAGCCATTCTCGTGGTGGGCGCCACCGCGTTGGCGGTCTAACCGTTCTACGAGCGCCCACGCCGCCCGTCGTGCTCCCCAGTTCAGCAAGCGCTGATTTCGAGCGAAGCGAAGAAATCTATTGGAAAACCCGCAACCCTTTTGGTTTGCTGCTTTTTTGCGCTTGCGGACGAACATTGC
>JAZNED010000130.1:0-17549 GCA_045588425.1 Acutalibacteraceae bacterium
ATAAGGGCAAAGGAAATACCCGCGTCGGCGGCGGTGTTCAAAAGCCCCACCAGAATGAATTTGAGAAATTTAATGTCAATGAGGGAAAGCAGTTTTTTCATAAGTCACCTCCAAAAAAGGCTCAACAGATTTATTATAGCATAAACGCCGCCGCAAGGCAAGAAAAAGCCGCGAAAGCCGGCATCCCCCCTGACCTCGCTTTCGCTCGGCCACCTTCGCTCGCCGCGAAACGGCCCCCCTTTGTCTGCTTCGCAGACATTGCCCCCGCTTAACGGGGGAATCACCTTTAGGCAAGGGGGGCTTGGTGGGTTTGTGCGAACTGCAAGCCTTATCGTAGGGGAGGGCCTCTGTGCCCTCCCGAGATACGTGCTATACGCGTGGGAGGGGATGGAACCCCTCCCCTACGGTCACGACACAAGATAGAATAGGGATTGTTGAGGTCGATCACCATATTGACCCGTTTTGTCGCCCTGCGACCACCTCATCCGTCTTTTCGCCTACGGCGAAAATCCACCTTTTCGCTCGCCGCGAAACGGCCCCCCTTTGTCTGCTTCGCAGACATTTCCCCCGCTTAACGGGGGAATCACCTTTAGGCAAGGGGGGCTTGGTGGGTCTGTGCGAACTGCAAGCCTTATCGTAGGGGAGGGCCTCTGTGCCCTCCCGAGATAAGTGCTATACGCGCGGGAGGGGATGGAACCCCTCCCCTACGAATTCTATCTAACCTATGGCGGCATCGTAGGGGCGAACTGCGTTCGCCCGCGGGCGGTCACAGACCGCCCCTACGGATTCTATCCGGGAGGGAGGCAAGACAGGGTGGTACGTAAAAAAAAAGAGCCTACCCAAAACTGGGTAGGCTCTTTTAGATCCGTTTCTAACCGCTGATTACAGCAGCTCGATGATGGCCATCTCAGCCGCGTCGCCACGACGGGCGCCGGTCTTGATGATGCGGGTGTAGCCGCCGTTGCGATCTGCATACTTGGGAGCAATCTCGTCAAACAGCTTCTTGCAGACGGACTCCTTGGTCACGAAAGCAAACACCTGACGCTTGTTGTGCAGGGTGGGCTCCTTAGCCAGAGTAATCATCTTCTCAGCCAAAGAACGCACTTCCTTAGCGCGGGTGACGGTGGTCTCGATCTTGCCGTTCTCCAGCAGGAAGGTAACCATCGCACGCAGCATAGCCATACGGGAGGCAGTAGGTCTGCCTAACTTTCTCGTACCGGGCATGGATATTCACTCCTTATCGTTCTACATCCGACGTGTGTCGGAATGTGGGATTATTCTTCGTCGTCACGCAGGGCCAGGCCCAGGGACTCCAACTTGTTGATAACTTCCTCCAAGGACTTGCGCCCCAGGTTGCGGACCTTCATCATATCGTCCTCAGTCTTGCTGATCAGATCCTCCACCGTGTTGATGCTGGCTCTCTTCAGGCAGTTAAAGCTACGCACAGAGAAATCCAGCTCCTCGATGGTCATAGACAGCACCGTGGTCTTGGGATTGTCGTCGGACTGCACCAGAATGGACTTGCCATCCAGAGCGTCGGCGGACAGATCCACAAACAGGTTCAGGTGCTCGGTGAGCACGCGGGCGCCCAGAGCCACAGCCTCCTGGGCGTGCAGGACACCGTTGGTCCACACTTCCAGAGTCAGCTTGTCGTAGTCGGTGATCTGACCCACACGGGTGTTCTCCACAGTGTAGTTCACCTTCACCACAGGGGTGTAGATGGAGTCCACGGGAATCACACCGATGACGGGGTTCATCAGCTGCTTATTGCGCTCGGCGGGCACATAGCCGCGGCCCTTATCCAAGGTGAGCTCCATAAACAGACGACCGCCCTCGCCCAACGTGGCGATGTGCATATCGGGATCCAGAATCTCCACCTCGCTGTCGCACTTGATGGAGCCGGCGGTCACCTCGCAGGGACCCTCAGCCTCGATATACGCCACCTTGGGACCCTCGCCGTTGATCTTGGCGATGAGGCCCTTGATGTTCAGGACGATCTCGGTAACATCTTCCTTGACGCCCTCGATGGTGGAGAACTCGTGGAGGATGCCGTCGATCTTGATAGAGGTCACAGCCACACCGGGGAGAGAGGACAGCAGAACACGACGCAGGCTATTGCCGATGGTGGTTCCGTAGCCGCGCTCCAGGGGCTCCAAGACGAATTTGCCATAGGTGCCGTCGGTGGCCAGATCCAGAGCTTCGATCCGGGGCTTTTCGATTTCGATCATGCAAAAACCCTCCTTTATTGATGGCGGGTATCGCCGCCCTCAGGCGGCAATACGCGCGTTGTGTGTGTTGTTGCAGGGGATGCGATGCTTACTTGGAGTACAACTCGACGATGAGGGTCTCCTCGATGGGCAGATCGATATCCTCGCGCTTAGCCAGGGCGACAACCTTGGCGCAACTGTTAGCCTTGTCCATATCCAGCCAGGCGGGAACGGGACGAGAGCCGTTGGCCTCAATGATGGCCTTCATCTTGTCCAGGGAGCGGCTACCGTCACGCAGAGCGATGGTCATGCCGGGCTTCACCAGGAAAGAAGGGATGTTAACGGTACGGCCGTTAACGGAGAAGTGCTTGTGACCCACCAGCTGACGGGCCTCGGCACGGGAAGAAGCCAGACCCATACGATACACAACGTTATCCAGGCGGCTCTCCAACAGGGTGAGCAGATTCTCACCGGCGGCGCCGGGCATCTTCTCAGCCAGCTCGAAGTAGTGATAGAACTGACCCTCCAGCACACCGTAGTAACGCTTAGCAACCTGCTTGGTACGCAGCTGCTTACCGTACTCGGAAGCCTTCTTCATACGGGCCTGGCCGTGCTGGCCGGGAGCGTAAGAACGGCGGTCCAGGGCGCACTTGCCGGTGTAGCAGCGCTCGCCCTTCAGGAACAGTTTCTGACCTTCACGGCGGCAGAGCTTGCACACCGCACCAGTATATCTTGCCATATCAATATACCTCCTATCAATCAGACGCGACGGCGCTTGGGAGGACGGCAACCATTGTGGGGGACGGGGGTAACGTCCTTAATCATGGTAACGTCCAGACCGGCGGCCTGCAGGGCGCGGATGGCGGCTTCACGGCCGGCACCGGGACCCTTAACGTAAACTTCAACGGTCTTCAGACCGTGCTCCATAGCGGCCTTAGCAGCGGTCTCAGCGGCAGTCTGAGCAGCATAGGGAGTGGACTTACGGGAACCGCGGAAGCCCAGCTCACCGGCAGAAGCCCAGGACAGAGCGTTGCCCTGCAGGTCGGTGATGGTGACGATGGTGTTGTTGAACGTGGACTGGATATGGGCGGCGCCACGTTCGATATTCTTGCGTTCTTTGCGGCGACGGGTAGCACCCTTACGCGCAGTAGTCTTGGCAGCCATTTTATATCCCTCCTACTTATTTCTTCTTGTTGGCAATGGTCTTCTTGGGACCCTTGCGAGTACGAGCGTTGGTCTTGGAGCGCTGACCGCGGACGGGCAAGCCCTTGCGGTGACGCAGACCACGGTAAGAACCGATCTCGATCAGACGCTTAATGTCGAAAGCGACGGTACGGCGCAGGTCACCTTCCACCACATAGTTGTGGTCGATGTGCTCACGCAGCTTAGAAATCTCGTCCTCAGACAGATCGCGCACGCGAGTGTCGGGGTTGATGCCGGTGGCGGCCAGGATGTCATTGGCAGACTTGCGGCCGATACCGAAGATGTAAGTCAGGCCGATCTCCACACGCTTGTCGCGGGGCAGATCGACACCAGCAATACGTGCCATAGTATATTCCTTCCTTTCTGTCGCGTCGGCAGATTAGCCCTGACGCTGCTTGTGCTTGGGGTTCTCGCAGATCACCATGATGCGACCCTTGCGCTTGATGACCTTGCACTTTTCGCAGATTTTCTTTACAGAAGGTCTGACTTTCATTGAGAATACCTCCTTCGTGCTTTACACGATTTTCCGTTAATGGAGCGATGTCGCTCCGCTTACTTCGTTCGCCAAGTAATACGGCCCTTGGTCAGATCGTAGGGGCTCATCTCCACGGTGACCTTGTCACCGGGCAGGATGCGGATGTAGTTCATGCGCAGCTTACCGGAAATGTGAGCCAGGATCTTGTGGCCATTGGCCAATTCTACCTGGAAAGTGGCGTTGGGGAGAGCCTCCACAACCACGCCTTCCAGTTCGATCACATCGTTCTTCGACATAATTTACCTCCCTAATGAGTGCCGTCACAGTTGGTTTATCGCAATTTGCCGTCGGGGTCGGTCATAATCACCGGACCACTCGGGGTAATCGCGATCGTATGCTCAAAGTGTGCAGACAAGCGGCCGTCTTTGGTGACCGTTGTCCATCCGTCCCCAAGTATACTCACCTCGTGGGTGCCGGCATTGACCATCGGTTCGATGGCCAAGGTCATACCCGGCATCAGCTTAGGGCCTCGTCCGGGTGTGCCGAAATTGGGTACGCTGGGATCTTCGTGTAGATTCGTGCCTACTCCGTGGCCGACGAACTGCCGTACCACCGAGTAACCACGCATCTCGACATACCGCTGCACCGCCGCGCCGATGTCACCGACGCGGTTGCCTGCCGTGGCCATCTTGATGCCCTCGTACAGACTCTCGCGGGTGGCGTCCATCAACGCCTGTGCCTCTGCGGAAACGCGGCCGGCACCAAAGGTGGCGGCGTTATCCCCGTGGAAGCCGTTGTAGAAAGCGCCCACGTCAATGCTGACGATGTCGCCCTCACGGATAATACGGTTGCCGGGTATGCCGTGGATAACCACGTCGTTGACTGAAATACAGGCCGATGCGGGATATCCGCTGTAACCGAGAAAACTGGGCTTGGCTCCCATGCTCTCGATGTACTGACGGATGATGCGGTCGATCTCGCCGGTGGTGACACCGGGCTGAACCGCCTCGCCGCCCAGCTTGAGCGCTCTGGCCGAGATGACGCAGGCCTCACGCATGAGAGCCAGGTCTCGGCTGGACTTAATGCTGATCATATCAGCCCTTCAGCAGCTCCAGAGTCTGCTCCGCGATCTCCTGGATGCCCTGCTGGCCATCCACCACCAGCAACTTGCCGGCGGCCGCGTAGTAATCTCTCAGGGGCTCGGTCTGGGCGTGATAGACGTGCAAACGCTCCTGCACAGTCTCGGGAAGGTCATCCTTGCGCTGAACGAGGGTGCTGCCGCAACGATCGCAGATGCCCTCCACATTCGGCTTCTTGGTGTCGATGTGGTAGGTGCTGCCGCAATCCAGGCATGCACGGCGACCCGATACACGTCGGGTGATCACCTCGTCGGGGACGTTGATGTCCACCACACGGTCGATGATGATACCCATACGGTCAAGTGCCTCGGCCTGAGGAATGGTGCGGGGGAAGCCGTCCAGAATAAAGCCGTTCTGGCAGTCGTCCTTACGCAGACGCTCATCGACGATGCCGATGACCACCTCGTCGGGAACCAACTTGCCATTCTCAGCGTACTCCTTAGCCTTCAGGCCCATCTCAGTACCGCTCTTCATAGCTTCACGGATCATATTGCCCGTGGAAATGGTGGGGATGTTCAGGCGCTCGCAGAGGATCTCTGCCTGAGTGCCTTTACCGGCGCCGGGGGCGCCGAGAAGAATCAGTTTCATAGCTTACTTCTCCTTTCGGAATTACAAAGCCGCGGCGGTATCAATCCGCCTGGCCCCGGCCCGAAAGCCGGGGCCGACGGCGTTGACGTTCGTACTAAGAACTTAGTCTAAGAAACCCTTGTAATGGCGCATCATCATCTGGCTCTCCATCTGCTGGACAGTCTCCAGAGCAACGCCAACCACGATCATCAGAGAAGTACCACCGATGGTCAGGCCGACAACGCCGGAAATCTTACCGAACACAGAGGGGAACAGAGCCACAACGCCCAGGAACAGAGCACCGATGAAGGTGACCTTGTTCAGCACACGCTTGATGAAATCAGCAGTGGGCTTGCCGGGACGCTGGCCGGGGATGGCGCCGCCGTTCTTCCGCAGATTGTTGGCCATCTCAACAGGGTTGTACTGGATGGTCACATAGAAGAAGGCAAAGCCAACGATCATAATCGCATACAGGAAGATGTAGAACCAGCTGTCCTGAGCGAAAGCGTTGACGAAGTTCATCCAGAACTTCTTCTCGGGGGTACCGAAGAAGGTGGTCAGGATGGAAGGCAGGGACAGGATGGAAACCGCCAGAATGATGGGCATAACACCGGACATATTCACCTTGATGGGCATATGGGTGCTCTGGCCACCGTACATCTTACGGCCCACAACCTTCTTGGCATACTGGACGGGGATGCGGCGCTCGGCATCGCTCATAAACACGATGAAGCCGATCATCAGCAGGAACAGAATGACGATCAGGATTGCCTTCAGCATCTCCCAAACAGCACCCTGCTGGCTGGCGATCATACCCTTGATACCGGTCTCCCAGAACATACGCCACAAGAAGGTGACGCCCTGGGGCAGACGGGATAGGATACCGGCAAACAGCAGCATAGAGATACCGTTACCGATGCCCTTCTCGTTGATCTGCTCACCCAGCCACATCATCAGAGAGGAGCCGGCGGTGAAGCAGAGAACGATAACGATGGCAGTAAACCAAGAGTTAAAACCGGGCAGCATAGCTGCAGAAGTCAGGGCGTGGAACTGGTTGCGCACCATAAAGTAGTACGCCACACCCAGCATCAGGCCCAAAAACACGGTAGCATAACGGGTGTACTGGCCCAGCTTCTTGCGGCCGGCCTCACCGTCCTTAGACAGGCGCTCCAGATAAGGAATCGCCACGGTCAGCAACTGAATAATGATGCTGGCGTTGATGTAAGGGGTGATGGACAGCGCGAACAGAGACGCGTTCTGGAAACCGCCACCGGACATCATGGTCAGATAACCCACGAACTGGTTATCCAAATTGTCCATACCGGCAGTCAAGACCGACATGTCCACAAAGGGAACGGGGATGGCGGAACCAATACGGAAAATCAGCAGAACGAACACGGTGAAGAGGATCTTCTTACGCAGGTCCGCGATCTTCCATGCATTACGGAGAATCTGGAACATAATCAGATCACCTCAGCCTTTCCGCCCGCTGCCTCGATCTTGGCCTTGGCAGACTCGGAGAAGGCGGCGACCTGGACGGTCAGCTTCTTCTCGATCTTGCCGTTGCCCAGAATCTTGACACCATACGGAGCTTTTTTGATAATACCGGCATTCAGCAGAGCCTCGGTATTCACCACGGCGCCATCCTCGAAGCGGTTCAGTGCCGCCACGTTGATAGCAACATAGGGAGTAGCGAAGATGTTGTTGAAGCCTCTCTTGGGGATACGGCGATGCAGAGGCATCTGGCCGCCCTCAAAACCAGCGCGGATACCGCGACCGGCACGGGCCTTCTGACCCTTGTGACCCTTACCGGCGGTCTTGCCGTTACCGGAACCGTGACCACGGCCGATACGCTTGACGTCCTTAACGGAACCGGGCGCCGGAGAAAGCTCATGAAGTTTCATTGGGAATGCACCTCCTTGCTTTTTATTAAGCGGTTACCTCGATGAGGTGGATGATCTTAGCTACCTTACCCTGGGTAGCGGCATTGTCAGGCTGATTGACGACATCGCCAATCTTCTTCAGGCCCAGGGACTCAGCAGTGGCGATCTGGTCCTTCTTGCAGCCGATGAGGCTCTTAACCAATTTGATCTGCATACTATTGTCCTCCTTAACCTAAAATATCCTGCGCGGTCTTGCCACGGGTGGCGGCGGCGTCCTCAGCGGTACGCAGGGACTTCAGGCCGCACATGGTGGCATTAACAACGTTATAGGGGTTGTTAGAGCGCAGAGCCTTGGCACGGATATCCTTGATGCCGGCGGCCTCAGCCACGGCACGGACGGTACCACCGGCGATGATACCGGTACCGGGGGCGGCGGGCTTCAACAGAACCTCGCCGGCGCCGAACTTACCAATCACCTCATGGGGGATGGTGCTGCCCTTCAGGGAAATCTTCACCAGATTCTTCTTGGCATCCTCGATGCCCTTACGGATAGCATCCGGAACTTCGCCGGCCTTACCGGTACCGAAGCCCACGGTGCCCTTGCCATCACCGACAACAACCAGAGCGGCAAACTTCATAACGCGGCCGCCCTTAACGGTCTTGCTAACGCGGTTGATGGCAACCACGGTCTCTTTGTATTCGCTAACAATTTCTTCTCTTCTGGCCAAAGTTGATTCCTCCCTTTCCTTAGAACTTGAGGCCGCCCTCACGGGCGCCTTCGGCCAGCTCTTGCACACGGCCGTGGTAGACATAGCCGCCGCGGTCAAAAACGACCTCGGTGATACCCTTATCGGCGGCGCGAGCGGCGATGATCTCGCCAACCTTGCGAGCAGCGATCTTGTTACCGCCGGTCATGCCGAAATCCTTCTCCATGGAGGAGGCGGCGACCAGGGTCACGCCCTGAACATCATCAATCACCTGGGCAGAGATGTGATTCAGAGAGCGGAACACTGCGAGACGGGGACGCTGAGCGGTACCGCTGATCTTACCGCGGACACGCTTGTGGCGATGCAGACGGGCTGCATTGCTGTCTTTTTTGCTCACCATAATTCTTCACTCCTCCCTTACTTCTTGCCCTTACCGCCGGCCTTACCTTCCTTGCGGCGGATGACTTCAGTGCTATACTTAATGCCCTTGCCCTTATAAGGCTCGGGGGGTCTCTTCTCGCGGACCTCGGCAGCAAACTGACCAACCAGCTGCTTGTCGGCGCCGGAGATGACGATCTCATTGGGGCCGGGGGCCTCAATGGTGATGCCGGGGATCTCCTTCACGAAGACCTGATGGCTATAGCCCAGGTTCATGACCAGAGTATCGCCCTGCTTCTGCACACGGTAACCAACGCCCTTGACCTCGAGCAACTTCTTGTAGCCCTCGGTGACACCGATGACCATGTTGTTGATCAGGGTACGGGACAGGCCGTGCAGAGAGCGGTTCTCCTTCTCATCGTTGGGGCGGGTGACGTTAATCACGTTGCCCTCGATCTCAACGGAGATGTTCTGATGGATCTTCTGGGACAGGGTGCCCTTGGGACCCTTCACAGTGACCACGTTGGCGGCGTCGACGGAAACCTCGACACCGGCGGGGATAGCGATAGGCTTACGACCAATTCTAGACATATTCTTCTACCCCCTTACCATACGAATGCCAGGACTTCGCCGCCGACGTTCAACTTACGGGCTTCCTTATCGGTCATAACGCCCTTGGAAGTGGTAACGATAGCGGTGCCGATGCCCTTCATCACACGGGGCATATCCTCACAGCTGGAGTAGATACGCAGACCGGGCTTGGACACGCGGCGCAGACCCTGCAGAACGGGGGTGCGAGAAGCACCCTGGTATTTCAGGGTGATACGGATAACACCCTGCTTGCCATCTTCGATGACCTTGTAATCTTTGACATATCCCTCGTCAACAAGAATCTGGGCAATAGCCTTCTTCATGTTGGAAGCGGGGATATCCACCGTCTCATGCTTGGCAGAGTTCGCATTGCGAATTCGAGTCAGCATATCGGCGATAACATCAGAAATTTGCATAACCTCTACCTCCTTATAAATGGTTGCTATTGCTTAATTACCAGCTAGCCTTCTTCACGCCCGGGATCTCGCCCTTGTAGGCCAGTTCACGGAAGCAAATACGGCAGATGCCGTAACGGCGCAGGTAAGCGTGGGGACGACCGCAGATCTTGCAGCGGTTGTAGGCGCGAGTGGAGAACTTAGGCGCCTTCTGCTGCTTCAGTTTCATAGAAGTCTTTGCCATAATTCATTCTCCTCCTTACTTCGCGAACGGAGCGCCCATCAGGGTGAGCAGCTCGCGCGCCTCTTCGTCAGTGGTGGCGGTGGTAACGAAGCACAGGTCCATACCACGCACCTTGTCGATCTTATCGTAGTCGATCTCGGGGAAGATCAACTGCTCCTTCAGACCCATGTTGTAGTTGCCACGGCCGTCGAAAGAGTTGGCGTTGATGCCACGGAAGTCACGCACACGGGGCAGAGCCACGTTGAACAGACGATCCACAAACTCATACATACGGTCACCGCGCAGGGTCACCTTAGCGCCGATGTTCATGCCCTCACGCAGCTTGAAGTTAGCCACGGACTTGCGAGCCTTACACACCACGGGACGCTGACCGGTGATGGCGGACAGGTCGTTGATGATAGCGTCGATCACCTTAGCGTTGTCACGAGCCTCGCCGCAGCCAACGTTGATAACAACCTTGTCCAGCTTGGGGATCTGCATAACGCTCTTGTAACCGAACTTCTTCATCAGGGCAGGAGCGATATCAGACTTGTAAATTTCTTTTAAAGTAGCCATTCTCTCCTACCTCCTTTAGATTTCTTCGCCGCACTCTTTGCAGATGCGGACGGAACGGGACTTACCGGCATTGTTGGTCACTTTCTTGTGGCCGATGCGGGTGGCCTTCTTGCAGGCGGGGCAAACCACCTGGACCTTGCAAGCGTAGATAGCGCTCTCGGCCTCGATGATGCCGCCCTGCTCGCCGGCCTGGCGGGGCTTCACGTGCTTCTTGATCATGTTCAGGCCTTCCACGATGACCTTGCCCTCTTTGGGGCTGACAGCCAGGACCTTGCCCTGCTTGCCCTTATCGTCACCGGAGAGGATCAGGACGGTATCGTCCTTTTTCACATGCAGTTTGTTACTCAATTTCGACACCTCCAATTACAGAACTTCGGGAGCCAGGGACAGGATCTTCAGATAATCCTTGTCACGCAGCTCGCGGGCCACAGGCCCAAAAATACGGGTACCCTTGGGGGTCTTGTCGTCACGGATGATAACAGCCGCGTTCTCATCGAAGCGGATGTAGGTACCGTCGGCACGACGCAGACCCTTCACGGAACGGACGATGACAGCCTTAACGACGTCACCCTTCTTGACCACACCACCGGGGGCGGCCTTCTTAACAGAGGCGACTACGACGTCGCCGATGTTGGCATATCTGCGGCCGGAACCACCCAGAACGCGAATGCACATCAGCTCCTTCGCGCCGGTGTTGTCGGCAACCTTCAGATAGGTTTGCTGCTGAACCACAGTTTTTTCCTCCTTTCAAGGAAGCACCATTTTATAACACCAACCTCGCTGACCTGAGCCAAAGTACTCAAACCCGAATCAGATTTTGTGATACGGATTTTCTGATGACTCATCGTTAAAATACTCGTGAATACATATCGTATTCACTCCGTTTTTGCCTCGCTCATCAAAAAATCCGTTTGTCACAAAATTCTGCGACCTAAAAGGTGCGCTTTTTTGTGTAGATTTTGGTGAAGCGGAGCACATAAGGCTGACGCCTATGTGCGACAATGAGCCAAAAGATACCGAAAAATCGCCCTTTTAGGCTGTTTCGGGGTTTGTGTGCTTTGGCTGTCCACGAGACGGTATGAGGTGCGACTAACTTGTTTATTTCGCCTTCTCGATGATGCGGGTGACGCGCCAGCACTTGTCCTTGGACAGGTGGCGGGTCTCCATCATTTCCACGCGGTCGCCCACGCGGCACTCGTTGAGCTCGTCGTGAGCCTTCAGGCGCACGGTCTTCTTAACGATCTTCTTGTACAGGGGGTGACGGACGTTGTCAGCGATGGCCACGACCACGGTCTTATCCATCTTATCGGAAACAACGATACCGACACGAGTCTTTCTCAGATTACGCTCGCTCATAACTTATTTCCTCCTCTCGTTACGCCTGAGCCTTGAGCTCACGCTCACGAATGATGGTCTTGATAACCGCGATCTCCTTGCGGACGGCCTTCAGGCGCATGGGGTTATCCAGCTGGTTGATGGCGTGCTGGAAGCGCAGATTGAACAAGTCTTCCTTCAGGTCATCGAGCTTCTTGTTCAGCTCCACATCGCTCATCTCGCGAATCTTATTCAGTTCGTTCTTGTTCATGCCTGCTCAGCCTCCGTTTCTTCCTTGCGGACAAACTTGCACTTGATGGGCAGCTTGTTGGCAGCCAGACGGAGAGCCTCACGGGCGACCTCCTCAGACACACCGTTCATCTCGAACATGATGCGGCCGGGCTTAACCACAGCAACCCAGTACTCGGGAGAACCTTTACCGGAACCCATGCGGGTCTCAGCGGGCTTCTCGGTGATGGGCTTATCGGGGAAAATCTTGTTCCAAACCTTACCGCCACGCTTGATGTAACGGGTCATGGCGATACGGGCGGCCTCGATCTGACGGGAGGTGATCCAAGCGGGCTCGCAAGCCTGCAGACCAAACTCGCCGTAGCTGATGAAGTTGCCGCGATGGGCCTCACCGGTCAGACGACCGCGATGCACGCGACGATATTTTACTCTCTTAGGTAACAGCATTACTTGCGGCCTCCTTCCCGACGGGGTTTGGCAGCGCCGACCAGAACCTCACCGCGGTAGATCCAGGTCTTGATACCGATCTTACCGTAGGTGGTGTTGGCCTCAGCGAAGCCATAGTCAATGTCCGCACGCAGAGTCTGCAGCGGAATGGTGCCCTCGTGATACTGCTCACTACGGGCGATCTCGGCGCCATTCAGACGACCGGAGCACTTAATCTTGATACCCTTGGCACCCAGCTTCATGGCGCGGCCGATGGCCATCTTCATGGCACGACGGAAGGCAACGCGCTTCTCCAGCTGAGCAGCGATGTTCTCAGCAACCAGCTGAGCGTTCACATCAGGGCTCTTGACCTCGACGATGTTCAGCAGGACGTCCTTGCCGCCCAGCTTAGCCTTGCAGGTGTCACGCAGCTTATCAATAGCCTCGCCACCCTTACCGATCACCAGACCGGGCTTGGCGCAGTGGATATTGATGCGGACACGAGAGGCGTCACGCTCGATCTCGATGAGCGCGATACCGGCATCATACAGGGTCTTCTTCAGGTACTTACGCAGGTTGTAGTCGGACACCAGCGTATCGCCGAAGTCCTTATCGCTGACAAACCAGCGGGAGTCCCAGTTTTTGATCACACCGACACGAAGGCCGTGAGGATTAACTTTCTGTCCCATACTATACCTCCTCCTCGCTTATTCCATCTCTTTGAGCACCAGAGTGATGTGCGAAGTACGCTTCTCAATGCGGTACGCACGACCCTGGGCGCGAGGACGGACACGCTTCATAATGGGGCCGGGGCAAACCAGAGCCTCGGCAACGTACAACAGGTTCTTATCCATGTTGAAGTTGTTCTCGGCGTTGGCGATGGCGCTGTTCAGCAGCTTGCCAACGGGCTCACAGGCAGCCTTGGGGGTGAACTTCAGAATCGCCGCAGCGACGTCAACCGGCTTGTTGCGGATGAGGTCGAGAACGATCTTAACTTTGCGGGGGCTAATGCGCACATGAGTCGCTTGCGCTTTTGCTTGCATGATGATTCTCTCCTTTCCGCTTACTTCGTACTCTTGGAGCCGGCATGGCCCTTAAAGGTACGGGTGGGGGCGAACTCGCCCAGCTTGTGGCCGACCATATCCTCGGTGACATAGACGGGCACGTGCTTCTTGCCATCGTGGACGGCGAAGGTGTGGCCGACAAAGTCGGGGAAGATGGTGGAGGAGCGGCTCCAGGTCTTCAGGATGCGCTTCTCACCGGCCTTATTCATCTCTTGGACCCGTTTCAGCAGCACAGGCTGCACGAAAGGACCCTTCTTAATGCTTCTACCCATTATTCTTGATCTCCTTTCGCTTACTTGCTGTTACGGCGCTTCACGATAAACTTATCGGAGCGGTTGTGGGTCTTACGAGTCTTATAACCCAGAGCGGGCTTACCCCAGGGGGTAACAGGACCGGGACGACCGATGGGAGAACGGCCCTCACCACCACCGTGGGGGTGATCGCAGGGGTTCATGACAGAACCGCGAACGGTGGGTCTCCAACCCATGTGACGCTTACGGCCGGCCTTACCGATCTGCACGTTGGCGTGGTCAGCGTTGCCGACCTGACCGATGGTAGCCATGCAGTTCAGGGGCACGTAACGCATCTCGCCGGAGGGCAGACGGATCATAGCCAGGTTGTTCTCCTTACCCATCAACTGGGCCATAACGCCGGCGGAACGAGCCAGCTGAGCACCCTTACCGGGGTACAGCTCCACGTTGTGGATGAAGGTACCGGTGGGGATAGCGCTCAGAGGCAGAGCGTTACCGGGCTTAATGTCAGCAGAGGCGCCGGAGGTGACGACGTCGCCCACCTTCAGGCCGGCGGGAGCGATGATGTAACGCTTCTCGCCATCCTCGTACTGAATCAGCGCAATGTGAGCGCTGCGGTTGGGATCATACTCCAGAGTCATAACGGTACCGGCGACGTCCAGCTTGTTACGCTTGAAGTCGATGATACGGTACTTCTGACGGTTACCGCCACCGCGGTGACGGATGGTGATGCGGCCGTAGCTGTTACGGCCGGCCTTCTTGGCCTTGGGAGCCAGCAGGCTCTTCTCCGGTGCTACTTTCGACAGCTTGGTATAGTCGATAACGGACATACCGCGGCGGCCGGGAGTAGTCGGCTTATAATTCTTAATAGCCATTGTATTCACTCTCCTATTATCAGGCTATGCACACGATGTGTGCAGGCTTAGCGGAGGCCGAGGGCCTCCATACATTGCCGTGTTCGGGCGTGTCTGTTAATTAGAACAGGCCGTCGAAGAAGGCGATGGTCTTGGAATCCTCGGTCAGGGTAACCACGGCCTTCTTCCAATCAGAGGTGTAGCCCTCGAAACGACCCATACGGCGCTTCTTGCCCTTCATGCTGATGGTGTTCACCTTGGCAACCTTGACACCAAAGATCTCCTCAACCGCCTTAGCGATCTCGATCTTGTTGGAGCCGTCAGCCACGCGGAAGGTGTACTTCTTGTCGCCCATAGCAGCCACAGACTTCTCCGTGATGACGGGGGCGAGGATAATGTCACGAGCGTTCATTAGTTGTATACCTCCTCCAGCTGAGCCACCGCATCCTTCACCACGATGAACTTATCGCAGTTCAGAATGTCGTAAACATTCAGCGTATTCACCAGCGCGGTCTTCACGCCGGGGATGTTGCGCGCAGACAGGACAACCTTCTCGTCCTTCTCGGGCAGGACCAGCAGAACCTTGCGGTCAGCGCCCAGAGCGTTCAACATATTCACAATAGACTTGGTCTTGATCTCGTCCAGAGACAGGCTCTCCAGAACCAGCATCTCGTCAGCCATCACCTTAGAGGAGAAAGCGGACTTCAGAGCCAGACGGCGCACCTTCTTGGGCAGAGCGAAGCGATAGCTGCGGGGCTTGGGGCCCAAAGCGATACCGCCGTGAGTCCACTGGGGAGAACGGGTAGAGCCCTGACGAGCATGGCCGGTACCCTTCTGACGCCAAGGCTTGCGGCCGCCGCCGGAAACCTCAGAACGAGTCTTGGTGGACTGCGTACCCTGACGCTGGTTGGCCAGGTAGTTGATGACGGCAGAGTGCATCACGGCAACGTTGGGCTCGATGCCGAACACGTCGGCGCTCAGGTCCATGGAGCCGGTCTTCTTGCCGGTCATGTCATAAACAGAAATAGTAGGCATAGTTCATTTCCTCCTTCCGTTAGGCTTTCTTGACGGTGTCGGAGATCACCACGATGCCCTTACGGGGGCCGGGGATGGCACCCTTGATGGCGATCAGGTTGTTCTCAACGTCGATCTTAACGATCTCCAGGTTCTGAACGGTCACGCGCTCAGCACCCAGGTGACCGGCGCCCTTCATGCCCTTGAAGACACGGGCGGGGTCGATAACGCCCAGAGAACCGGGGTGGCGAGCCACAGGGCCGGAACCGTGGGTCTCTTTCAGGCGGGAGTGGTTCCAGCGCTTGATGGCGCCGGCGTAGCCCTTACCCTTGCTGGTGCCGACAACGTCCACGTGCTCGCCGACGGTGAAGGTGTCCACCTTAATCTCGTCGCCCACGTTCTTGCTGTCGCAGTCAGCGAAACGGAACTCACGCAGGATGCGCTTCGCAGCGACGTCAGCCTTAGCGAAGTGGCCCTGCATGGGCTTGTTGACCTGTGCGGGGCGGAGATCGCCGTAACCCAGCTGGATCGCTGCGTAGCCGTCGTTCTCCACGGTCTTCTTCTGAACAACGACGCAGGGACCGGCCTCAACGACGGTCACCGGAACGACATTGCCCTTTTCGTCGAAGATCTGGGTCATACCGATCTTCTTGCCGATGATTGCTTTTTGCATTTCTATACCTCCTTGGTTATTGGTTGATCCTTTATACCTTTATATTGTTCTGCATTCCGGCTTTCCGACCCAATGTCGGAGTTCCAAATGCCTGAACGAAAGGCGTTAGGACCAACATGACCTCGCTTTCGGGACATTGACAAGCCGTAGATTACAGCTTGATCTCGATGTCCACACCGGCGGGGAGCTCAAGGCCCTGCAGGGCCTCAACGGTCTTGTTGGACGGTCTGAGGATGTCGATCAGACGCTTGTGGGTGCGGGTCTCGAACTGCTCACGGGCATCCTTGTACTTGTGAACAGCGCGCAGGATGGTCACAACTTCCTTCTCAGTAGGGAGCGGAACGGGACCGGAAACGCGAGCGCCGGTACGGCGAGCGGTCTCCACGATCTTGCTAGCGGCCTGATCCACCAGCTGATGATCGTAACCTTTGATTCGAATACGGATTTTCTCTTTGACTGCCACTTGAAAACGCCTCCTTGTAAATTTTGTTTGGCGGGTCTGCTAAAACCGCACACGGGGCCGGGTGTTTCCTCAGTCCCCATGAAAAAACCGGGTTTGCACCGCAAACTCCGGACCGGTTTCAGCTTCCTGTACGCATAGATTGGCTGTAAATCGCAAGTTTTCGACGCAGCGCACCCGTTGGGCAGGCGCACGACACCGTACAACCACTCTCTGCACACAGTATTCCTTCGCCCGGTTTGAAATCGGACATACTCCGTGAGAGTTTCCTGCATCAGAGTGCAGCCACATCCCACATCATCGCATGGTGTCTGCGAAAAAAGGGCATAATTAGCTCTATCCTTTTTCGCATGCTTGGATATTATACAATAAAAATATATAAATTGCAACAGTTTTTTGAAAAAAATCGGCATTTTTTTAAGTTTTTTCTACTTTCATATATTCTGACAGTTTAACCGAATTTTATAACACTTGTTTGCACATAATGCACAAAAAAAAAAATCAAGAGGGCTGATATACAGCCCCCTGAATATTAACCTATATAAGTACCGCATCCGTGGCAGAATACGTCATCTGCAGGAACACTGTTTCCGCACTCGGGACATATTCTTGATGCACCTTCGGACGATGCAAAATCTTCATCAGAACCAAGATCAAGGTTGTAACCGCTGATATCTGATGCGTATTTTTCATCACCTGTTATATCATCAAGCATTGAATCGGTTGCTTTCAGAATATCTGCAGCAGTTGCATTTTCAGCATCGAGAGCAGCAGCGGCAGAGGGAGAAATCATTACCGGCTCATCAGTATACTTTCTGATAAGAGGATCGGAATAAGAGTGAGTGAGCTGTCCCATAAGAGCTGCAGTCTTGATTGCAGCAGCAGATTCCTCACTTGTCA